>CAYTDB010000281.1:0-1593 GCA_964436455.1 uncultured Anaerolinea sp. | reverse complement strand
ACCCGGGGCGGGGAACCCTCCGTGAGGAGCTAACCTGCCGGATGAGGGCCACAGAAACAAACAGCCACCCTTACCCTGTAAGGGGTGAGGGGGTGATGGTGAAAAGGTGGTGTAAAAGACCACCGGCATCTGTAGTAATACAGATGGCCAGGTAACCCCCGCCGGGAGCAAGACCAAGCAGGGACGAAGCCATCCGCGGATGGCGGGAGGCGGCTCGCCTTCATACGTGCCCTTTCATGCGATGATTGGGCCAGTCCCGGGTAGGTCGCATCGAGCGGTGCGGTGACGCGCCGCCCAGAGAGATGATCGCACAGGCGAGGCAACTCGCCGGACAGAATGCGGCTTATAGACCGGCCTGAGGCAGCCTTGACTTGGGACATTTTTTCCGGAGTTTGTACTTTACCAACTGAATACCTTGACATATCAGCCTCATCAGTGATTAGTTTAGAGTTTGATTGGATGCGAATTCATGAAATGATGTCATATAATGCTTTGAACATTCTGAGTTTCCCGCCCATGCCCATAGGTAGTTGATTAAAGCAACCGAAACACCCGCCCGCCAGAAAAAGTTGATGTTCAATATGATCTTCAAATGGCAATATGCCCAAGGTTGTCCAGCAGGTGACGATATTTTTTCTTCCAACGATCAACCTACAAGGGAACGGCTCAACCTGAAATTCTGCATCCTTCCAGGATACACAAGTTGCGTTATCCGCCAAGTTGCTATCTGAATGCCCCAAAACCGACCAGCCAACAAGTCAAACAGGAGATGCAAGAACTATTACAAGAATTGGAAACTGAAGCGTGCGACCAAGCCATCCTGCGCTCACTGTATGATGGGCTTCGCAAGTGTTGGCAGATGCTTGGTGACAATCTGCTGCACTGCATTGATATCCCAGGCTTGCCACAAGATGATTTGATGGTCGAGAGCCTGTTTGGACGATTGCGCTCTCATCAAAGACGCATCAGTGGAAGAACATCTACCCAGCCACTGCGAGACTTTGGACACTATCAGATCCTTTTTCAGGCTGAAAGTGAAGAACAACTCTTGGAACAGATCCGTGGGGTATCCGTTGAAGCCTACCAAGAACAACGCAGCCGACAGGCACAGGCAGATGCACCTCGCAAATTTCTCAATCGTCTCCATCATAACCCGACACAAACCATGCGCGACCTGGCTGAAAAGTACAGGGCGCAGCTTCCTACACAGTGGTCGTTTGTTGTGCCCGTACCCGAACACATTCCCCAATAAACTGTTTAGACAGTCAGGGTTGTGCTTCGCTAAATATGATTGGGTATCACGGCAATTCTCAGAGAGTCTAAGAGTCAGATAATAGTTGTGTGAAATATCACAAAATAGATATACAATGTCCATATTGGTTTTGTTCAGAAAGGCAAAAATATGGATACTCTCTGGAAATCTCGAAAAGTTGTTATTGTTGGAGCGGGTGCAGTTGGCTCGACCTTTGCTTATGCCCTGGCACAGAAAGGATTGGCTGAGCAAATCTGTTTGATCGATGCCAATCCCGATTTCGCTGAAGGCCAGGCTCTGGATTTGGCTCATGGATTACCATTTTACCCATCCGTACAGAT
>CAYTDB010000280.1:0-1798 GCA_964436455.1 uncultured Anaerolinea sp. | reverse complement strand
GTTGTGGAAGCAGCAAAAGGGCGCAGCCAGGAACACAAATTACAATCCATTGTAGAAGAGAGCCTTAAGAGAGCATCGTTACCCTGTAAAAACTTCGGTGATGGTTAAGTAACAAGTGATAGGTTGTAGCGGATGATAAAGAGTCTGGTTACGATTTCATGCTTAACATCTGACTTTGAAAAGGAGAGTGTTTTTCTGACAAAACGCGCACATGATTGTCTCAAAGTGCAATACCAACGCTCCATGTGATTGGTTTGTCCGCTTCCCTTGCCAAACATTCAATGCGTTTCCGCAGGAAAAACAAGCTGATAGCAGCAATTCTCACTGATTGATTTGCAATCTGAATTCGCCGCCATTAAAGACTAACTGTATGAAGTCAATGTCACCTCGCGCCGCATTCTCTCTCAAGTGGACAAAACCTACACCGATCTCCTGCAAGTCCTCACCGACGAAGCCAAAGAAGGTCCGCGCCTGTTCAGTTTCTTCCCGCTTGACCGCAGCGCGTTCAATCCCAAAACATGGATTCGTGAAAAGTTCCGCCTCGTCCTATGGTGTGAACATTCGCGTCTGCCGCTCCCCATCCTCAACAACGGCGACATGAAGAAAGGCGTCTACGACCTCGAACTGGAGCGTGAATGGTTCAAGAAAGCCAGCCCCTATCTGAAATTCTTGACAGGCACGCTGGGCATGGTGCTGCCCGTCGCCTCCTCCGCCGTCAAACTCGCGCTCGATGAAACCGCCTACAAACTCATCGAAGAACAACTCGACTTCGACAAATCCATCATTGACGCAACCCTCGGCGAAGCATCCAAGATCAGCGACTTCCTCGGCACAGCAGATTCCACCTCTCTCGAACATGGCGTCGCCTTCCGCTCTGATGGCTCCACCCTGCGCGAACTCCACGCCCTGCTCAAAGCCAAAGACCCCGGCTTCGGCGGTCTCGTCCGGGTGATGAACAAATGCCAGGAATTCCTCTGGGTCCATGAGAAGTTTGCAGGAGAGTATTAATCCTGTCACTGCGAGGAGGGCGTTCGCCTGCCCAGATACTTTTCGGGGGTCCGACGAAGTAATCCCCTCGTGCCAAGAGATTGGCGTAGTGGTATGATTGTCATACGTTTTTTAGATCGATAGGAGTCTCGTATGGATGCAGTAACTGTTTCCCCAAAATATCAAGTTGTTATTCCATTGAAAGTGCGCGAGAGAATGCGCGTCAAGCCTGGACAAAAAATGCACGTCATCGCCTACGACAACATGGTCATATTCATTCCCGTCCGCCCCATCAAACAGGCGCGCGGATCATTGAAAGGCATTGACACAAAAATCGAGCGTGACGAAGAGGATCGCGTATGAACATCGTCGACTCTTCAGGCTGGTTGGAATATTTCGCAGAAGGCGGCAACGCCGAATTTTTTGCCCCCGCCATCGAAGACACGAAGAAATTGCTTGTGCCTGTCATCTGCATTTACGAAGTCTTCAAGAAGTTGCTCCTGCAAAACGGACTGAATGAGGCGCAAGTTCATGTCAGCGATATGAAGCAGGGGAAAGTCGTCGAGATTGACGAATCGCTGGCATTGAACGCCGCAAAACTCTCGGCAGAATTAAAACTGCCGATGGCAGATAGTCTAATTCTTGCCACCGCCCGCGCAAACAACGCCACTCTTTGGACACAGGATGAACACTTCAAAGACCTTGATAGCGTGAAATACATCGAGAAGAATTATTGAGATAATCTGCCTCCTAAAAACGAACCCGCCGAACTGAAATTCAACGGCGTTCCTGCTTTTGAGTATGCCTATCC
>CAYTDB010000279.1:0-1875 GCA_964436455.1 uncultured Anaerolinea sp. | reverse complement strand
CCACCTCCCTTTGTTAAAATACTTGAAAAAATAACAGGTCTGTGCTATTATCGCTCCACTTTAGAACCGTTCGAAAGGTTGATTTGAGTACTTTTTTTTGGCTTCCTGCTGACTATAATGTCAAGAGCTTTAACAAACATGCGGCTCTTGATTTGATTCGTTTTTCAGGCACGGGAATGTCAAGAACTGACCTGGCTGACCGCATGGGGTTGACTCGAGCAGCAGTCAGCCTGATTGTAAACGACCTGATTGAAAGCGGGGTTATTTTCGAGGCGGAGAGCCGATCTGTACCAAGTGGGCGTCCACCGATAGTTCTTGAGATCAATCCAGAACGCGGTTTGGTAGGCGCAATTGACATGGGGGCAACACACATGAGCATCGCATTGGCAGATTTTACAGCACGCATCCACCAAGAAACCAACTTCCCAATTGACATTAAAGATGGTCCTGAAGTTTGCCTCGCCAAGGCTGACCAGAACCTGCGACAATTGCTCGAAGAACAGACGTTACCCATTTCCCATCTGTATGCCATTGGTATTGGCGTGCCAGGTCCGGTAATAACCGAAGCCGGTATGGTCATTGCGCCTCCCATCATGCCGGGTTGGGATCGGTATCCAATCCGTACCAGATTGGAAAAAATGTGGGAGCACCCGGTCACACTTAATAATGATGCAGAGTTGGGCGCATTGGGCGAATGGGCATATGGGGCAGGCCGCGGCGAGAAAAATATTGCCTACATCAAAGTGGGAAGCGGAATTGGTGCAGGACTTATCCTGAATCAACAGATTTATGGCGGGACAATGGGGGCGGCTGGAGAGATCGGACACCTCACCATTGATGAAAACGGTCCGCTTTGCGATTGCGGCAATCACGGATGTCTTGAAGCTTATGCAGGCGGGCATGCAATTGCAAAACAGGGACAATCGCTGGCAAGGTCCGGTAAACGAACCCTGCTTGCCGATATCCCCGTTGAAAAAATCACTGCCTATGAAGTAGCAGAAGCCGCAAAACAGGGTGATCTTTATGCACAAGAAATCCTTCGGAAAGCGGGAACCCATGTGGGGATCGCCATTGCCGGCTTAATCAACCTGTTTAACCCAAGTGTAGTAATTATTGGGGGTGGTGTAGCACAGGTCGGTGATATTATTACCGCCCCAATCCGTCAAGCCGTGCGCGAACGGGCAATGCATGCTTCAGAACAAAGTGTTCGTATTACCACCGGCATGCTGGGACGCAGGTCCGTATTAATCGGAGCAACTGTTCAAGCAGTCAACGTAGCCATCCATGCTGCCGCTGATAACAGGAATTCTGCTTCAAAAGTAGGCGATTTGGAAACTCTGGAAGTGAATTAATCATAAAAGGAGGTGATGCGCTTATAATCGAAGGAAATGGAAACATATTTGTGACACCAAAAAAATCAACCCTATATTCCTACAAGGAGAAGAAGTAATGAAAAACAAATTGATGTGGCTGTTTAGCTTTGTGCTTATTACAGCATTCGTACTCTCAGCCTGTGGCGGCGCAACGGAAGTTCCCGTCACAGAAGAACCGGTTGCGGCTCCAACCGAAGAACCGGCTCCCGCGCCGACCGAAGAACCGGCTCCTGCTCCAGTTGAGCCTGCCGGCACCCTGCGCATCTGGGCTGATGATACCCGCGCTCCGATCCTTCAGGATCTTGCAGACGAAGTTCTCGCCGCCTATAACCTCGAACTTGTCGTCGAACTGAAGTCCTCCATCCGCGATGACTTCCAGGTTGCCGCTCCTCTGGGTGAAGGTCCCGATATCATCGTGATCGCTCACGACCAGGCTGGCACCCTCGTTTCCAACGGCTTGCTCGCAGAAGTTGACCTCGGCGATAAGGCAGCGGACTTTGCC
>CAYTDB010000278.1:0-1903 GCA_964436455.1 uncultured Anaerolinea sp. | reverse complement strand
GTGATGTAGTGATACAACTGCCGCTCAAGGTCAGTCAGCAAGCTGCTCGCGCCAAAGCGGAACAGGTCATTCTTCAGCCAATCATCGCCGAGTTCTTCTTTCATCAGCGACTGCCAAGCCATCGCCTGCTTTGCGGAACTGATCCCGCCTGCGGGCTTGAATCCGATCTTGTAGCTGTAACGTTCAAGATATTCACGGATGGCGCGTGTCATCACGAGACTCACTTCCAGGGTCGCATTGACGGACTCTTTCCCTGTGGAAGTCTTGATAAAGTCCGAGCCTGCCATCATTGCCACGAGGCTGGCTTGATAAACTTGCTTCAAAGTTCCCAATTCGCCTGTTGCCAAAATGGTCTTCATATGCGCTTCCCCACAGGCTTTTCGGAACTGCTGCAACTCGTCATACATCGCCTGCCAATCACCCGTCAACACATAGCTGCGGGCAATGACCACATCAATTTCACGTGCGCCTGCCTCCACGGCCTGCTCAATCTCACCAATACGCTGTGGCAGAGGAGTCTGTCCCGCGGGGAATCCTGTCGCAACCGAGGCAACTGGAATGTCCGAGCCCTGAAGCGCATGGACCGCGTCCGCGACTCGGTTGGGGTACACACACACCGCGCCGACAGTGATCTTTTCACCGTCCACACCAAGTCTTGCCAACATATCGGGGCGAATCGGCACTTTCGCCTTCGCGCACAGACGTTTCACACGCCCAGGCGTGTCATCGCCTGCCAGTGTAGTCAGGTCAATGCAGGTGACGGCGCGTAACAGCCAGGCTGCCTGCCAGTCCTTTTTCACGGTTCTGCGAAGGGGAAGCGTTGCAACGCGTCGCTCCACTGCGCTTTTATTTACGTGGGCACCCATCACCCAATCAAGGTCAAGGGATACGCCAGGATTTCTATAATTGCTTGAGGCCATCAAAACTCCGTTCTGTTGTCTGACATTATTATACAGCGAAAGGATCGTTGATTTTCGGAACCTTAACGGGAGGTAGCGGGTTTGAATCGGATAGCAGAGGTGACTTATGTCAAATCCAACTTACGTCATCGCGATCAGCGGACCGTCGGGGGCGGGCAAATCCACCCTTGTGCGCCACCTGACCAACCTGTTTGGCGGTGCACTCTCACTTGGGATTGATCATTATCCAGATGACGATTACCCATCCGCTGTTGAATGGACCGAACGAGGGGCAAACCCAGACGAATTTAAAACGCCTCAATTCTTCGCTGATGTCCGCGCGCTAAAGGAGGGCCAACCCATCGTTCACCCAAGCACCAAAGAGGAGGTCAAACCACCTGCCTATCTTATTCTCGAAGAGCCGTTCGGAAAATCACGCACAGCATTAAGACCCCACATCGACTTCCACGTAGAAATTGACATTCCACTTGAAGTATCTCTCGCACGCAGGCTGCTCCGTATTATTGGTGACCCATCCCAGGATGGCAAGCCTGATGAAACCTATGCATTCATCAAACAACATCTGGAATGGTATTTGGACAGAGGAAGGAATTTCTATTTAGCCGTGCAGGAAAATGCCCGAAAAGAAAAAGATGTCACAATTGACGGAACACTCCCGTCGGAAACAATCGCAAAGACAGTATTTGAAGTGATAATGGCAAAACAGGCTTCGCAAAGGTAAGTTTCACCTCCCCTCACGCATTACCAAACTGAAATTTCTCTCCCTTGAAGTATCTCAATGCACGGGAGTATAACTGACCGAGTTATGAACACACACATTCATCCCACTCAAGGAAAGGAAGTGACCGCCTTGGACGCGGATGTGCCCTTATTGCGCCCATCGTTGATTCGGTTTAACGTCTCCGAATTGCGATCGATACAGAGTCTACCAAGCCGCCCAAGCGCGCGTTGCTTATTATTGTTTAACGCGTCGCAAACCAAGC
>CAYTDB010000277.1:0-1957 GCA_964436455.1 uncultured Anaerolinea sp. | reverse complement strand
AACAAAACGGGCTGAACGATTCCAGCCCGTTCATCTCCAAAGCAAATCGTTTTTACTTTTCCATCTCCGGCTTCCAAACCTTCCACACATTGCCGACCAGATCAGGTCCTGGTTTCAATGTCAAGTCACCAGGCATCCAGCCAGCGGGAGTTGCCTCGGCGCCCTTCGTCTCACGGACATGCTGGAACGCCTGTATCTGCCGGATCGTCTCAGAGAGGCGGCGTCCTACTGGTGGAGTCATTACTTCCATCGCTTGGATCACGCCATCGGGGTCGATGATGAAGCGACCGCGCAGTTCGATGCCCTGGTTCTCGTCCCACACGCCATAGGCACGTCCCACATTCCCAGCCTGATCGGATGCCATGCGGAATGGCACACCGCCATCCACCATTTTTTTCAACTCATGGTCGTTCCACATCTTGTGAACAAAGTGACTATCCACGCTCACAGAGATCACTTCCACGCCCAACTTCTTCAACTCAGAATATTTATCGGCGACCGCCGATACCTCCGTCGCTCAGACAAAGGTGAAATCACCGGGGTAGAAGCAAACCAAAACCCATTGTCCCAAAAAGTCGGAAAGTCTTACGCTGCCAAATTTCCCCTGATAGTATACAGGCGCTTCGAAATCCGGCGCCTTCTGTCCCACACGTGCGGTCATAATCTTCTCCTTCTGTGGTTGTGTTGAATCAGCCGGAGGAGAAGCTGGTTTATCTCCCATCACGGCTCCGGTCGTACGGGCGCATCCTTTCGGTTCTTCTGCCATCAGTACTCCTTTCTACAAGATTCTTGTGCCACTTAAAATTATATGCCCTGTCACAAATTTATGACAAGGCATATTCTTCACTTTTCGAGCGATGAAACTCAGGTCTGCCAGTTCCGCGCGCCGGATAAAAAGGACTTTCCGCTCATGGACTTTTTCCCCGCAGGCTGAACTTCATCCAGCACAAGAAGTCCGCCTCTCGCGCCGACTGCCGGCTGATTCTCCACGATCAGCCTCTGCGCCGCTGACGCCTCTCCCGCCGCACCATGCGAACGATGGACCTTCAGCATCGTCCCGTCAAAATCCATGAACGTCCCGGGCCACGGATTGAATGCACGCACGCGCCGTTCCAATTCGTTCACATCAGAATTGAAATCGAGTACCCCGTCTTCCTTTTTCATCATGGGCGCGTATGTCGCACCTTCTTCTGGTTGCGGCGTTGGTGTCAACTTGCCGGATAGATAATCGGGCAGGGTTTCGAGCAGGAGGTCCGCTCCCTGCGCTGACAAGGCTTGGAAGACCGAACCAGCTGTATCGTCCGGTTTGAGGCGGATGGATCGTTTTGCCAGCATGGGACCGGTATCGAGTCCCACATCCATTTGCATGATGGTCACGCCTGTCTCTTCATCCCCAGCAAGAATGGCAGCGTTGATTGGCGCGGCACCTCTCCATCGCGGCAACAATGATGCGTGAACATTGATGCATCCAAAGCGCGGCAACTCCAAAACATCCTTGCGGAGGATCTGCCCAAACGCGGCAACAACGATGAGATCAGGAGCCCAGGCGCGCAATTGCTCCATTGCCTCAGGTTGCTTGAGCTTTTCGGGCTGGATCACAGGAATGTTGAGTTCCTGCGCAAGGACTTTGACGGGAGGCGGTTTCAATTCGCGCCCACGCCCGGAAGCACGGTCTGGCTGGGTGACTACACCGACAACATCATACGTACCCGCCACCCCCCGCAATGTGGACAATGCAAAATCAGGCGAGCCCATGAAAACAATTCTTGTCATACGGTGATTTTACCAGTTTGAGCAGTGTAACTTCCCCATTACTTATGGGTTTATCAATTTAGTTGCGCTTTGTCGTAATTGGTTGTAGAATACTTGAAATCCCAAACCCAGATTCAATTCGGAGGAACTTATGTCTCAAGAACCTATGATGGATGTCACCAGTGATGATAAGTTGTGGGCAGCA
>CAYTDB010000276.1:0-1983 GCA_964436455.1 uncultured Anaerolinea sp. | reverse complement strand
AGGGCATCCCCAAGGGACGATTTGATCTTGGAAAAGCAGTTAAGTCCTCTTGGTCCCCGCCAGATCAACAACCGTACGCGCTAGTTTAGGGTATAGAAAGAGGCTCGTACCGACCAGTTCATATACCGCTGTATCGAGCTCGTCAACCTTTGACTATCGCATGTTCTTGATACACCATAAGCACTACTATTGTCCTACTATTGTCCTACTTTTTTCTATACTGGTCATACCCTTTCCATTTCAAGCAAAGGGATAATACCACAAGGTTATCGGATGACTGTTTCTGTCCGACCAGCCCTGAGGGCCAGACCGCGCCGTCATACATCCATCTCTCATGGATGAATGACCCTCAAACCCAGGTGCTTTTCATATCCATCAAAGTCACTGTCATTATGCAATAGATTATGACCGTTTTCAATACAATAAGTCGCGATCAGGCTGTCGATCGTTTTGCGAACTGTAATCCCCCGTTTGCGCAACAGCCGATAATTCCTCGCACTCTGTACCGCCAGCTCAGGATTGACCATCTCCACCTGCATATACCTTCCAAATGCATGGCGGGCTTTTTCAAAATCGGTATCCTCGCGAAAACCTTGCAAGACCTCAGCCAAAATCAAGTCTCCGATCAGGATCGGGGTCTGATCAGCGACTTGATCCAGGTAATCCGTTTGTGGATTCCTGACCCCATTGAAGTAGTCAACCCAGACCGTGGAATCAACGATGAGCATGATTACCTCGGCAAGACGCGTGATAAACGTTGTTCCTTGAGATCCCCTTCCCACTTCAACTTACCGCGCAAACTGCGGATCTCTGCCTGCTCATTCAACTGGATAAGTGTCCGTAACGCTTCATTCACCACCTCACGCTTGGTTTTAATACCAGTCAGTTTTTGGGCTCGTTCAACAAGCTTGTCGTCAAGCACAATATTGGTGCGCATTTTTCGCCTCTTTCTCGATGTGTATAAGTAATCCGATTTATGTGTATTATACATCCATTTTGGGATTTGGTTTGGCATGAAATGCAGCAAAGTTACGAGTCGTTGCTATATATCCCTAGCGGTCCTGCCTTTGTTCGTTGATGCAGTCACTTTTGAGTTTTTTCGCAATCCACACACGGTGTTTCTATGCAGATGCCGATATGGTCCAACATGGGCCAAGAGATCCATCCCTGGTCCTTAATCACAGTTGCAGGCGTACACATACAGGTTGTTCAATTGATTGATGCTCCCACACAAGAGCAGGGTGTACGCCATCGACAGTACATTTCGCGCCGGGGTGACAGTGAAAAGCGGAAAACACGAACAAAATCACATCCTTGCGAAACTACTCTTCAACGCTGGGTACAGCTCGTGATACACGGCATAAGATTTGCGATAAGGCTCTGACTCAGCCGTCACTGCTTGTGTGGAATTAGTGGGCTTGATACATACTGAGCAAGCCTCAGCCACGCTATTCCACCTTCCCATGCCAACACCCGCCAGCAGTGCTGCTCCAAACGCAGCACCTTCTGTTGTGTTCACAGTGACCAATTCCGCTTCCAGCACCGAAGCCAGGATTTACCGCCAGAGCGTGCTCTTTGTCCCTCCGCCCGAAGCGCGGACTTGCGTGATCGTGCCCAATCCAGCATTCTGAATCAACGTGAACGAATCCTTCAACCCGAACGCCACGCCCTCCAACACGGCACGCGTCAGGTGGGCGCGGCTGTGACGTAGGGTTAAGCCGATGAACGCACCCCGCGCCAACGGGTCGGGATTAGGCGTTCGCTCGCCCGAAAGATACGGCAGGAATTGCAATCCTTCACGATAAACAAACCCACCAATAATCTGTCCCATCATCTTTTCTGCTTACCACAAAGCCATGAACGCCCAAGGTCTAAACATTCTGGGGTTAACATTAAGGCGCAGAACTGGGGGGCTGGATCATTAATGCTTCGATGATCTTAGCCATTTCGGTGGTTGACAGCTTGTGAGTCAAATACATTCTG
>CAYTDB010000275.1:0-2196 GCA_964436455.1 uncultured Anaerolinea sp. | reverse complement strand
ATAAAAGGAACATATTCATTTTACTCCCCCCATTTTTCACATATAAAGTATTGCACCACTCCCGGCATAGATATTGATCCGACTCTGGCAAGCATCCGCCTTTCCGACATGACCTTCATGTCAGATTTTTTTGATTCATGAGCCAGTTGATTCCCCTCAGCAAAATCGTACCTGTAATGAATTAACCAATAAGAGTTACGGCTTTTAGTTCAGAAACCGTGCTTTTCTCATTCGCTTAACCTGCTGGACTGGCAATTTCATACAAAGCCGCTGGTGGTCAATCTATTTGAGCAACTCCCTTATTCTTTCGGATCCCGCAAGATTCACATCATAGATGGACTCATGCCCGGCAAATGGTCCTTCATGGAATGTGACCAGGTCACCCTAGTTCAACCCTCTGATGGATGAAAATCCCATCTCTGTGGTGTTCAATTCATCCAGACATATCCAAAATTAGCCCATACTATCTTTCGTAAATTAATCCGATACACGATCATCCATTTGCCACAATCTTACAATTAGTTGACAAGACGATACTTTTTCCCATTAGTTACATGATGCTTCTCATGTCCCATGCCGTTTGTTCCCAATCTTGTCGTATTTGATTTGTACTCTACCCTCACTGACTAGTATAGGATATGGAACCCACCAACTCAAGTGATATTTGTCATGTTCGTCATGTCAATATTATTACACCAGAAGCGGTTCTGTTGAAGCTGCCTATAGCCTCAAACACTCGAAAATCTAGCAAAGGGAGGGTTTGTATAACCGAAAGAGATGATCCAATGCTCATTTCTTGGGTAGGGAATTATCGCGCTCCAAATCGAATAATTAGCATGAATTGTTGCTTGTTCTTTACTCCTCTGGTGCAACTCGTTACATACCTGTTAGTGGCCACAAAATTATTTATTGATACGATTAACCTTTATTCAGTCTATCAGCAATACTTTCGAACCGCGCCAACGCGGACTTCAAGTTTTTTTAATTTTCAAGACTGTATTGGTGAGGCTCGTATTGAATTCGAATGAGTTAGGAAAACGTTTGACAGGTGTTTGGAGCCTGTCAAGGCTTGAGCCGCTCGAATGGAATTGGATGCTGGGGCGGGATGACAATGGGAATTGCAAGCCGTTTGGATTGTGACAAAGATTGGTCGATGCATATTCCTGATGGACATGGACTCAATGGAGAAACTTCCCAAAAGATCACTGCAAACAGGGCTTCAAGATAGGGAATAGTCTTTGGTTTTATCATACCTTAATTCTTATGAAGAAGTGATAAGTTTATCCATTATAATAATGCTCCGGAGGCTACTTACCTTATGGAAATTACCTGGTACGGACATTCCTGTTTCAGGCTCACCGAGCGCAGTTATGCCACGGTGGTGACCGATCCTTTTGACAACAAAGCCATCGGTTACGATACACTCAAACTCAAAGCAGATATTGTAACCGTCAGTCATAATGCGCCCGGTCATAATTTTACGGATGCAGTGAAAGGCTCCTCACATGTGATCGACGGAGCCGGTGAATTCGAGATCGGTGGAGTTTTCATTGCTGGCGTATCCACCGATGGCGCAGGCGGCAAAAAGAAGGGCAAGGATGG
Source organism: uncultured Anaerolinea sp. (assembly GCA_964436455.1). GTDB lineage: Bacteria > Chloroflexota > Anaerolineae > Anaerolineales > Villigracilaceae > Defluviilinea. The sequence continues at coordinate 594 of CAYTDB010000275.1, read as the reverse complement.
GTCTGCCCGGAACACCGTATATGTTTTTGACTACGATGGCATCACGGTTGCGCATCTCGGTGATCTCCAGCAGGTACCGACCCAGTCTGAGATCGAGTCGCTTGGGACGATCAATGTGGCGCTTGTCCCTGTGGGCGGTGGTGGTGGTTTGAATGCCGCCAAAGCCGCGGAAGTCATCAGCTTGATCGAACCGAACATTGTCATCCCGATGCATTATGCAACACCTGCCGCCAAGATTTCACTCGAATCGCTCAATAAGTTTGTCAAGGAGATGGGGCTTTCAAAACCTGAAACACAACCATCGCTAAAAGTGACGCGCAGCGGTCTCCCCGATGAAACGCGCGTCGTTGTATTGGAATACCAAAAGAGTTAAAAATGTCAGTAAAAGTCTTGATGACCTGGGATATTGCCGCCGAACGCGATCAGGAATATTTTGAGTTCGTCATCGGCGAGTTCATTCCGGGTGTCCAGCGGCTGGGGTTACAGCCCGCGGAAGCCTGGGCAACGATATATGGGTCCTATCCGCAAATCCAGGTTGGTTTGGTGGCGGCGGATGCGGATCAAGCCCACCGCATCCTGAAATCCGACGATTGG
>CAYTDB010000274.1:0-2217 GCA_964436455.1 uncultured Anaerolinea sp. | reverse complement strand
GCTGGGCGGCGAGTAAAGCCTCCTGCGATTTTTGGGTGTACTTTTCGAGGTTCATAGTATCCTCCGTAAAGTCATTCTTGAATTTCCAGTTCGATCCAGGTGGCTTCATAATAGACTTCGCGGTAATGAGCCAGACGCGCCTGTTTGCTTTCAAACTGAGATTCCAGTTCGATCTCCAACTGACGAATATGGGACTGTAACTCAAGCACCTGCTTGCGCAAGTGTATGATCGCTTCGGCAGCAGCCTCGTCAACTCCGAGATCATTCTTTAGACGACGTTGACTGCGCGACTCGTAGCCTTCGTATGGACAATACCAATATCTTTCAGGGGATGGGTTTTCGGGGATCATCATTTAACCTCGCTTGGTTCAGTTGGTTTTTTACGGGCAGAAGCCAACACGCGGATGCTGTCAACTTCCTGGTCGGTCAGTGCATCGGGCAGAACCAACCTTACCCTCACAAACATGTCACCCCGTTTATTTAATTCGCGCAGATAGGGCATACCCTTACCACGTATACGGAAAACCTGATTTGCAGTGGTGCGCGGAGGAATCTTCAAAGTCAGCGGCTTCTCAAGCGCGGGGATGCGGATCTCGCCGCCAGCAATCGCCGTGAAGATATCAACCGCCGCATCCATGTGCAGGTCATCCCCATCGCGTTCAAAAATGTCATTGGGCAGAACTTTGATAATCAAAAATAAATCTCCAGCCGCTCCGCCGTTCCTGCCTGCTTCACCGCGACCCGACAGACGGACCTGCGTTCCGGTGCGTACGCCGAGGGGAATGGTTGCCTGGATGCGATGCCCGTCTATTTCCAACGCGCGCTCCGTGCCGCGAAAAGCCTCTTCGAGTGTCAGGTCAACTTCGTATTCGACGTCCCGCCCTCGGCGCGGACTGATCGGAGCGCTTCGCCTACTACTGGCTTTGCCGCCAAAGATATTGGAGAAGAAATCGGAATATGGTGATTCGCTTCCAAATAAATCTTCCAGGTCTTCGGCAGTGGCATATTGGACGTGAGAGCCTCTATCGGGCTGGGCTGACCAGTTCTGCCAATCGAAGTCCTGTTGGCCTCCGCCTTTTTGCTGCCACTGCAGATATTGAGAGCGCAACTCATCATATTTCTTGCGCTGTTTTTCATCCGATAGAACCTGATATGCTTCATTGATTGTCTTGAATTTCTCTTCCGCTTCTTTGTTGCCCGGATTTACATCAGGATGATGTTTACGCGCCAACTGGCGATAAGTTTGCTTTATACCCTTTTTATCGGCATTCGGTGCTACGCCCAATATTTCATAATAGTCTTTAAAGTCCATAACGTACCGTTTTAATCTTCTTCCGCTTCTTCGTCATTTGTGGACTGCCATCTTTTGTATGCAGGTTCAATTTCCTCTGCGACATGGGTATCACAGGCAACCAGCGGACGACTTTCATCGGGCACGATATGTCCGCCAGGGCTGGTCACAGTGCAATCCAGCAATTTACCTTCCGGTGTATATACAGCCAGAACAGTGAACAGGTTGGCGCATACAATGCAGCCATGAACCTCGCTCACAATTTTATTTTCAGCAGTGTTCATGATCGTCCTCTCTTTATTTAGAGCCAACCCTTCTTTTGCCAGGAATCCAAATACCGGGACTCGGGCCAGAATTTTCCGGGAATGAAATCGGAACATTCGACAGGGAATATGCCCCCACCGCGATTGGATTCTGACCAGCCAAACTCGATCTCGCGGTCACAGCCTGCGCAATTCACGTAAAACTTGTCGTTTCCCGGATTGTCCTGCGGCTCGAAAATCTCATACTCTTCCGGCTTGGAAGAAGAGTCGTCTTCTGCGAAATCGCCGAAGTCCTCCCGCCCCACTTCATCGTCGTTATCTTTCTTAACCTTTTCCTTGAATTTAAAGACCCATGTATGATCCGTTTCGAGCGGTCCCCATTCCTGCCAGGTTTCACTTTCAGGTCCCGCCAGGATTTTCCAAACCCGGTAAACGTTTAATTTGTGACCGCCGCATGTTGTACAAGTAAACTCCCAGGGTTGATCATCATTCATAGCCATACTCCTTTCATAACGATATCAATCACCCGGGTTTAATAGTTTCGCTGTTGTTTACGGCGTTCACGGACCTGGCGTTCAACAGCATTTAAAGCGCCGTCCAGCGTAGATTGAAAATGCTCGCCCTTTTCGGTCGCCGCGATATGATCTGATCCCATATAAACAA
>CAYTDB010000273.1:0-2286 GCA_964436455.1 uncultured Anaerolinea sp. | reverse complement strand
GGGAGATTTGGACTCCCGACCAAGGGCTTATGAGTCCCCTGCTCTACCACTGAGCTACCTCGGCGTGGTCAAAGCGGGGCAAATATTACTATGGGAGTTTGTGTTTGTCAACACAGGTATGGAATAATGCATGAGATATAATTGAGCCGGAGATGCGTACATGAAAATACTCGTCCTCAGCAACGATGAAATGGAACGCAGCGTGATTCATCAAGTGGTCCAACACAGCGGACATGAAGTTCTTATGGTTGGGAACAGTGATGATGCCATGCAACATCTTCAAGAGGGAGGAGTCCGTTTCGTGATCGTGGATCGGAACACAACAGACGCAGACGACAAGCAGTTCATCAAACTCATTCGCGAAGCCCAGCCTCCCCACTACATTTATATATTATTGATAGCTTCCAAGGTCCTGGATGTGGATATCACCACGCCGCGCGGCGGTGCAGACGATTATCTGCACAAACCCATCGTACCTCTCGAGTTGAAATCGCGCGTATTCATTGGTCAACGCATGTTGGGATTGGGAGATGGTCTTGTCAACGCCAAAGGCGCGCTGGAAAAGACAGCCATGTTCGATCCATTGACAAAGACACTGAATGAAATAGCGTTCCTTACACTGTCACGTGGAGAACTTGAACGTGCCCGACGAGGACAGGCTCCCTTGAGCTTGATCGCCATCGAAATTGACAACTTCAAAGACTTAACCGAAAAACATGGGGAGGAGATCGCCAATGATGTGCTTGTATTGATCGCACAGGCGATCCGTGAAAAGAGCCGTCCCTACGATGGGCTGGGACGGTACGGGAAAAATATTTTTCTCCTGCCGCTCCCGGACGTGATCGGTCAGGATGCTGAGAAGATCGCAGCGCGCATCACCAAGGGCATTATGAATACGGATGTCTCCCTCCTGGATGGCACACCCATCAGCATTAAACTCGGCACGGGTATCGCTTCATCCATGCGGATTACTGTCACGATGGAGATCGAGATGCTGATCGAAAAGGCAAAAGAGGCGGTGGCGCGTTCACGGCAGGATGGGGAAAACCAGGCTTACACCATCTTCATCTAGATCTCACAGGAAGTATTGCAAGGCAAATAACGCGACCATCCCTGCGATGATCGTGATCAATGTATTCCTGCTGAACCATGCCACCAGCATGGCGATGAGTCCTGCCAACAGACGCGTGTTTTCCATTGAAACATCCAGCACGCCATCACGCAAAAACAATTCAGGGAAGATGATCGCAGACAGCACCGCAGGCGGGACATAATGCAACGCCCTTCGTATCGTTTCCGGGATCTGAAACCTGCCAAACAAATAGATGAGCGAGAACCGCATCCCGAATGTGACCAACCCTCCGAAAAGCATCACCAGCCAGATATTCACGAGTTTCTCCCCTCCAAATACGTTCCAATGACAATTCCCATCAGAGCCGCAAGGATCAATCCCAGTTTGAACGGGAGTGAATAGGCGACCAAAGCCACAACCCCTGCGGACAGTGCAGCCGCAACATATGGGCTTCCCTTCAAGACCGGTACAACCATCGCTATGAACGTCAACGGCAGGGCAAAATCCAATGACCAGGAATCAGGGATGGCAGTGCCAAGGAAGATTCCCAGCGCGGTGCTCACCTGCCATGTGGACCAAAGTGCCAGCCCCGCACCAAGCAGGAACCAGTGACTGAACGGTTGGGCACCTTCACGCTCATATTTGAGGATGGTCGGGGCATAGGCTTCATCGGTGAGGAGGTAAGATAACAGCGTTTTCCAACGCGTCGAAACGGAAGCAAGATACGGGGCGAGTGAAGCGGAGTACAACACATGGCGCAAATTGACGACCGCGATCGTCAACACGATCACAAATCCTGGCGCGGCGTCATGTACGAGTTGTGCCGTGACGAATTGAGCCGAACCTGCAAATACAATTGACGACATCATTTGCGAAGCGGACTTTGAAAGCCCGGCATTCAATGCCAGTGCACCGTAGATCATGCCAAACGGAAATACGCCAACAAGAAGCGGAAACTCCGCTCGCACGCCTTCCCAGAAATTTTTTGCTTTTGAGTCCATTAAGTATCCTTTTTACTGACCCAAAATCTCACAGTCCGGGTAGGTAAATGAAAAACCGTACCAGCGGGTAAGCAATTGCATGGGGACTTCACTTGTTTCCTTCCATCTTGCATAAGGAACACCGTCCAGTTCGTTCAGTTTCACCTGTAAAACACGGCCGTGCCAGTCATCCTCAATCCCGTCTTTCGGAATGGATTTGATTGGGTAATATCT
>CAYTDB010000272.1:0-2288 GCA_964436455.1 uncultured Anaerolinea sp. | reverse complement strand
AGGCGAGAGTTAATGGTCAGATTCCCTTCCCTGGTCATCCGATTTTTTGATAAACCAGTTCCAATCCGGGAAAATCTTGTAGTTACCCTTTCCCCAAAAATCTGCCTCGAACAGGACACCAATTCCCGAAAAAAAGCCGCCAATCACGCCCAATGCAATGCCCCAGTATGCCATATTAACAAGACCGTCTTTTCCTCCCAGCAGGTAACCAAACACACCAAGAACCACCACACTGAATACAATCCCTAAAACTACATTTCGGAGAAATCTGAGGAAGTAGGTTTTCCAGTTCATGATACGAACTCCTTTCGTTGCACCTATACCAATATACGGAGTTCTTGTACTAAAGTCACCTGCTGTTTGTCATCTGAGTGTCATATTCAACCCAATGACTTGATAAATTCCTCTCCCTTTGCCATTAACTCCTCATGGTCTTCAGGCGCAGGCAAATCCTTTATAAACTCGATCGAATAATCCCTCAACCAGTTCTGCGCGTGGGGTTGACCCGCCTCAATCCACTTTTCCATGCTCCAGCGCGGAAAAATGGAATTAGCGTAATAACCCGTCTTGTATTTCTTGAGTGTGGTTGGAGCAGTAACATAACTCTGCCCTGCCCCAACCGATTTGATCTCTTCCAGTCCCACATGGATATCATCGAGATGAAATCCATTGGCTATGCGTAAGGATTGATCGATGATCTCATGACAGTATATAAAAGTTAACGGCGAGACCGCCTTGGAACCAAGCGTATCTCCGACGAACGGCGCGATCCCGCCTTTTGTGAGGGAGAACGTGAGCGTGTTCATCCAATAGGTCTCTGCGGCGAGCAGGTCCATGCCCCAGCCTGTGCCGCTCCCCGATGTTCCGCAATGCGGGATGCCATAGAACTCCATCATTTCCGCACATGCCAGGTTGATCAAAATACTTTGCGGATCGTAGAAGTTCATCAGCGTCTTCATATCAAAATACACAGGCAACATGCCAAGCAGCATCGGTGCACCTTCTTTAAATAACTGCCCGATCACCAAACCAGCAAGCAGTTCAGCCAGCAAAACTGCAATTGTCCCTGCGGGAGTGATCGGCGTGGTCGCACCGGACATGCTGTAATTCGATACGATGAACGGAAGTCCGCGCTCAGCAGACATCTGCATCTTATCCACAGTGCCTTCATTCATAACCAACGGAGACACCGGATTGAAATACGGAATGATAAAAGGCTTCTCACTCAAATCCCCATGTAACAGTTCGAACATCCGCAGCACATCATCAAATTTATGCTCATCGGAAATCAGCAACACCATCGGCTTTGTCCCGTTTGCAAAATGCTCCAGGCTTCCATAAACATCCGTCAGTTCGTCGGGCACGTCGCGCACAATTCCCACCGTTGAAACCATATCATAGTGCGGCAGTTTATTCCCAAGCCGCACCATACCACGCATGTGCTTGCGCTCGAACAGCACAGGCGTATCCGTCTCCGGCTCCTGATAATACAATGCCGTCACCCCGATCCCGAAACGGATCCGATCCTCCGCACCGCCAATCTGGAATTGCGGATTCCCCCGTCGGTCAAAGATTTGGATTCTCTTTGGAGCGATACTTACCGCCCAATCAACCACCTCCTTCGGAATCCGCACGGTTCTTCCATCGACGTTCGAACTGCCCACTTTTTTCTCGAGTATTTCCAACGCTGAAGGCGAATCCACGCGAACGCCAGTCGTTGCAAGCACCCGCAGTGTGTATTGGTGAATCTCCTGCTTCTGTTCTTCAGTGAGTATCTTGAGATAAGGGCGGACATTGTTCATTTTTGTAAGTTCTCCTTCGTTCAATTTTATCCGAGAGACCAATGCCATACAGTAAAATTACGCTCAGTTTCAAGCACAAAAATGATTTCAGAGGCACTATGCGTGGGTATATACAAAGCAAACTTGTCACAGGCAGCACATGGAAATGAACATTCATCTCTATCATCCTATCGGTCGTGATAACAATCATTCTGATAGGGATTTTGAGCATCCTGATACTGGATATGGTATCGATTGAATTGTTGTTAGCAAATGCGGTCATCGGCACAGTCGTCCCTGCTATTGTTGCTCCATTTGCACTCAATCTTTTGAAACAAGCCACCAACTGGGAGCAAGTCAATCAGGATCTGGAGCTGGAAAATGTCGAACGAAAAAGACTGGAAGAAGAAGCTCGTCAAACGGCAAGGGATATGCACGCCATCAGCCAACTCGCCATCGAATGTGCCGCCGCACCCCGAGACACGAACAGCGTAAAACTTATCGCCG
>CAYTDB010000271.1:0-2292 GCA_964436455.1 uncultured Anaerolinea sp. | reverse complement strand
GATGCGCTCAAACTCTACTTGAGTGAACAAGGTACAAACCCCTACTCGCGCCAACGCGAGTCAGCAGAACGACGCGTTCATGCTGTCATGATGACGAGACTGCGTTTGAAGGGGCTGCGATCGAAATGGTTTAACAAATATCTTGCCTCCGCTCAGAAATATGCTCCATTGCGTGAAGATGGTCTGGCAGAGATCGGTCTCGCGTATCCGCTCATTCGGCAGATGCTGCGTGAAGTGGGAAGCCGCTTTGTAAAACACAACGTAATTCCAAATGCCGATGACATCTTCTGGCTGACACAGGATGAAGTTCTACAGACCGCAACACGGCTTGACGCGGGGCAATCCGTAGGCTCACTTGCAGAGAATATCCCGTATCGCAAAGCCGAACATCAAGCCGCACTGAGCGTCAGACCGCCAATGATGCTGCCACAAATGAAGGTCTTCGGTTTCGATTTGATGTCACTTAAAGATAAGCGCGGACGCCGCAACAGGGGCGATGTGATCAAAGGTGTCGCGGCGAGCCCAGGCGTGGCAGGAGGCGTTGCTCGCGTCCTGCATGGTCCCGAAGATTTCGGTCAGATGAAACCAGGCGATGTATTGGTCGCCCCGATCACCACCCCGGCGTGGACTCCGCTCTTCGCGATGGCATCCGCAGTCGTGACCGATATTGGCGGTCCGCTTTCACACGGCTCCATTGTGGCACGCGAATATGGCATCCCTGCCGTGCTTGGCACGGGCGTTGCGACGCGGCGCATCGTGGTTGGTCAGACCATCACCGTGGATGGCACAAAGGGTGAAGTGATTCTTGAGAAAAGTAAAGAAGGTCAAACCGAACAACCTGCCCCGCCGCTCGAATGGCGGCGCTTCAATCCAAAAGCTGTGTATGCGCGCGGCAGTCTCGCCGAACATTTGCCCAACGCGGTCTCTCCCTTGTTTGGCACGCTGGGATTGCGCGCAGTCAACAAAGCCACTGGCGAACTGGGCGATTTGATGAACATAAACGTATTGGAGGCTGAATATCAATACCGCGTTGTCAACGGTTACGTATACATGGGCTTCCTGATGAATCTGAAATTCACGCTCGCCATGATAAGGCTTGCATTTACGGGTCTGAAATTCATGTTTACGGGAGGCAGAGAACGCTGGCTCGAAGCGCGGAGAACATTGGCAGGTGTGATCGCGAAATGGGATGAAAAAAATCACACAGCCCTGTCTCCCTCTGAAATTCTCGAAGGCGCGCGCGAGTTGACATATGCGGCGGGCAAATATTACACGCTCATTCAATCAGGCACACTGCCCTCCGCGAGCAGCAGTGAGATCATCTTCACGAGCGTCTACAAGATGGTCAAGCGCAAGGACGATCCCGATGGGCCCACGTTATTGTTTGGCTTGGAGACTGTACCCCTGCGCGCGGAAAAATCCCTGTTCGATCTGGGGATGTGGATTCGTGAACGACCCGCCCTGCGCGACTTCACGCTTCAAACTCCGATCGTGAAACTGGTCACTGCGCTAACGGCTGATTCTTATCCCGAAACAGTTCCCGCTCAAGAATGGGAAGAGTTCAAGTCTCGCCTCGACAAATATCTGGATGAGTTCGGTCACACTTCCTACGAATTCGACTTCATGAACCCGACACCCGCAGAGACTCCAGGGTTGATCATCGAAGCGGTCAAAGCATACGTGGAAGGCAAAGGCAGTGACCCATACGCACGCCAACGCGAAGTAACTGAAAAGCGTGAACAGACTTTGCGAAAAATTCGAAGCCGCTTCAAGTTGATACCGAACCGCTGGTTCAACAAGAGCTTCCAATGGGCAATAGATACGGGTCCTGCGCGTGAAGACAGCCTCGCGGACATGGGTATGGGACACACCACCATCCGCCGCTTATTAGGCGAGTTGGGCAAACGTTTCGTCGCAAACGGTGCCCTCGAAAATGCCGAAGACATTTACTGGCTGGTTGAAGATGAAGTGGACAATCTCGCGTCCCTGCTTGAACGCGGTGAGCACCTGCCCGATTATGTTGCAAGTGTTTCCGAACGCAAAGCGATATGGCACCAACAAATGAAACTCGTCCCGCCTGCCGTGATTCCCCAAAATTCATCTTGGGCAAGGTTGTTTCCGTGGAGCAAGGAAAACGCCTCTGGAAATGTCATCAAGGGATTGGGCGCCAGCGCGGGTAAAGTCACCGCCACAGCGCGCCTGCTATTCAGCCCTGAAGACTTCAACAAGATGAAACAAGGTGACGTGCTTGTGGCAGTCACCACCACCCCTGCATGGACACCATTGTTTGCC
>CAYTDB010000270.1:0-2302 GCA_964436455.1 uncultured Anaerolinea sp. | reverse complement strand
TGCTTCCCGCCCACCAGCACAAGCCAGCGGTACAGATCTATTTGGCGGTCAGCAGTTCGACACCGAACAAGTATGATGAGGTCGCCAGGTTTGTCAGCGAGAATATGGACACGCAAACCATTGAGGCGGCCGGAATCGCGGCCGTCAACATGAATGATGCCGCCCAGCAGCGAAAGCTGGCTGACAAACTCCTGCGTTCCTCCAACCTGCAGAGCCGAAAGTCCTTCCTGCTGGCGTTGGAACATTTTGCCCCCCTGGGTTCTGCATTGCTGGGCATGCCTGCTTGGAGGGAATGTGCCTACAAGATCATCCAGCTGGATTCCTGCTGGACGGGTATCCCCTCTCATTAGGATTTTGGAGATTGACACTTGTTATGCGCAATCCTCAAATCGAATCAAGTCAACATCCACCCTTGGCTGGAGTTACTAACATAACGCCTTCCGCATCCCAATGGAAGAGCACTAGTCTTGGCAGGCAATGAGGTCTGCCTCCCAAAATTATCACATGAAGCATCCCCCGCGCACAACACTGGAAACGCTTGCCTTGGCGAACGAACTTTTGTATTCTAGGTTTGGCTCCGCTATTGCCGGGCTATGCCGCCCATCTGATGAAGGATCACTGGTGGGATTGATGTTAATTCAAAATGCCACCCGCCAACCCATCGTGTAAGATTGGCTTGGAATGTCACGCAACACCCGGGAAGATCAATGACCGACCTCGCCCTCATCCAACAATTGGAAGGCTGATCATCGAAAATTTTAACGCGAGTCCCGCCCTAACGGGCGGGAGGTTAAACTTCTTATAGATTATCCTAACTCGCTACAAACAGAGAACAGAGATTCAGCGTCTCAGTGATCAGAGTAACAGTGTTCAGTGGTTCACAGAGAAGGAGGACGCACAACTAACCGAAAACCAATCTCATTGCTACGGTAGCCCGGGAGGTCGTCGTAGCGGCTGCGGACGTACTTGCTGCTGACGTGGATTGTATATTGCCACGTGCCACCACGATCCACCCGCCTATCTGGAGAGCTAAATCCGATGTTCTCAGGGTCGTCATATTCATTCAAGCACCACTCATATACGTTTCCGCACAGGTCCAGTGCACCACATGGGGCTGAACCTGTGGGATACGTCCCAACTGCCGTGGTGCGTCCCAATCCGCTCTCGGTGGTGTTGGCTTTGGTACTATCCCATTCCATTCCCCATGGATAATCGTACTTCGTATTGCCTCCAGTTGCTGCCCACTGCCACTCCCACTCGGTGGGCAGACGGATGCCCCTGAACGTTTCCAATGTTCTAACAGATAGATTCGTGGGAAGTTCCGCCCATTCCATTCGTGCGTTCAACCAGCGGCAATAGGCGATCGTATCGAACCAGGAGACATTTTCGCGCGGGTGGTTATCAAACTTGAAGCACTGTTCACCGGGTATTTTATTATGAAGTGTATCAGAAATCATTAACCCCCACAATTCATCCCACCACTGCGAATTTTTGAAGCCATCTTCCGCCTCAACGAATGCTTCAAACTGCTTGTACGTGATCGGGTATTTGGCGATATAGAACGGTTTAACAGAAAAAGACCCATAAGGTTTATTGTCTGTATCGCGAAATATAATTTTGCCTTTCGATCTAGGAACGTTCAACCATACAATATCGGGTAATCCTTTATGTTCTGGTTGATCTCCCCACAAACGGATCTCGCCAGCGCGTAAATCCGCAATGCCTGTTGCATCTTCTTCCGCTCGCAAAGGCAGAATCTCACGCACCAAACCAACACCCGGGCGCGGGTCGCCTAATGTGTCCAGTCGTTCCCCGATCCATGAACGGCGGCGGTGGGGTGTCTCCAGGTTTTCGATCTCTTCCCACAAGCGCTCCACTTCCAAGCGGACGAATTCCTGCTCGGTCTCGTTCAGGTCTGGTGACATTCTCCCGCGCATGGCATAGACGGGTTGCAGGCGTTCATCAGGCCACAGGAATTCCGGTCGGCGCTCATGCTTATCCCACCAGTCAGCCGCGGTCCGCACCTGGCGCAAAAGGATCAGATCATCCTGTGTCTCTTCGATCCAGTCTTTTAACCTGGGCCAACTGCGGAAGAGCGCCTCATGTGCCACCTCCACCAGTGCCTGGTCGCCGCCGGCGCGGCGGGAAGTCACCAACAGGCGAGCCTTCACCAGCGCCTCCACCAATTCACGGCTGGATTCGTCTCGTTCCATGCGTTCGAGTGGGGCGCGTTTGCGCGTGGCAGTGCCGCTCTCATCCACCTCCAGCAGTTCACGGAAGACCAGCGGCAGAGTCTTCTGTG
>CAYTDB010000269.1:0-2319 GCA_964436455.1 uncultured Anaerolinea sp. | reverse complement strand
AATCTCATGGACTTTTGTCAACCTCTATCCCAAGGTGGCAACTTGGGTTAATTACGTTTGAGAGCTTTGCCTCCCTCATCGTCGAACAAGGTCTGGATTTTCATCCCATCCCCGGCGATGCGCAGGCATTGGTGGCAGGCGGCGGGGCAAGTATGCCGGGCTTGGTGCGGTCATTTACCGGTTTGGCGAAAGGATATGCGCGTAGTCTGTCCGATCCTTATTTGGGAGAAACTGATATCATCGTTAATCAACTGCCCGGTGGTTTGTATGGATTCGATCTGGCAGAGAAATACAAGTTGTCGATGATGCTGGCTTCTGTTATTCCATTCGCCCGTACGAATACTATGCCATTAATGGGTTTTCCAAATCTGCCTCTGCCCGGCTACAACCGAATGACCTATTCTTTGGGAGAGAAGGTTTTGTGGCAGTTGTTTCATTCGGTCATTAATGAGTGGCGGACTCGGGTACTGAAGCTTTCACCTTTAACGCTCAAAAGTTACTTTGGACAGCTCGGTACGAAGAACATCCCGATCCTGAACGGGTTCAGTGAACACGTCGTGCCGCGGCCTGTTGACTGGAACGAACATGTTCACATCACCGGCTAATGGTTCCCGGAAGAGAAACAATGGGAACCTCCCAAAGACTTGCTGGACTTCCTAGATACAGGCAATCCACCTGTGTTCATTGGATTTGGAAGTATGCCGGTCAAGAATCCACGCCAGACTACGGAAATCATTCTGGAAGCCCTAAAGCGAACCGGACAGCGTGGCATTCTCCATGCAGGTTGGGGCGGACTGGGAAACTTGGCTCTGCCTAGGAATGTGTTCAAGGTCGAGTATGCCCCATATGACTGGCTATTTCCCCGTATGGCAATGATCTTTCATCATGGCGGTTCGGGGACAACAGCCTACGCACTCCGTTCGGGTGTGCCTTCCTGCGTTATTCCGTTTGTGTTTGATCAGTATTACTGGGGTAGACAAATCGCACAATTGGGAGTCGGACTAAAGCCTATTCCGATCAAGAAATTAACCACTGGCAATCTTCAACAAGCTATCGAGATTGGTTCTCACGCCACACATATCCGGCAATCCGCAACTGAACTCGCAAATAAGATCCTTGCTGAAAACGGAGTTCGATCTACTTCCAAAATTCTGGAGACATCCCAAATTTAATGATTGTCCCGTCTTCTGCAAAGCACTTGTCGACTTGATGGGGGACCCTACCGAAAACCAATGTATGATGGTGGCTGAGGTAACGCCTATAGCAATTCCATTTCGATCAATAAAACTAACCCTTCTGACTGTGTGTTGCTAACCTGTAATATTTACGCTGCATCGCGGGTCCGATCAGAAAATGCCGTTTAACGAACCCGCGGAGCGTACCTAAGAACGTGCCAGATTTTGCACAAAAACTGGCATTAACCCATTGCTTACAAGTTAAGCATTTTGGACGGATGTCAAGGAGCAAATTTTAGATGCCAAAAGCCACATTTTTTGAAATTGAAGCAATCTCGGGTTTCAAAGTTGCACCGTTTCGGATAATCTTACCAGACAACCAGACTAAAAGCCTTCACGTGAACCATATCTGAAGGCAAAAACCGTTCAAAAATGCCCGAAATTGCCCTTGACACGACCCTAAAAACCTTAACTTGTAACTGATGCGCTAAGATCAATGTTTTCGAACATGCTTTAGTTTATCAGATTGTCATTTCTCCTCACCCCGCTTTTCTGGGATGATACAAATAATGGAGTGAAAAGCCATGACACTTGATGAAAAGATTCACCGATACGCGCAAAAACTTCCGTACTCATTTCAGGAAGAATTGTTCGATTATGTTCAGTATTTACTTATGAAGGCTGAACAACAAGAAAAGCAAGATTGGGCTTCTTTATCATTATCATCAGCAATGCGGGATATGGAAGATGAACCCACTTTGTATAGTATGTCAGATATTCGGATAAGTTTTGCATGAAAAAGTCGGGGCAGGTTGACAGTTGCAGGACGAAGGCGCTGTGTTGAACCTGTCGAAACATCAGAGTTTGATGCGGGCGGCGATGAGTCAGCTCAATTTGTTGGCGCGTGCCTATCACCGTATCCTGAAATTGGCGCGTACCATTGCGGATCTGGCAGGGGTGAGGAAATCCAGTCCGCGCATTTGGCGGAGGCGTTGCAATATCGTCCAAAGTTAATGGTGAGGTAATGAAATTTGGGCCGTACCGTGCAAAAACCTCATCCCAAGTAATTTACTCTAGAAAAACAGCATCTTTCCTCCAGTCGCAATGAGTGGGTAAAATGGAGCCATCACTCACTGTGGAGCAC
>CAYTDB010000268.1:0-2353 GCA_964436455.1 uncultured Anaerolinea sp. | reverse complement strand
CAAAGTCACGCCGCATCCATTTTTAGTTGCCAACGCACTGGTCACTGGCTCATATGTCAGCGGAACATCAGCCCTGGCACATTATGGTTTGATCCCTGAATATGTACCCCGTACCCTCAGTGTGACATTATCGCGTCCTTCGCAATGGGACGGCGGGTTTGTCTTTCAGCATCTTGCTCCCCATCTATTCTTTGGCTATCAATCGATGGAAGTTGTTACAGGGCAATTTGTTTTCATGGCCCAACCTGAAAAAGCAATTCTCGATCTCGCACACTTGACACCAGACTCCGATACTCAGGCATATCTTACACAGCTCCGACTGCAAAATCTGGAACGGCTGGATTTGAAACGGTTACTGGAATTTGCAGAGCGTGCAGATAAGCCCAAGTGGAAACGAGTTGCCAGCCAGGTTGCATCATTGGCATTACAGGAAGCAAGTGAATATAAGGAGTTACAGTGAAGGAATATCTGGCAGCGCTGATTCGACCTATATCTAATCCAATTGAGGCGCGCAACCTGGCGCGGGAATATTTACAGGCTTTGATCCTGCAAAGTCTACAACGGGCAGGCGCTATGACCGCGCTTGCCTTTCATGGGGGTACTGCACTGCGATTTCTTTTTTCACTCCCGCGATTTTCCGAAGATCTGGATTTTGCGCTTGAAAGAAACCCCGCCACTTACAATTTCCGTGCATACCTGCAATCCATTCGGAAAGATTTGGAGGCGCAGGGATACATCATCACGCTCAAAGTGAATGATGGAAAAACAGTCCACAGCGCCTTCATACGTTTTCCAAATCTTTTGTTTGAATTGAGTCTGTCTCCTCATCGGGATGAAATTCTGGCTGTGAAAATTGAAGTTGACACAAACCCGCCTGCTGGAGCCAGACTGGCAACTTCGCTCGTCCGTCGCCATGTATTACTTAATATACAGCACCATGATCAGGCCTCCCTGCTGGCTGGCAAACTCCATGCTATTTTGCAAAGACCTTATTTCAAAGGACGTGACCTGTACGATATGATGTGGTATTTAAGCGACAGGGAATGGCCTGCTCCCAATTTGGATTTGCTCAACAATGCCTTGAAGCAAACAGGCTGGAGGGGTGAAACCATGTTGTCAAATAATTGGCGTGAAGAAGTGCGCAAGAAAATTGGGCCCACACCTTGGGACCAGGTAGTAGACGATATTCGCCCGTTTATCGCATCCCCGGATGAACTTGGACTGCTAACAAAGGAAAATTTGCTCAATCTTCTCAAATAACTTTTCACAGATTCAACACAATACATCCAAAGCGGCATATATCATGTATACGGGTATAAGTTTCGACCAGCCTGGAATGTACCCCAGTAAATAGAGAATAAACCATCAGGAAATCCACCAACACCCCTACCTATAGGGGTGTTTTCCTTTAAAACGTTCCCATAAACCATCACTCCATTTCTTACCCTCTACCGACGCTTTTGCTAATCCCAATCTCTGCCTGCTTTATACTGAGCCTGTTCATACTATTTCTTAGAGCAGGGCGTCCACCATGAATTGTTCAACGGTTCTGAATCAAAATACCTGGGGAGTGCATTTCAACTTCGAGGAGCACTTTACTTCTCCAACAACGTCTCCTGCCTGGCTTACACCTCTTCAGCAGCGAGATTGGCAATGCCGAGGCATTGTTGTCTGGGAAGCGAGCACTCGAGTTGTCGCACATCACTATGCAGGATACGCACTTGAAATACTCCAACAAATGCGAGTAACCGAAACTTGGAAATCCAATAATTTTGTCATCGGCTCCCCAACATATACACTCTCTTCTGAAAGAGTTGATGGTAATGTAACTCTGGAGAACCAAATCGACCTTTCGCCGGGCCAGGCAAAAGACTTCTTTGATTTTTTGAACATCCATAAGAAGTTGCTGGAACACGTTGCGACCCGCGATGAAGAAGCAGCGGAAGCTGCATTACGGGATGTTTTTCGTCTCATTGCTGCCTACGGCAGAAAAGTTCGAGAAGTAAAGAAGATCGACAAACCAGCTGTGATCACAAAACCGAACATCCTCCCTACCTTCATCCCACGCGGTAGCTACTTCACCGTTCCTCAAGCCGCCCAGATGTGCAATGCTACATCAAAACAGATCCGAGCCTGGATCCGAAAACGAAAAATAGATGCACTCGACTTGCCAGGGTTTGGGATCATTATCGAAGCTGAGAAACTGTACCAATTCATGCAAAGGAAGGCTCTTGATCTGCAATGAATCCATATCTTTGGGTTTGCAAACAAAGGTTATGTTTACTCACTCTGAATTCTCCAATGCCTTGAAGATCTCGGTTGCCTGAAACACGCGGTTGCGTGCATAACCGGT
>CAYTDB010000267.1:0-2547 GCA_964436455.1 uncultured Anaerolinea sp. | reverse complement strand
TTACCAATACCATTGGTAGTGAAGCAGGTTTCAGAAAATGGCGAAAAATAAAAAAAACCGTGAGGGGATTTTTTTATGAACGGATCTGTCTCGTTCAATATTATTCAAGTCTGCTTATGGACAAGGCAACAATACAGGCATGGCAAAGCGAAATTTTGTACTCACGGAAAAAGAACAGAAAGAACGAATACAGGCCCATCAGCGTTGCCGTGTAGTCCTTTGCCGCGCCTGGGAATCCAAGAATGGGTTTATGCCAGTTTATGCGGAGCGAGATCATAGCAGGAAGCAGAAGAGTTAATGGGGAATGCAAATTGAAATTCAAGTGATAGAATCCGCGCATCTCTTTTTATGGATGGAATCAAAAAAAATAACCCATAATGCCAAATTCACCCTTGTCCTTATCCCGGATTTTCAAAGTCTGGATCCCCCTTGCGGCAAGCTGGTTGCTCATGGGCATGGAATTACCTGTTCTAAGCGCGGTGGTTGCCCGCCTCGCCGAACCCGAGATCAATCTGGCTGCTTATGGTGGCGTTGTTTTTCCTCTTGCACTCATAATTGAAGCCCCTGTTATTATGCTGCTAGCTGCCTCAACTGCACTGAGCAAAGATTGGGCTTCCTATAAGAAGCTGCGCACGTATATGCTGCTCGCAGGCGGTCTCCTCACAATCATCCATCTTTCTGTTGCCCTCACCCCTGCCTACGATTTCATCGTCAAAGATCTCCTGGGTGTGCCTTCCGAAATTATAGAACCAGCCCGAATTGGCTTAATGATCATGACACCCTGGTCCTGGACAATTGCCTTCCGTCGACTGCATCAGGGTGTCATGATCCGTTTTGGACATACGAACGTCATTGGGGTTGGCACGGGCATCCGGCTGGGAATGGATATCCTTGTAGCAGGGATCGGCTATTTTCTGGGATTACCCGGGATTGTCGCCGCCACCAGCGCAGTTGCATCGGGTGTGACAGCCGAAGCCATTTACATAGGATTTAGGGTTCAACCGGTCCTCAATACTCAATTGAAGCCTGCGCCCATTGTTCAACCTCCGCTCACGTACCGGGCATTTGCCACGTTCTATATCCCCCTTGTCCTGACCTCGCTGCTCACACTTTTGATTCAACCCATGGGCAGTGCAGCTCTCAGTAGGATGCCGTATGCCTTGGAATCTCTCGCTGTTTGGCCCGTTATCTCAGGCTTTATATTCATGTTACGCAGCATGGGCGTTGCCTTCAACGAAGTGGTGGTTGCCCTCCTGGATGAACCTTTATCTACAAAAGCTTTAAAGCGTTTCACAACGCTGCTTTCCGTTGGTACAACCGGATCTTTGATTATCATCGCTGCAACGCCGCTCTCCCGCCTGTGGCTTGAAAATTTCACGGGGCTTTCTCCGGAATTGGCAGGCCTGGCCCGTACCGGATTATGGTTTGGTCTGCTCCTGCCCGGTCTAAATACCCTCCAAAGCTGGTTTCAGGGGAGCCTGCTCAATAGTGGTAAAACACGCGGCATATCGGAAGCTGTAGCTGTCTTTCTCCTGGGAACAGGGTTGGTATTGTTGGGCGGTATTATTTGGGGAGAAACGACTGGATTGTATATTGGTCTCGGTGCCTTCAGTTTCGGGATGTTCGTCCAAACTCTTTGGCTGTGGGTGCGCAGTCGCCCTGTTCTTCGCGCCCTCTTTGAGCGCGATCAGCAATATTGATACCCAAGATCGACTGGAAAAGCATTCCAAAAGACGAAGACTGGGAGCAGGAGATCTATTGATGCATTGAGGTTTGCTCTTGAAAGAGCGGTTATGGTAAAATCGTATTACGTTTTCTGTTCGATAAGGAGATGTAAAAATGAAAACCTTAACCACAATTTCAACGAAATACCAAATTGTGATCCCGCGTGAAGTTCGGGAACAATTCAATTTAAAACCTGGGCAAAAAGTGATGTTCATTCCCTATAAAAACACGATCCGACTGGTCATCGTCCCTCCCATTGAAAAAGCCCTGGGAATCTTTAAAGGGATCAACACGGATAATATTCGCGAAGAAGTGGATGAGGAACGCTGATGAACGTTGTTGATTCTTCAGGTTGGATCGAGTACTTTGCAAAAGGTGAAAACGCCAGTTTCTTTATTCCGCCGATCCGTGATCTTGAACACCTGATCGTCCCGACCATTTGTATTTATGAGGTATTCAAACGTCTCCTGGCGGAACGGGATGAAGATTCTGCTTTACTTGCTGTAGGGATCCTGTCCCATGGGCGCGAAGTGGAACTGGATCGGAGTCTGGTACTGGAAGCTGCCCAAATCTCCCGCGAACTGAAACTGGCCATGGCAGACAGCATCATCCTTGCCGTTGCCCGAGCATACGAGGCCATCCTGTGGACGCAGGATGAACATTTCAAGGGATTGTCCAATGTCCAATACATCGAAAAGAGAATCTAACTTCCACTTGATGTCTTCGGCCAGATTTTCTTCATGACTGAGAACTATCTACATACCTGATCCTGTAAAGGCAAAGTCTTAAACGAGAAGAGACCGGCGAAAAGCCGGTCTCTTC
>CAYTDB010000266.1:0-2549 GCA_964436455.1 uncultured Anaerolinea sp. | reverse complement strand
TTGAGCGGCGGACGGAGGCCAGCCTGTACCATTGGCGCCTCCTCCGACCCGACACTGGAAGTTTATTTTCGGGAAGGGCTGAACATCGAGAGGCCGAAGGCGTGAGTACAACGAGCAGTTCGCGGGATGAACACAGAAGGCCGCCTACCTCGGAAAGAGGAACTACTGCGCAAGCGAAACGGGTGAAGCCCGTGGGAGTTGTGCAGAGAGCCGAGCATCCCCGGCACGAGACGAAGGAACCTCCAGCGCAAGAGGATCTGTGCCATTCTCGGTGAACCGCCGGATGCGGACCCGCATGTCCGGTGGTGTGAGAGGAGGCGGTTAGCCGCCGCCTCCTACTCGATTGGAACAACCTGTCGGATGGTATCGTTCTATAAAAGTACGTATACTGAGTGAGGAGAACATGAACGTAAAAAAGTGCTTGATGATGTTCGCTGTCATCTTTAGCCTGATTGCCTGTTCACAGAATTCAAATATTCCAACGGATGCGGCTGTTACACCGACCTTCACCCCCTGGGTGGCAGGCACAGAGACGGCGCTGGCGAATCCAACTCCATTTGTGGAAGAGATAGCAAGCCTTACACCGCTTCCCACATTTCCCCCACCTTCAACCACTCAGGAAGTAATGGAAAAACCGATCGACTTTTCTCCTGTACTGTTTGGAAAAAAATATGATAAGACAGTCTTTCTCCTGCTGGGTGGGGCGGGTAGAGGCGTATGGTATACACCTGATGTGAGCGCTTTGCGCTTTGCAGGTGAGGCGACTTATAGTCTGCACACATTGACGCGGGCAAACAAATATTTTTTCAAGGGTCTGGCGCTGAAGTCATCTCCAACCTGTAATTCGTTTTTCATTGGCACTGATGCAGACATTGATGGAATTGGTATGGTTGCCGTTCTGGATGGCTGGGATATCACGAAACGGGACGTGACCGAACTCCCTGCAAAAAATCAGTTCTATCAGCAGGTGGTGATCGATTGGCTGATCGCGGAAGGTGTACCTTCACCCGAGATCGGTTCACTCCAAATCTTTCGTGTGGATCTGGAAGGTGATGGTGCAGATGAGATCTTCATCAGCGCAACCCGTCTGGATGGTTCACAGCATACTACAAAGGCAGGCGATTATTCGGTCGTTCTCATGCGCAAGGTTGTGGGGAATGATGCGGTGACTATTCCGCTTGTGGCGGATATTTATTCTTCGCAGGGATTGGAAATTAATTTTCCACGCACCTATTCGCTCGCGAATTTCATTGACCTGAATCATGATGGCGTGTTGGAAATCGTTGTGGGAATTGAGAAATGGGAGGGCTTTGGCGCGTCTGTTTATCAGATCGATGGTCAGAATGTGATTGAAGCCTTGCGGGCAGAGTGCTCAGGGTAATATGGCATCGCCGAACTGAGCAAACCCGAAGGCTTCTAAATCACGAAACGCTCTCTCGAAAAAGAGGGCGTTTTTGTTTTGCTTGTGATCGAATGCGAAAAAAAACATCAAGACAGGAGGGATAAAGATATCCTCCCGATCAAAAGCAAAATTCATTTCGATCTTTTTGTTGGTGACCCTGGTCGCGCTCACGCTGGGAAGCATGCCCGCGAGAGCGAATAACACCCCCGATATTCTGCCGTATACGCAAGACTGGTCGATCACGGGTTTGATCAATGCGGATGATAATTGGTCGGGTGTGCCTTCGATCATCGGCTATCGAGGTGACAACTTGACCGCAGCCACGGGTGTTAACCCGCAGACTGTCATTGCAGGGGATGATCCTGGCGTGGTGGATGTTATTGCCAATCAAACTGCCACGGGTCTTACCACTGGCGGAGTCGCCGAATTTGATGGCATTGCAAATTCAACCATCGCATTACAGGGGTCGGGCACTGCTAGAGCGCCTTACATCAAGATCTTTCTCGATACAACGAACGCGAATCAAATTCAAATCTCTTACAACGTCAGGGATATTGACAGCTCGACAGATAATGCTGTGCAACAGGTCGCTCTGCAATATCGCGTGGGGACGAGTGGAAATTTCACCGACATCCCAGGCGGATATATCGCGGACGCGACAACAGGTCCCAGCCTTGCCACATTGGTCATGCCTGTCAACTTGACCCTGCCTGCGGCAGTGAACCAGCAGCCCCATGTTGAGTTACGCATCATCACCACCGACGCGGCAGGCTTTGACGAATGGGTGGGCATCGACGATATTTCCATTACTGCCAATTACGCGCCAACGGGATACACCCTTTCCCCCAATTCTGTTTTGGAGAACCAACCCTCAGGCACAACAGTTGGAACGTACACTACCACAGACCTGAACACAAGCGATACGCACGCCTTTGTTTTAGTTTCTTCATCTTCATGTGCAGGTAACGGCGCGAACAATTCCTTCTTTTCCATAGCAGGGAATATGCTCAGAACAACTGCATTATTCGATTTTGAAACCAAAGTCGGTTACACGGTCTGTGTTCAAGTCACTGATAACAATGAGCTTTCCTGTACAGCAGAGCGGACCATAACGATTAGAAATATCGTTGACGAGACTTCACCAATC
>CAYTDB010000265.1:0-2607 GCA_964436455.1 uncultured Anaerolinea sp. | reverse complement strand
ATCATATTCGCCCGAAGGCAAACCCAGCGCGGCTTCCTCCTCGTCACTGACGATGAACAAGCCCGCCAGCCCATAATAGACCTGAGGTCCCGTCAACTGGTGCGGGTGCGGATGGAACCAATACATGCCCGCGCGGTTGATCACCTGAAAATTATAGTCATAACTTTTCCCAGGCGCGACGGCATAACGCGGATGCCCATCCATTTCTTCTGGAATTTTCAACCCGTGCCAATGGATGATGGTCGGGTCGGGCAATTCGTTATTCAACCGAACCTGGACGCGCTGTCCCTGTTTCACTCTGAAGATCGGACCCAGATACGATTCGCTCAGCGTCTGGAGGAAATCCCCGCCTCCTTCCTTGACCGAAGTCTGATACCGCAAAATGGATGTTTCCCTCCCCGAAAAAAGGGGCAGTGTGGCGCGTCCAGCCGTCAGGTCTACAGACAGAATCGGGAGATCAGGCAAAGTGGCAAGTGGCGTCGGAAAAACGGAAGCCGCTGTCGGGTCGGCAGAAGCGGACGGGAGGAGTCCGCAGGCATTGAGGGTCAATGCCCCCGCGCCCAATCCCATCAACTTAAGAACATCTCTGCGAGTGAGTTTATTGTTGGTCACGGATTTTCCTTATTGAAGAAAGTATATTCCTATATCATGAATTCCCATTCAAGGAAGGATAAAGAGTTTGTAAATGCATCAGATTGGATGTTTCATTTTACCCGCCATGAATAGACCAGGATTCAATAGAAATACTTCCAGACAAGCCTGTGTGCAGAAATATATCCTTTCAGCGCGATACTCCGCACTGGGAAATTTGGATGGATCCTTGATTTTTCCTCCACAAGCAGTTTTATATTCTGGCTGCGGAGGAAGTGAGGGCGTTTCGTTTTGATCCAGCGTCATTGCTTTCCTCTTCCGTGATGTTGAATTTCATTCCTGAGCCAAAAGATGATCACGACTACCGCCGCGCCAGCCATCCCTGCAAGAACCGCCGCGCTGGAGGCGGAGTTGAATATCATTTTCCAGAAGACCGCAAACAGAATCACCCCGATGACAAATGCCGCGACGTAGGAAAGGTTTGGCATGTGGTTTTTTGGGAGTTTCATATTTCGAATATACCTTTCGTCATTATTCCACTATCAACTTACCTCGCAACATACCCATCTGGCACTGGAAACCATATTCGCCTTCTTTGTCAGGGGTGAATTCCAATGTCACTTGCTCACCCTCGGGTAATAATGCGTTTTGATTGAAATCGGGGACCAACACCTTTTCGGAACATGCGGAACTCTCCTGGCGCGTGAACGTCAACCGCACCGGGCGTCCTTTCTGAACCACAATCACATCAGGTGTGTATCCGCCTTTGACTGTGATCGCCACCTCCTGCGCGCCAGAAGCAGACACCGCCGCGCGGGTCTGTGTCTTGGGTGCAAACCAGAAATACCAGGCAATTAATACAGTGAGTACGATTCCCGAAAGGATAACAAAGATTTGTAAATTGTACATGTTAATCTCCTTTAACAGCCCGCCATAAAGATAGCGGACCGAACATGATGACGAAATTCTATGCTTCGCTCACAGACCCGAAGCCTGCTTCCGTTACGAAGCGCGGGATCAACCCATCAAAATCATCCGCAGCCTCTTCGAGACGGCGCAAATAGGTGTTCATCTGCGGCTGGATGTTCGCCTGTTGAACCAGTCTGCGTTTGAAGGTTTCCTCTCGCATGACCCGTTTGAGTAGGGATCATATAGCGGTGTAAGCCAGTGAAAACTGAGGGCAGGGATGTAGGACATTTCACACTCACTCGAAATTGCTGAGTTGCTCCCTCAGCATGGATATGGTTGGAAAGCCTTTAATGCCCTCTGGCGTCGAATAGACGCGGCAACTCAATGAATATATTTCGCGTTCTTCATGCCACAAATCTTCACCGTCCACTCGGAAGTGCGGCGAACCGAGAAACTTCAATCGGGTTGCGTCGTCATCATCTGCCACATTAACCATTTCAATGGAAGCCGAAAGATTTTCATCCTTCAACGCAGTTTGGAGATTTTTCAAACCAGCTTCCCAGGATGGACAACCATCGAAATAAAGAAATTGGACCTTCATATCATCTCACTTTGCGCTGAACTTCGGCTTGAATCCGCGCAGGCGATTGGCATTTCCAACAACCGTTACAGACGAGAACGCCATCGCTGCACCGGCAATTAATGGGCTAAGCAACAAGCCGAAGAAGGGGAAGAGTACGCCCATTGCAACAGGAATACCCAAAACATTGTAGAAAAATGCCCCAACCAGATTTTGATAAATATTCGTCATCGTGGCGCGACTGACTTCGATGGCTGTCACCACACCCTTGAGACTGCCTTTGATCAGCGTGATGTCTGAAGCTTCGATGGCAACGTCCGTACCTGTGCCGATGGCGAGCCCCACATCCGCTTGTGCCAGCGCGGGTGCATCGTTGATGCCATCGCCGACCATTGCGACCTTTTTACCTTCGGTCTGTAGCAATTGAATATTATTTGCTTTGTCTTCGGGAAGGACTTCCGCCAGCACGCGTGTCACACCAACTCTGCGTGCAATCGCTTCGGCGGTACGGCGGTTGTCACCTGTGA
>CAYTDB010000264.1:0-2608 GCA_964436455.1 uncultured Anaerolinea sp. | reverse complement strand
GTTGTATCAACGATGTCATTGTAGGTTAATCCTGTAATAAGGGTAGCCTTGGTAATATCATCATTCTCAGGTGCGGCAGCATAAACCGTCTGAACATTCGCCAGCCCCAGATTTAACAACAAAATGATCAATAATAGAATGACCCGCAGCCCCATTTGAAATTTTGTATTCATGTCTTCCTCCGAAACTCTTTCTGTACATGACCGGCACTTCACCACGAGCGGTCCCGCAATACAATTGATTTAAAATCATTATACCCATCAAATGCAGGATGAAAAGATTTTTTTGCTTTTCGGGGATTACAATCTGGTTAATTTCAACGTTTTGAACAATATTTTTGGATGCTTCAGGAGATTTAAATTGTTTTGGTTCACATCTTCTTACAAGATGAGCCAATTCCCCCATTTCTTTAATCCATCGCACCGATTTTACCCAGCCATGGCAGTTTTCAGAGACTCAGACCAGTCCGGCAGGCTGATGTTGAAAGTTTGCTTGAACTTCGAACAATCCAATGCTGTGAACAGCGGTCGGAGAGCAGGTGCGGGAAAGGCATCGCTGGTGACAGGTTCAAGGGAGCGGACCAACTGCTCGGTCCGGTTTGGATCGTTTGCCAGGATCTGTTTCGTCCACTCGTAGCGGGAGGCATATCCGCCCCCCGCCAGATGATACAGACCGCGTCTTTCCTTCATAACATCCTGCAAATCGCCCCGATGGGTCGAGATCACACTGAAAGTTGCCTTTGCCAGGTCCCGCGCCCAGGTGGGGTTGCTGATCTGGTCACTGACGATCTTCAACGTCTCGTTCTTGCGTGCCCATTCCAGAGCCTTGCTCACAAACCCCATCCCCCCCACACTGTAAACCCAGCTGGTCCGCAGGATCAAATACGCCTCTCCCGCCTGCTTGATATTTTCCTCCCCCGCCAATTTGCTTTTGCCATACACATTGAGCGGGTTGGCAGGGTCGCTTTCGACATAGGGTGAACCCTTCCTGCCATCGAAAACATAGTCGGTGGAATAATGGACAAGAACCGCGCCGGATCTTCGTGCCCAGTCAGCCATTGCCCCAGGCGCCACTGCGTTGACACTCATGGCTTTTTCCTGTTCGGTTTCAGCCCGGTCCACCGCAGTATAGGCAGATGCGTTTACGATCAAATCCGGTTTCAATTCCTTCAGCGTCTGTTGCAAGGCGGAGATGTTGCCAAGATCCATCTCCTGATAATCCAAACTTGTTACATCTCCCAGTTGGGGAAGGAGTTGCTGAAATTCCGTTCCAAGTTGTCCGTTCTTGCCAAATAAGAGGGTTTTCATTTTAGGGTGCATCCTCATAAACTTCTGCTTCGTTCAGTAATTTGCCCGTTGCATCTTTGGGTGAAAGGATCAGTTGTGCGTTGCTGATCGGCCACCTGATTCCGATCGTTGGATCGTTCCATGCAATGGACCTTTCCCATTGAGGGGCATAATAATCGGTTGCTTTGTAGAGTACTTCGGCTACAGGACTGGTCACAAAGAACCCGTGTGCGAAACCTGGTGGCACCCACAACATTCTTTTATTTTCTGCAGAAAAATAATCGCCCACCCATTTTCCAAAGTTCGGGGAGTTTTTTCTGATATCCACTGCCACATCGAAGATCTCCCCGGCAATCACACGCACCAGTTTTCCTTGTGCCTTTTGTATCTGATAATGAAGCCCGCGCAGGGTTCCCCGTTGCGACCTGGAATGATTGTCCTGCACAAAGTCCATACCGATACCAGCTTCAGCAAAACGTTTCTTCTGGTAACTTTCCAGGAAGAAACCGCGTTCATCAGCGAAAATTTTGGGTTCAATGATAATAATTTCAGGGATGATTGTGGGAATGAAATTCATTTAATAATTCCTGTTTTTCGTTATCATAATTCCAAGGTTGGCGAGCAAAAGTTTACCATAGAGAACTTCAAAACATATCAATGACATTTCCCTCCTCCTCGTCTACACTCGCGCCATGCTTGCGCGCGTATTTTTCTGTGCTTTGGTCGGGCTCGAAGGCGTTATCGTTGAAGTCGAAGTGGATTACTCCAACGGGTTGCCTGCCGTTATCATCGTCGGTCTGCCCGATGCTGCCGTGCAGGAGAGCTGCGAGCGTGTGCAAACCGCGATCAGTACGCCGGTTGGCATTCCCCCGCCATCGTATCGTTGTCAACCTCTCACCCGCCTCCATCCGCAAGGAGGAACCCGCCTACGACCTGCCCATCGCGCTCGGCAACATCATCCTCTCCGGTCAGCTTCTGCATGCAAGTTGTCGAAGACGCCCTCGTTGTTGGTGAGCTCTCGCTCGATGGTGTTGTCCGACACACACGCGGAATTTTACCGATGGCGGCAACGGCCAGAACCAAAGGATACAAGCGGATGTTCGTCCCCGAACCCGACGCGCCCGAAGCCGCCTTGATCCCCGGTCTGGAAGTCTATCCCGTCCGAACGCTTGCGGGTCTCTACGACCACCGGTCTGGTCGCCGTTTAATCGAGCCTTATTAACCATCCGGCGATGATGTCCTCGAACCGCTCTTCACCCCTACAGACTTCAGTGAGATCAAAGGACAGGAACACGTCAAACGCGCCCTCGAAGTCGCAGCAG
>CAYTDB010000263.1:0-2678 GCA_964436455.1 uncultured Anaerolinea sp. | reverse complement strand
CGCGCCGAAAGCCTCTTCCGCCTGAGCGAAGCGCAAATGCGCACACGCCAAAGCGAAGCCGCCATCGAGCCCGCGCAAAAAGCCATCGCACTCTACCAGGAACTGGGCGATCTCTCAGGCGCAGGACGCGCGTATTGGTCATTGGCAAATGCTTTCGTTGACTTGAACCGCGCCGAAGACTCGCGCCGCGCTGCGCAGACCGCACTGGAACTGTGCCAGAAGGCTGGCGACCAGTATGGCATCGGCAATGCCCTGAACGCGCTGACTATTAATGATGCCGATATCGCCGAACGCATCGAGCATACTCAACAAGCGTTCAGCGCCTTTGAAACTGCGGGTTATGTTGAAAGGCAATCTGTCATTCTTGGCAATCTCGCAGTTACCTACCAGGAACTGGGTTTGTATCCGCACAGCTGCCGCCTGCAAAATGAAGTGATCGAAACGAATCGCGCCACGGGCGCAAAAGTCGCTTTAACCTATGGGCTGGCAAATCTCATCATTCCTGAACTGATTCTCGGCGACCTCGACTCAGCCCGCCTGCATTTACGGGAGTTCGAAACGCTCGTCCCCGACCTCGGCGATCCTCAAATGGATGCAAATCTTTTCAGTCAGCGGGCAGAATTGGCATTCGCCGCAGGCGACCTGAAAACAGCCATTCGTCATACAAAATCTGCGCTGAAAATTATCAAAGAAGCCCAGACGGGCTCTGAACATGTTTTTCTCCCCGAACTGGCAAAACTGCATCTCGCCGCGGGTGCCCCTGCCGCGGCGCTCAAAGCCACAACCCAAGCCACAACCCTGCACCGTGCCCAAAACTTTGCCAAACCCGATGGCTATTCTTCACAATACATCTGGTGGCGGCATGTACAGGCATTGAATGCCAACAAGAAAACGAAAGAAGCGCGCGAAGCCCTTGAACGCGCCTACGACCTTTTGCTCGAAAGCATCACGAACATCCGCGACGCAGGCTTGCGCCGCAATGCACTCAACAAGGTGGAAGACAATCGCAACCTCCTGCAATATTGGGTGAAGATGCGTAGGGGCGGATCGCGATCCGCCCCTATGCATCCCCATCTCAACATCGAATCCAACCTACGCGAACCCTTCCAGCGCCTGGCGGATACAGGTCTGCGCCTCAACGCGCTGAAAACCGTCAGCGAGATCCAAACTTTCCTCGTTCAGGAAGCCACCGAACTCAGCGGTGGAGAGCGCGTGCTGTTGATCCTTGAACAGGACGGTAAACGCGAAGTGGCAGAGTCCATCCTGCCCCTCCCTTCGTATCAATCGGGCAAAGGCTACGAGAAAGCCGAAGACACGGCGAATGTGTTGAAGCGCATCGGGAGGTATTTGGATCAAGCCCGTCTCACACGGACCGTGCAGTTGATTCTGCCTTCGAAGAGCGACTCTACCGCCAAGCGTGCTAAGAGCGCAAAGCCTGCCCTGAGCAAAGTCGAAGTGAAGAACAAAAAAGGTTTTCTTAGCGGACTTAGCGAACTTAGCGGTTCAAGAATCATCGCTCCATTGATCGCCCAAAACCAAATCCTCGGCTACCTCTACGCAGACATGGACTCCCTCTACGGCACGTTCGACCACACCGACCGTGACATGCTCGGCATGTTGGCGAACCAGGGCGCGGTCGCATTGGATAATGCCGGTCTGCTTGAAGGACTCGAGCATAAAGTCGAGGAACGAACAGAAGAACTCAATTCTCGCGTTAATGAGCTTGCCATCATCAACAGCGTGCAGGAAGGACTCGCTTCCAAACTGGATATGCAGGAAATCTACAACCTGGTTGGCGACAAGATACGCGAGATCTTCCACGCAGATACAACCTATATCATCAGGTATGACTCCAAAAAGAAATATGTTTACAGCCATTATTACGTGGATAGAGAAAAAACCGTGCCACCGATGGAATTACCCTATGGGCAAGGTGACTATATGCGCATTATCAAGTCGCGAAAACCGGTGCTTATGGGTACGTATGAGGAATTCATTAAAGCGGGAGGTATTTCCATCAAGTCACCCGGGCAGGATAAGGAATTAAATGAATCCTATCTTGGCGTTCCAATTCTGCTTGGCAAAGAAATGATAGGTGTAGTCAGTGTTCAAAGCTATAAACAAAACGTATATGGTGAAAATGACGTACGCTTGTTAACCACTCTCGCAAATGCCATGAGTGTGGCATTGCAAAATGCACAATCGTTCAAAGCCGAGCAGGAGCGCGTGGCTGAGTTGCAGATCATCAACTCCATCCAACAGGGACTCGCCGCCGAGTTGGACTTCCAGGCCATTGTGGATCTGGTCGGGGATAAATTGCGCGAAGTGTTCAATACGCCTGATCTTTCCATCAATTGGTATGACGAAACAAACAACCTGATCCATTCTCTCTACAACTATGAACATGGCAACAGAATAGTTGCCGATCCGTATACGCCAATCCCAGGCGGACTGTTGGAGACAATGAAAAAAGACCGTCAACCCATTGTCGTGAACACAGCTGAATATGTGGCAAAGACAGGCGGTGAAGTCATCCCTGGGACGGACCTTAGCAAATCGCTGGCAGCTGTACCCATCCTCAGCAGTGATCGTGTACTTGGATCGTTACAACTCGAAAACTACGAGCGCGAGAACGCCTACGGCGAATCCGAACTGCGCCTGCTGACCACCATCGCCGC
>CAYTDB010000262.1:0-2701 GCA_964436455.1 uncultured Anaerolinea sp. | reverse complement strand
TGGCTTCCCATGTCCAAATATTATTACTTTATTTTTGCCTGGTTCGCCACAGCCGCAGCTTTCTTTGCCGCTTCTTCCGGATCACCAAGATAGTAGCTCTTGATCGGCTTTAACTCTTCATTCAACTCATAAACTAACGGCAACCCTGTCGGGATATTTAAGCCCGGAATTTCCTCATCCGAAATGTTATCGAGATATTTCACCAAGGCGCGGATACTATTCCCGTGCGCGGCAACGATGACACGTTTGCCTGACTTTATTACGGGAGTCAAAGTCGAATGCCAGTAAGGCAGAACACGTTCCAGCGTGATCTTAAGTGACTCGGTGGCAGGCAGCTCTTCGGGAGTCAATGAAGCGTAACGCGGGTCGAATTTCGGGTGGCGCTCGTCGGAGTCATCCAATGGAGGAGGCGGCACATCGTAGCTGCGTCTCCAAATGTGCACCTGCTCCTCCCCAAATTTCTTTGCCATCTCTGCCTTGTTCAATCCCTGCAAATCACCGTAATGACGTTCATTCAACTGCCACGCATTGACCACAGGGATCCACTCGAGGTTCATTTCCTGTAGGACGATCCACAGGGTCTGGATGGCACGCCGCAAAACAGATGTGTATGCCACATCAAAAACGTAACCGCCTTCCTTCAACAACTTCCCCGCCTCCAGCGCCTCCGCCCGACCCTGGTCGGTAAGCCCGACATCCGTCCACCCAGTGAAACGATTCTCAAGATTCCAAACACTTTGTCCATGACGGACCAATACAAGTTTATACATGTTGCTCCTTTGTCACTGCACACACCTTTTGCGATGCAGTTTGCAGTTTTCAGGAGATTATACCCAACTCAAATCCCATAGTAAAATCATGCCATGCCCAAAGACGAAGTCACTCCCAGCCGACAACAGTATCTCGACATCAAACACGAATATCCCAACACGATCCTGTTCTTTCGGCTCGGGGATTTCTACGAAACCTTCGACGAGGATGCCGAGATCACATCGCGCGAACTCGATATCGTGCTGACATCACGTCCCATCGGAAAGGGTGTGCGCGTCCCGCTGGCTGGAATCCCGTATCACGCGGTGGATAATTACCTGGCACGCCTCATCGAAAAAGGATATCACGTTGCCATCTGCGAACAGGTCGGTGATACACCGGTAAATGGTCTCGTTCCGCGCAAGGTTGTACGGGTTGTGACCCCGGGAACAGTAACCGAACCGGGACTTCTTCCCGGTGACTCAAATAATTACCTCGCTTCAATCATTTTGGATGCCTCGTCTTCGCTCAGTACAGGCTCCAAAGCTGCTTCGATCGCTTATGCCGATATCACCACTGGAGAGTTCGCCGTCACTGAACTGCCGCTCGAAGCCATCCATGCCGAATTGATGCGTTTGCATCCTGCTGAGGTTTTAGTCCCCGATAACCAGACCCTAAACAACGGCCTGCAAGCACATCAAACACCCTATCCAGCATGGAAGTTTGAACCTGGTAAATGTGAGGAAACCCTGCTGACCCATTTCAACGCATCCACATTGGAAGGCTTCGGTATCAAAGGGCACAGCCTCGCCATCCGTTCCGCAGGGGTGATTCTGCAATACCTGAAAGAGACGCAGCCCAACGCGCTAAAACTATTGACCAGCCTGCGCTCCTACAGCATTAACGAGTTCATGACCCTCGACGCATCCACGCGCCGCAATCTCGAACTTGACGAAACCCTGAGAGGTGAACGCAAGGGCTCGCTGCTTGGCGCGCTCGATCGCGCTGTCACACCGATGGGCAAGCGGCTCATGCATCAATGGGTCAGTCAGCCGTTATTGAATGTATCAAAAATCAAACAACGGCAGGATGGTGTCCAGCACTTCTTCGACCACGGCATGAAGAGAGCCGAGATCCGGAACGTGCTTAAACCACTTGCCGACCTGGAACGATTGGTCAACCGCGTCATGGCCGGGCAGGCACAGCCACGCGATCTGGTGGCGATGAGGGACACGCTGGGTCAATTGCCTGACGTCAAAGAAGTGATGGGTAACCAGGCATCAGCGATTAGTAATCAGTGGTCGGTGTGTATGGAGGAGTTGTCTCTTTTACAGTCAGCGATTGACAGCAACCCGCCATCCACTTTGCAGAACACGGGAATCATCCGCGCGGGATATTCGCAAGAATTGGATTCTGTCATCGACGCATCGAAACACGCCCGAGACTGGATCGCCAACCTGGAAGCGGTCGAACGCGAAAAGACGGGTCTCAAGACGCTGAAAGTTGGATACAACAAAGTATTCGGGTACTACATCGAAATCTCACGCGGCGCGGCGGACAAAGCTCCTGGGCACTACATCCGCAAACAGACCTTGGTCAATGCAGAACGATTCATCACGCCAGAGATGAAGGAATATGAAACGTTGGTATTGAACGCCGAAGAACGTATCCGCGAGATCGAACTGCGCCTGTTCAAGGAAATATGCGCCGAGTTGTCCAAGTCCGCATTTAAATTGCTGGATACGGCAAGGGCGCTGGCAGAGTTGGATGTGCTGTCGGCTCTGGCGGAGGTGGCGGCTTTGGGAGGCTATAACAGACCTGAGGTCCATGAAGGAAACGGTTTGGAAATTAACGAGGGACGTCATCCCGTTGTTGAGCAAACCTTGAAAGGCGAGCGATATATCCCGAATGATGTCATCTTCGAAAAAGGCGAGATCGTGCGCGTCATCAC
>CAYTDB010000261.1:0-2709 GCA_964436455.1 uncultured Anaerolinea sp. | reverse complement strand
GACGGAGGCCAGCCTGTACCATTGGCGCCTCCTCCGACCCGACACCGGAGGTTTTCGGGAAGGGCTGAACATCGAGAGGAGTAGTACAACGAGCAGTTCGAGGGATGAAGACGAATGGCCGCCTTCCTCGGTAGAGAGGAACTACTGCGCCAGCGAAACGGGTGAAGCCCGTAGGAATGGTGCAGAGAGCCGAGCATCCCCGGCACTAGACGAAGGAACCTCCAGCGCAGATTTGTGCCATTCTCGGTGAACCGCCGGATGCGGACCCGCATGTCCGGTGGTGTGAGAGGAGGCGGTTAGCCGCCGCCTCCTACTCGATTTTTTCTCTGTGTATCCGCGGCTTCGTGGTTAGAGTTTCTTGCCTGTGCCAAAACTTACTGACATACATTTAGTGCTCCCCTGGCAATGGCAAATTGACCATGCCACGTGCCGATTATGGCGGCGGATTTGCTATAATACAAGTCCGCGATGGGAATTTGATAGGGTCATTTCTTGAGGTTATACGTGGATTGTAAAAAGCAGATGCTTGATTTGTTGTGCTGCGAATACACGTTCGATATTGAAACAATAAAAAACGCTAAAGAGATGCCGAAATAGCAATAGTATGGCTCGAATGAAGAACAAACCAATCCCGCAAGATTCTGATAACCAACTCCGCGAGGAAGTTGAGCGTCTCCGTCAGCGTCTATCGGAGTTGGAGTCCAGTCTGGACGAAAGCCGAACGACGATAGCTGCCCTGCAGAAGAACGAACATCTTTACCGCACCATTCTGGAAAACATTCCTCCCGTTATTTATGTTGTGAATGTGGGGAACGAGCTGTTAAATTCCGCGATCTATTCCAGTCCGCATGTAGAAAAGATACTGGGGCATACCAGCGAAGAATTTCTCAACGATCCACTTTTGTGGGTGGAAATGATTTACCCGGAAGACAGGGATCGTGTCATGGCAGAGAGCGAACGAGCTGATCTGACGGGAGGTCCATTCGACGCTGAGTACCGTGTCATTTCCAGCAACAATCTTATATCCTGGTTCCATGATCAATCGGTACTGGTCAATGATGAGCACGGTCAACCCCTTTATCGGGTCGGTATTCTGACGGATGTGACCGAGCGAAAGCAGGCTGAACTTGCCCTGCAACAATTGGATGATATGTACCGTCGCGCCATTGATGCCGCCGGTGCAGTACCCTATATACTCGACGAAAGCATGCATTCCTTCCTTTTTATTGGCGAGGGCATCCAACAAATGACAGGATATTCCGCCTCCGAAATAAATTCCAAAATTTGGGATTCGCTGATTCAGGAAGGCATTCCGCGCGGCAAACTTGCGCATCTGACCTACGAAGAAGCGGATCGAGCCACCAACGAAGATCATTCCCTGCTTTGGGAATGTGATTTCCGCATCCACACCCGCGACGGGGAAACGCGCTGGATTGCAGATACCTCGGTCAAAGGAATTGATAAAAAGAGTGGGCGGCTTGTGGCAATTGGGATCAAACAAGACATCACCGAACGCAAACAAGCTGAGATTGCCTTACAACGATTGGAATATATATACCGCCGTGCCATTGATGCTGCCGGTGCGGTACCGTATGTCATCAGTCATGAAGGACGGTGGAAATATGATTATGTTGGAGAGGGCATATACTCCCTGACCGGTTACTCTGCCGAAGAAATGACAGCAGAGATTTGGGACACCTTGAGGCTGGAAGCCATTCCACGCGGTCGATCTGCCAAACTGTCTTTTGAAGAAGCCGATCGCCTCACGAACGAGGATCACACAGTTTTGTGGGAATGCGATTTCCATATCCGTACACGGGATGGGCAGACACGCTGGATCGCCGATACATCTGTGAAAAGAGTCGATGAGAAAAGCGGTGGGTTGTTGTCGGTCGGTATTTATCAGGACATTACCGAACGCAAACATGCTGAAGAGGTACGCGAAAATTTGATCCAGGAACTTGAACAGAGAAATGCCGAACTGGAACGACTCGCCTACACGTTGTCACATGAATTGAAGTCGCCGCTCATTACCATCCGCGGCTTTATGGGTTATCTGCGCGAAGACGCCATCAAAGGAGATATCACCCGCCTCGACCGCGACCTTCACCATATCAGCGAAGGTACGGACAAAATGCTCAGGCTCATCAACGAGCTGATTGACCTGATGAGCGTGGGCAGGATCATTCACGATTTCACCAAGTTTCCCTTAAATGAATTGGTGAACGAATCCCTTAATCAACTTCATGAGAAGATCGTTCAAAAGCATATCACAGTGAAGGTGGCAGATGACCTCCCTCAGGTCCATGGCGACCGCCAACGTCTGTTGGAGGTCTTTTTAAGCCTGCTTGATAATTCCATCAAGTTTATGGGCGAACAATCAGAACCAAAAATAGAGATCGGTATGCGGCAAGGGGATGATGCGAATCCGATCTTTTATGTCAGCGATAATGGCATTGGCATCGAACCACGTTTCAACGAGCGAATCTTTGGCATATTCCACAAACTGGATGCCATGAGCGAGGGCACTGGCATCGGTTTGGCGCTTGTCAGGCGCATCATCGATACGCACGGGGGGCAAATCTGGGTTGAGTCAGAAGGCTTGGGTAAGGGAACAACGTTTTGTTTTACGATTTCAAATCGTGTAGAAGCGCAATAATGTATTTTGAAAGTTCAGGGATTTGACTCATCATCTAATGTCTCATCATC
>CAYTDB010000260.1:0-2813 GCA_964436455.1 uncultured Anaerolinea sp. | reverse complement strand
CCGGCTAGCGCGCTTGCATGGGGTGCAAGAGGTCGGAGGTTCAAATCCTCTCGCCCCGACAGAAAAGAAGACTCCAGAAATGGAGTCTTTCTTTTTTAATCCAGAAATGGTATGCGAGGTTTTTGGTGATGTTCAGGCATTAGCCCCAAGCCACCTTGTGTTTTGTTGTCAAGCCGAAATTCACTGCTGATGACAACCATTCGCCGTCCAGAACAGCGAGATCAGATTTTTCCATTGATCTTTTCAGCCAATCCCTTCCACCAATCATCCTTCTCCCCCGGCGCAAAGGGAGTGTACAACGTCAGCCGATCCGCGATCCCTTCGTAGCGTTTCTTCAATTCTTCAGCCAGTTTGTCTTCTTCAGTCACCAGACAAAACTCTCTCAGCATTTCATCTGTAATGAGCATGGGCATCTCCGTCCATTCGCCTTTCGCCGCGTGCGTGGACAGTGTCTCTGCGATGCCGCTCCAGCCGTGCAATTCCATGACGGGGCGGTAGGAGGGGGTGGAGGCGTAGAACGAGATCTGTGCGCGTGCGAAGTTCATCTCTTCAGGCGTGGTGGCGATGAAAGCGGTCACTGAAACGGATACATCCTCCCGTTTGCGGCTATTCTTCTTTGTTCCTTCTTCAATGGCTGGAAGAATTACTTCTTTCAAATAGCGCGGACTGTTAAACGGATGCGCATGGAAACCTTCACAGAGTTCCCCCGCCAGTCTGGCAAGTCCCATGTTGACGCCTGCGATGTAGATGGGAATTACTCCCTCCCCCCCATCTCCTCTCCCGCCGTGAGAGGGGGGCAGGGGTGAGGGCTGGAAAAACGGAGACATCAACGTGATCTTGTAATACTCCCCGCGATAGTTCAACTTCGTCCCGTTCTGCCAGCAATCCCAAAACGCGCGGATGACTTCGATCTGCTCGCGCAGTTTCTTCACAGGTGACTCGGGCCAGGGCTGACCGAACCTCCGCTCGATGTGTGCCTTGACCTGCGTTCCCAGCCCAAGGATGAAGCGTCCGCTTGATTGGGATGCCAGGTCCCAGGCGGTGTAAGCCAGGTTGGCAGGGGAACGCGCAAAGGAAACCGCGATTGCTGTCCCGAAGTTAAGACGCGTTGTATGTTCGGCGATCAAGGCACAGGGCAGGAATGGGTCGTGTTGAGTCTCTTGAGTCCACAGCGCGTCGAATCCAATATCCTCCGCGGATTTTGCAATTGCGGAAACATCCTTCAATCCAACAATGGGTAATGCAGCATCAAATTTCATAAACCAGTCCTCAGAAACTGGAGAGTAGAGATTAGTCTCCAATCTCCAGTTATCTACTCACTCAAAAGATATGCCATAATCCAATTCGTCGTGGCGTTAAGTCCATCCATGTGTGCGCGCTCATAGTTGTGCGAGGCATCGATGCCAGGTCCGATCAACGCGAGTGCCACATCGCCGCCCGCGCGCCAGAACGCTTCACCATCGGAGCCATAGAACACATACACATCGGTCTTGTACGGGATGTCATGCTTTTCAGCCAGCGCGCGCAGTTTGTTGTTCAAACCAAAGTGATACGGTCCGCCGCCGTCTTTCGTGCACAACGTGACGTGGAACTCATCCGACTCCTGACCGCGCCCAACAACCGCCATATCCACAGTGACCAACTCTTCGACTTCAGTTGGGATTCCTGCAGCCGCGCCGTGACCTACTTCTTCATAATTGGAAATATGGAAATAAACGGTTCTCGCGGGACTTAGACTTGCCTCTGCCATCGACTTGATCGCCGCGACGAGATTTGCCACGCAAGCCTTGTCGTCAAGGAATCGCGAGCGGATGAATCCATTCGTCACCTCAACACGCGGGTCGAACGCCACGCAATCGCCAACGTTGATTCCCAACTCGCGTGTCTCTTTTTCGCTGGTTGTCTTCACATCCAAACGGACTTCCATGTGCTCATCGTCGCGCGGTGTCTTGCTTCCCTCTGCTCCGTGGACATGTCCCGATGCCGTATCGATCAACACCGATCCGCGCACCTTCTCCCCTTTCGATGCAAACACCCACACCCCTTCGGTCTCCACACTGGGCCACTGGATCCCGCCAATGCGGCTTAATTTCAACCGTCCGTTGGGTTTGATCTCTTTCACAACAGCACCAAGCGTGTCTGCATGCGCGGTCAGGGCAATCGGTGGAAGGTCACTATCCACTTCCCATTTGGCGATCAACGCGCCTTTGCGGGTTCGTGATAATTCTAATTGCTTGTATTGTGAAAGTTCTTTTTCCACAAACGCAATCGCAGGCTCTGCAAAGCCAGTAGGGGACGGGATGTTGAGCAGGTCAACAAGAAATTTGGTGATATGTTCCTGATCGATGGTTGGTAATGACATGTTTTTCCTCTTTGTTCACAAGTTTACAAGTTGAAACGTTTCAACGTTTAGACTTTCAAACCTTCAAACGTAATGATCTTCTCTCTCCACTCCTGCGGAATGGTGATTGTCTTCTCTACACGATAATCATATGTCACCAGGACCACTTCCCCTTTGGCGAGTTCTTTGCCTGTATCAGCATCCACGATATTCTGCTCCCAGGTCATGGACTTGTTCCCCAACTTCGCCGCGTGGACTCCGACCTTGATGTTTTGCCCGAAATAGACTGGCTCAAAGTATGTGATGTGCACATCTGCCAAGATCACACCAATCTCCATAAAAGATTGATCTTTTGTGAATAGTCCCATTTCGATCATGTAAGCGACACGCGCCTGCTCGAAATAGGTCAGATGTTTGGCGTTGTTGACATGCCCCTGCGGATCCAAATCCCCGTAGCGGACTTCGATCGGAT
>CAYTDB010000259.1:0-2877 GCA_964436455.1 uncultured Anaerolinea sp. | reverse complement strand
GCTGGGCAGTATAGTGTTCATATCCAGAACCCACGGCGAAAGACATTGAGATTTTGGGTTACCACGGATAAGAGAAGAAAAGGAATGGATAAAAGTATGTCACCCATTCATCCCGGCGAAATTTTGCTGGAAGATTTCATGAAGCCACTGGGCTTAACACAGTATCGCCTGGCACAGGACCTTGGCGTTACTCCAATCCGTATCAGCCAGATCGTCAACGGGAAACGTTCCATTAGTGTGGATACGGCCATGCGTCTTGCACGCTATTTTGGTACGAGCCCGGCAGTCTGGCTTCGATTACGGGTTCGTTATGATCTGGAAGTTGCAGAACGAGACTTAGGCAAACGTATCAATCAGGAAGTTAAAGTTCGCCCAAAGCCGCAAGTTCCTTCCTGACAGTAAAGGAACTTGGATAACCCAAGCGTAATATCGGTCATGGTACTCTCAAAGGATTCGAGAACTGAAAGCGTTCAAGTCTGGACAGAAAACTCTGCGCAGTCTCTCATTTAGGGAGCTTCCACCGCGAAAGGTGATCCGCTCCAAATGAAATTACCATAAACTACATTTGCTGGCTTGATTTGAAGTTTCTGTCGAGATGGAGTGTCATATGACACTCCATCTTTTGATTTCCATCCTCTGACATGGAATCTTGATACCTCTTTTCGAGATAGAAAGTCATATGACCTTCTATCTTTTCGATCACTTGACCTAGGCGTTCTGCTGGGGTTTTGAACCTTAGCAAAATCATACTTCTGGTTCGTCCCACCCTGCATTCAGTAGATCTTTTGCCAGTCTCATAGCTTCCCATTTCGAATTAGTGGAAAATCTAAATTTTGACAATAGGTTAAATGCTGCCCTGATTCATCTTCATCACCAGGCTCTGCAGGAGTCCAACTCATTTGGTTATCCAGTTCATACCATTGGTCGCGACTGAGGTTTTTGTTGATCATGTTTTGTGATCCTATATGCTAAATGCTCCATGGAGTTTACTCTGGACATGAGGCACATGGTAACAATCGGTATGGCTGGTGTCTTCCTACTCTACCTTTGCAGTTCCTTTGTTAGCAATGTGTGCAGACTCGATATATCTTTTCGGCATGGCAGGACTCGACCCGCCACCCGAGTCCATGAGGCGGTTTACAGGTGTATTGCTATTCGCCTCGAAAGTCGCCCAGAAGTGGCGTCCGTCGTGGGTCGGCAACCCTTGAGCCCTGCCTTGCGTCCCAAGAGTTCCACGCGCTTGGCGAGGGCACGTGTGGCACTGGCTTACGACATTTGGTTAGAGAGCTTGCCAGTGCCTTTACAGGATTTACGCCAGATGATCCCGCGGGCAGGCGCCAGTGGCAAATAGGCCTTGGCTGCATTGCGCGTGCTCGGGGTCAACTCGTGTGTCTGTGTCTTTTGCACTTTCGGTCTGTAAAACGTGATCGTGCCGGCATTGAGATCGAATGATTTCACCGTCAGGATCGCGACCTCGCCGATCCGTAGACCATGCTCAAGCAACAGACACATAAGCAAAGCATCGCGCTTGCCTTGGGGCGTTTCCGGCTGCCTAGTGGTGAGATCCGTTGCGATATCAGATGGGATGATGACAGCGTCAGCTTTCTTCGCTCCCTTGCGCGTCCGGATGCCTTCTGCGTTCCGCTTTTCATCGATGGGCTTTGCTTCTTTGTGAGCATAGCCTTCTACACTGGCGATTAGGATCGATTCCTCTGCGGTGATGACGCCGGCTTTCGCGGCGAGCCGGGCAAAGGTTTTGACCGTCGAGAGGCGTCCGTTGATCGAGCTGATGGCATAACCTTGCTGCAACTGCCATACTTTGAACGACTCGACGAGTCCCCAAGTCACACCATGCCAGGAGCGCGCCTCCTCATAAAGCCCGGCTGCTGATACGCCGGCTTCCTGCAGGAAGAATTCGAAGAGTGTCAGGTCGGCGATCTTGCGCCTGATGGTGTTGTCCGCCTTGCGCGCAGTGTGATCCACGAAGGTCCTGCGCACAGCTTCTTGATTCCTGAAGGATCAGTAAGATTGACGGGGTTCCCTCCCATGTAATTCCACCGACCGACCGATTAAACGACATTGGTATCTCTGCATTACCACTCCACGTGTCGCGAGAGATAAAGCGACCTGTGCCGCTTGAATAGAAGCGCGAGCGCAAATAGGTCAACTGGGTGGAATCCCCAGAATATTCACCGGTGTACCCGTAACTCGTCTGTGCCGTGCCAGCCGTTGTTGTGGCCACACAATATGGATCATAGGCGCGGGCATAGATAATTGCTCCGCTAGAGTCGGTCAACTGGCGCACGGAGCCGAGAGCATCGCCGAGGAAGTATTCTGTTCCAGTGCCTGCGGCTTGCGCGATGCGCCTAACCCCATAAACATACGCATTCGTCCCATCGCTAAGGGCCTGGGTGAGCCCCATGTTCAAGTCCATCGTGAAGGTAGGAGTAAAGCTATTGATGGTTTCCTGCAAACGATCATTCAAGGTGTTATATTTGTAGCTGACAAAGCCGTCAATATCTGGCGACAAAATGAATTTAGCAAAACAAAAAGCGCCTGCCAAATGACAGACGCTTCTTATTTCTTCAAAGTCTTTCGTCGGGGGTCGTTCTTACTCATATCCCTTGTCTTATCAAGATACGATTTCACGGATACACGGGAAATCAGATGCATCCTCCCGACTCTGATTCCTTCAAGCTTATTGTTCGCCACAAGGCGATTGACCGCCCTTATGGTTAGATCCAGTTTCTCAGAGGCTTCCTGAGTGGTCATAAACTCTTCAAGATCAGGCATTTTCGTTCCCTGAGGGGTATTTTCTTTAACGGCGAAATCTATCATGGTTATTTACTCCATTCGATCATGATAGATTTCACCGCG
>CAYTDB010000258.1:0-2885 GCA_964436455.1 uncultured Anaerolinea sp. | reverse complement strand
ATTATTTCTGCTACTCATTATAAAGTATTAATGAGGACACATCAAGTTATATTTATCGCATTACACGACGATAAAGATATTCGCGAGGTTACAGCCAGCCTCCGCTCGAACGGAGCGGGGATGGTTCCCTCCTCCGGATGATTTTTCGGGAGTGATCATTCGAAAAACGCTTTTCTGTCCCTGCCCCTTCTGGCATTCACTTATTTGGTATACCCAGGCATCCGAATCATTCCGGCGTTCCGATCAGGAATGTCCAGTATAATTCCGCGTAACAGGGTGCGCTTACCGGTATGAGGTTGTCTGAAAGCCCGGAACGACCATGACGGGCGCTGGAATATATCCATGAAGAGGAACTTGTATCCAATTGGCTTCGGGAGCTGGATTCGCCTGATGATTGCGGAGGCACGCTGAGTGGGCTCAAGTATCCATGTCACCCAAGATGCAGGGGGAGTCAGGCCGGGCGGCATTGTGCTTGGTGCCCAGTCTGTCCATCAGGACGAGCTTGTACGAATTCCCCCGCCAAACCACAGCCGGCTCCATTGGGCTGAATCAGCCAGGTTCAAAGCCGACAATTCCCGGGACGATGAGTTCCATGTCCACGAGGAAGAAGATGGAGGAGCAAAGCATGAAGCCTGATGACTCGAGCATCCTTATCTCCTATGCATGGGGCGCGGAGCGGGAGGAGATTGTCAACAAACTGGACCAATCCCTGCAGAAACGCGGACTCAAGATCATTCGCGACAAGCGCGATCTGGGCTACAAGGGTTCCATCAAGGAATTCATGGAGCAGATCGGGCAGGGGCATTGCATCATCGTGGTGGTCAGCGACAAGTACCTGCGCTCGCCCAACTGCATGTTCGAGCTGGTGGAGATCGCGGAGAACAAGCAGTTCCATGATCGCATTTTTCCGATCGTTCTTTCGGATGCCGATATTTATGACCCCGTGAGGAGACTTGAGTATGTGAAGTATTGGGAGGCGAAACGCGCTGAATTGGCCAAAGCCATGAAAGACGTTGACCCGGCCAACTTACAGGGCCTTCGTGAGGATATTGATGACTATGACCGTTTCCGCGACAAGATCTCCGGGCTGACCAGCATTCTCAAAGATATGAACACGCTTACACCAGAGATGCACCGTGATTCGGATTTTGACGCGTTGTATACTGCCATTGAGAAGCGCCTGGGCGAGGTTGACCCACAAGGAGGAGCGATGTTCAGTTCAGATTCTTCAGCGAAGCCGGAAGGAAAACCGCAGCTAGGCAATGACCGGCCTTCCATTCAAGTTGGCAATATTTCCAATTCGACAGGTGTCGGGATAGGCAGCAACATCCAGCAGGATATTCATATCACACAAGGCTCATCGGCAGATGAGATCGCCAGGGCTTTTTCCACTTTGATGGAGGCGGTGCAGGCCAAGCCAGCGGGACCCATCAAAACCGTGGCCGAGACGGCGGTCAAGGGATTGGAAGCCGAAGCTGCAAAGGGTGAGCAGGCCGATGAAAGCAATGTCCAGCAGTGGTTCACCACGCTTGCGCAGATGGCGCCGGATATTCTGGAGGTGGCGGTGAACACGTTTATCAACCCGATCTCAGGCTTGAGTACAATTTTCCAAAAGATTGCTAAACGCGCCAAACAAGGGTAGTTAACATCATGGGTGAATCCGATTCGATCAAAGGCATCATGGGTGAATTACGTGCGCACGCTGAAGGCAGTGGCGATGATTCCCTGCTTGATCTCGTAATCGAGATGGATGCAAAGCTTGCTGAGAACGGGCCCGCCATCAACGTTGGAGATATCAGTAATAGTACGGCAGTCGCCATCGGTAACGGGATCGATATTGTTGTCCACCAAAGCAATGTTCCCGAAACGTTAGTGGCGCAATTGAAAGAGCTGTTGAATGTGCTCGGTAAACCGGCTGCGATACTGCCAGAATGGACGCGGGGCAAATCGCCATTCCCGGGCTTGCGTGCATTTGGCGAAGAATATGCGCCTGTATTCTTTGGCCGACAGGCAGAGATCGAACAATTGGCTGCCCGCCTCTCAAAGCCGGATTGCCGTTTTCTTATGGTGGTAGGTGCATCAGGTTCAGGAAAATCGTCTCTTGTCAGGGCGGGGTTGATCCCGCGTTTGCGCGGAGGCACACTGCATGGTAGCGAGAACTGGAAGATCATCACCTTCACTCCGGATGCATTTGGGAAAGGCGAGCCGTTTGATGTGCTGGCGTATGCGTTGTGCCAGGCAGTGGCAGAATTCGATATACAAAAGACTGCCTCCCTCCTACGGGATAACCGCTCCGGGCTGCGAGAGATACTGGATAAGTCCTTGAGCAGATCCGAAACCCATGCCGTACTGGTCATTGACCAATTCGAGGAACTGTTCTCGCGTACGATCGATGCAGATCTGTGCAAAAAATTTCAGGTGTCAATCAGTGAAGCGGTAAATTCACCCCGCATTCTTATTATTGCCACCCTGCGCGATGACTTCTATCATTACTGTGTCAAGTCGCCGGTGCTCTCGCGCCTGATCAACCGCCACACGGACAGCACCTTCACCTTGAGCGCACCGGGGCAGTTGGAACTGTACGAGATGATCAATGGACCGGCGCGCGTGGCTGGTCTGGGATTCGAGAATGGACTTGTGCGCAGGATACTGGAGGACACAGGTAATGCACCCGGCGCGCTGGCGTTGATGGCCTAT
Organism: uncultured Anaerolinea sp.; assembly: GCA_964436455.1. Lineage (GTDB taxonomy): Bacteria > Chloroflexota > Anaerolineae > Anaerolineales > Villigracilaceae > Defluviilinea. The sequence continues at coordinate 188 of CAYTDB010000258.1, read as the reverse complement.
GCGCTTGATCAGCTGCACAAAGCCTCTGCCGACGACGACCAAATGAACTTTGCGGAGTACAACTCGTTTGGCGGGGTAAAAGGAGCGATCGGAGCGCGGGCGCAGGAGACCTTTGATAAGTTATCCGAGGCGGCACAGAAGACTCTGCCGCTGGTCTTCCGTGAACTGCTGGAGGTGGATGAGAGCGG
>CAYTDB010000257.1:0-3054 GCA_964436455.1 uncultured Anaerolinea sp. | reverse complement strand
CCGAAAAGTGAGAGGAATGGACCAGGGAGGAATTGCAGTCCTCTTTGCGGTGCTCCTCCTTGTCGTCTGGTTGTTTGCCATCCTGGTGCTGACTGAACGAAAGTCCGGCTACATTATCAGCCTGATCGCTTCATTGGGCAATTCGCTTATTCCCCTCGGCCATCTGACAGGGATGGCGGGAGAAGCAACTCCCGGCGAAATTCTCACTTCCAGCGGATCCTTCTTCGTTTGGGTGGTCTTTGCGCTGGCGTTGACTGTATTCCCCTCGCTGATCCTCTCCGCGTATTTACTGTTCAAACCATCCACGGAAAAATCTGCCGCAGCCTTCAAGGCGGCAGTCAACTGATGCGCTCGCTCTGAGTTGCATCCCATATAACAACTAAAGGAGAAATTAACATGGCTACATTTACAGTTTCCACATTCATTAATCGTCCCTTGCAGGAGGTCTTCGACTTTATGACCAATCCAGCCAACTTTGCCCAGTGGCAAAACGGCACCAAATCTGCCAAATGGGCTTCCGAGGGTTCGGTCGGCGTAGGGTCGATCTTCAACTCTGTAGGTGAAATGATGGGGCGTGAAATGAATTTTGACGGCGAAATCACGCAATGGAACCCGCCTCATGTGTGGGGATTTAAGGGAGCAGGCGGCCCGATGAAATTCGAGGGCATTAATAAACTTGAGTCAAAGGATGGCGGCACGCAGGTGACTCAAACTTTCGAAGGCGAGGTGGGCGGCTTTTTCAGCATCGCCGAGGGACTGGCTATTAAGCAGCTTCAAAAGCAGATCCAAACTGATGGCAACGCGCTAAAGAAACTGCTGGAAGCGATGTAGTGAGTGCTATCCTGCCGTTCCAATAGGAGTACTCATTCGGTTGCGAGACGTGACAAGAATCATTATGGAGTCTTCAATCTCACGCCCATCGATCATTCATCTCGCTGAAACGCGAGTCCACTCACCAAAGGAGAAATAAAATGAAACCCAAAGTTCTGTTCACCATCGCAACCATCTACATGGGTCTCCTCGGAATTTTACTTCTGGCTTCTCCAGCCATGGCTTTCGGGCTTGCGCCTGATGCTCCTGCCTCGCTGATCGCCAAGTTGCGACTCCCAGGCAGTCTATTTTTAGCTTTTGCCGTGATGAATTGGTTTGCTCGAAACTCGGATGCTTCCAGCGCGCGCGATGCCATCTTCATCGGTAACACAGCGGCATTTGTATTCATAACTATAGTGGATTTCCTTATAACCATAATTCCTGGCGCAAATCTATCAAATTGGATATTTATTGCGATCGACCTGTTCTTTGTCTTTGCCTTCTCCATGGCAGGCCGTGCAAATATGTCAACCAGCCTGTCGAGAGGTGCAAGTTAATCATCCATACTTTATCAAAGGAGAAATAATATGAGCGATCAACTGGAAGAAAACAAGAGAATCGCACGCGAATGGCATGAGCTCGCCCTACGCAAGCCCGAAGAAGCGGTTGCCAAATATATTGGACCGAACTATCGGCAGCATAATCCCGGCGCAGCAGATGGTTCAGAATCTTTAATTATGACTATGAAATGGTTCACGCAAAACTTTCCAGAATTACGCATGGAAACAAAAAGGATCATCGCGGAAGGCGATTTGGTGGTCTTGCATAGTCACTTGATCCTCAAACCCGGCGACCGCGGTTCGGCGGTCGTGGAAATCTTCCGCCTTGAAAATGGCAAGATCGTTGAGCATTGGGATGTGGTGCAGGAAGTTCCTGAAACGTCAGCGAACAACAACACGATGTTTTAACAACGACCCATTATTCCACTCACGAACTATGGGCGATTTTGAAAAAAAGGAGAAATCTCATGAAAAAATCTGCTGCTTCCGTGTTTGTATGGGGAATCTACGCGGTGCTTTCTGGCATCACCTTCCTGCTGGTTCCCAACCTCCCTTTGACCATGCTGGACTTGGGCGAATCGCAGGAAGTTTACCCTCGGGTGTTGGGCATTGCCATCACCATGCTCGGTTATTTTTACTTGCGAGCCGCCCGCCATGAATCCATGACGCCTTTGTATGCCTGGTCGGTTCATGCTCGTTTGGGTCTGACTGGGGCAATCATCGTTCTCGTGATAATAGGGTTGGCGAAACCTGCAATGCTGGGTTTTGCAGCAGCCGAATTGATTGGTTCTCTTTGGACAGCCTCTGCTCTTCGCGCAGAAGGCTCAAACCTGTTGTAAGACCTCGGTAAAGCCACCTGACGCTGTAGGCACCATAATTTATCGCAGTTAATAAAGGAGAGTATACGATGGGCAAGTTCACAGTAAGCGTTTTTATCAACCGTTCACCGCAGGATGTTTTTGACTTCTTGAGCAACCCTGCAATCAAGCATAAATGGATGCCGATGTTGGAATCAGCAGCGTGGATATCCAGCGGTGAGCCTGGTGTAGGTTCAACTGTCAGGGCAATAATGAAGACGGCGGGCAAAGAGACGGAAATGCCACTTGAGATTACTCAATGGGATGTACCCAACCGCTACGGCTATAAGATACTCACCGTGCCGTTTCCTATGAAAGCCATGGCTCATTCATTTAGGCTGGAACCAGAGGACGGCGGTACACGAGTATCTCAGGTTGGCGAGTTTGAAATGGTTAGCATACTGAGGTTTGCCGCAGGATTGATGGGTAAGATAGCTGCGAAAATGAACGGAAGCGAACTCAAAACCTTAAAGCAGTTGCTGGAGGCAGGCTGATACGGCATAAGACAATTGCCTCCAAGGAAAATTCGAGTATTCAAGCATAATTTGACTAGCCAAAGGAAAATAGACGATGGGCAAGTTCACAGTAAGCGTTTTTATCAACCGTTCACAGCAGGATGTATTCGACTTCTTGAGCGATCCTGCCAATCTTTCAAAATGGAATTCAAACTTCGCGTCAGCAGAGTGGACCTCCAGCGATGCGCCTGGTCTCGGCTCCACGTACAAAGTGCTGGCTAAAATGTCTGGAGGAAAAAATGAAGGTCTGTTCGAGATTACCCAATGGGATCCGCCCCAACGCTACAGTTATAAGTCGATCAGCGGGCTCCC
>CAYTDB010000256.1:0-3127 GCA_964436455.1 uncultured Anaerolinea sp. | reverse complement strand
CTCACCAAACAGGAAGGCAAAAGTAAATGAACCCGCCAACAATAGGATTGATCTGACGGATCGTGTTTGATTTGTAAACATCATTACTCCTGTCTTTCCGTTTCCTGATGCACCGCCAGATAATCAGGTGACAGTCTCGTTCTCGGGTGAATAGCCAAGCCTGCCCTTTGTTGCAATCAGCAGCACGACTGCTACTACCGTGTAGTAAATCGTCTTAAGAATTGTGAAATCCAAACCCGGTGAATCGACTAGAACGGTTTCCATGATCAGGCTCGATGTAAGCATGGAGCCGTAGAGATTCCCTCCGGTATGCATCAGCATCAGTGGGATGGTGCTCCTGCGCGATTTTAGATATACCCAGGTCATGATCATCGTCAACGGAATGACGTAGACGAACAACAGCAAACCTTGCGAGCTTCCTTCCCACGATGACATGAGCAGTGCCGGGGTGTGCCAGAATCCCCACAAGACAGCCAGAATGATGCTTGCGGTAACGGGCGAATAGCGTTCAAGCAACTTAGGCAGCGCGAAGCCACGCCAACCTGCTTCCTCTCCCAGGCCGGAGCCAAACGGAAAATTGATCAAGACGATAATCGGAAAAGTCACCAAGTAGCTGTACCAAGGAGGGTCACCACCCGCGAGGATAATTTGCCCACCCAGTAAGACGTACAGTCCAATGTGAAGCGCGACAAACAGATAATTTATCAACACGCCACCGATGAGATACCACCTAAAAGGGATGCGCCATTTGAAGACAGATTTCAGCCAGTTCCAAAGTCCGGCGCGACCGTCGTAGATAAGAGTTGTGACGGTCGCAGCTAGGAGTGGCGCGTAAGCCGCGATCAACAACAGGAAGTCCAGCCGGTCTGTGCGTTGAGGAAACACTAATATTGGCAGCAAGACCACCCAGATAATCGCATGCGCCAGCACAAAGAACAGGATCGTCATTTTTTTGGTTTTCTTCTGAGCATCTGCATTCATGCCATACTCCTTTCACATTAGTTATATATGATCAAATTCAGTCATGGTTATCGACATTTGGAAGCCACTTTGAATTGAAGAATTTCGTCCACAAAGTCATGAGCGTTGTCGGGACAACACCAAGCGAGAGTATTACGCCATACAGGACCTGAACTTCGATGGAAGCCCTGGTTTGTATATAGCCGACTAACGAACTGATGAACACATTGCCCAGATAGTGGACGATCATCGGAGGCAGAAGGCTTCGGGTTCTGACGAAAACATATCCGTAGAACAGGCCGATGGTAAAAGCCCAGACGACCTGTCCCATCACCCACACCAAATCAGCGCCGTTCAACAGATTGAGTACATGGGTGAAACCAAAACCGAGCGATGAGAAGACGATGGATTTATGTTCTGAATATTTGTTGAGAAAAACTGTCAGGACGATTCCACGAAATGCCGCTTCCTCAAATGCGGAAGGGATGGAAATGAGCAGGCTCGACGAATTGGGGGGCAGATCTCCTGAAAGACTAGTGACCCGGCGAACAAAATCCCATGTGATAGGCAGACCTTCGGAGAGCCGGTAAACCAGCGAAGCGGCTACCTGCGACAACGCCAGAATAACATAGCAAGAGAGCGCCAGTAACACCAGTTTGCTGAACGGCTGCATTCTGGTCAGCCCGATGTCATCCAGATACTGTCTGTAAGTTCTTTTCCCTTTTGGGAGATGTAAAACAAGTGGCACAAAGATGAAAATTGTCAGGATGTGATACGACATTCCCTGGGTAAACTGAACGGTGGGAGAGTCTTCGGGCAATTTCATCAGCCCGAAGATCACAGTGCCCGATAGAGCTATTGAAAATACTGTCGTTATTATGAAAACCAGAAGGGACATCCATGGATGCTCATGTAGCCGGAATTTTCTCTTTTCCGTTTGAATATTGTTGTTGATGGATGTCATTATTTGTTCCTCTTTCTTTCACTTGCGTCTTGCTGTTGATTGTCAGCTAACTGTCACAGGCTCTTGGTGTACCTCCGGGTGATTGGCTGGCAATTTCTTCCACATCCTGTCCGCCAGGATCATCACTGACACGGTGCCCAGACAGATCAAGAGTAGTACCCACCCATCTGGCATGGGAATGAATGCTTGAACAGTATTGGCGGCCGCATGGGTCACACCAGCCACAAGGATGCTTCCCCCAGCCCGATTACAAACCCAGACAATGATCAGTGAGCCCAGCATGTGGACGAGACACATCTCGCCCCAGAATTGCCAGTCAAAGACCGGTCTTCCTTCCGCCTGCCATAGGAAGAAGTGCCAAGAAGTCCAGAAAAAGCCAATAACCAGTGCTGCGATCAGGGGATTGGTACGCGCCTGCAATCTGGGCAATGCGAATCCCCGCCAGCCTGTCTCTTCCCCGATGGCATTGAAGAAGAAAAGTTGATAGAGGAATGTGATTATGATGAGACCAATCAGTGTCAGACCTGATTCGGGCAGATGAGGAGTGTTACGAGGCTCCAAGCCAAGAAAGTTGCTTACTGCCATCGAGAGCAGGAAGATTCCGGGGAACAACGCGCACCCCACCAGAAGCCAACCCCACACACCTCGCAGCTGGACAAGTGAGTCCAGATAACTTTTTACGGCCGGGATGCGTGAATAGGCCATACTGATCACAAAGGCGACCGGCACTGTACAAACGAAGACAAATATGACTAGTATGGCAGAGAATGGAGCATGATTGATGAATATGTTGTTGGCCAGGAATACAAGCGTGGATACCAACCATGCAACAATGAAGGCAAACCAGGAAGTCCGTTTTTCCCCTTGCTTGGGCTGGTTGTTGCAAATACTGGATACGATGATTCCTCCCAGCGCAGGTCCACAAGTGGCGATAATAACCAGCGGAGCCAGCAAATCTGCTCCTTTGTTTAGTACTGCGTCATATGAAAATCCCAATCCCCAGGTGATCACGAATGTGAGCATGAAGAAGGCTGCGATTTGGTGGCGCTTGATCCAATCAGTTAGATTATTCATGATATTTCTCTTTCTGCTCTCCCTAAAACTCCTCCCGGTTGAACCGATACAGTCCGATCATGACAAACAGAATACTCTCCAGCGCGACGACCACGATCAACATGGGTGAGTAATTGTGCGAACCCGTCA
>CAYTDB010000255.1:0-3320 GCA_964436455.1 uncultured Anaerolinea sp. | reverse complement strand
CCTCCAAAAACTGAGCAGTCGGCGGGTGAACGGCCCGCTTAGAAAAGATTCTGAGTGGCGTGCTCACCCTTTGCAGGGGGCGACAGTTGGGGGGGCCTTCGGGTCGTTGGGTCAGCCTGCGGTTCGGGCTCTCGGCACCAATGTGTGTCGACCTCGCTACCAGCCGCTAGCCACACTATACCTTCATTTTCATTCGTGCGGGTGACGCTGAGAATCATGGTGCCTGCGGTGGGTGCAGGTGTGTCCTTCGGGAGGGTGACATGATTCGATTAATCGTTTCGTAATCAGACCAGTTGCCGATGCGTTCCAAGTCTACCCACCTGCCTAGACAATTATACACGTTGTTACTTACGACAAATGCGCAGTTTTCAGATAGGGATCATTTTTCGGATCACTTGAAATATATCCGCTGCAGCGCGGCAAACCCCAAAATATGGATGGTTCCCTGCGGGCAGGTGGCGTCTTTTCCCTGCTCCAGGGTGCAGGCATACGCATGTTGATGCTGCAACCGACCAATGCCAGGGTTTGCAGAGCGATGAAAACCGCATAATTCTCGTACAAGACTAAAAAGAACAGGCATAGGGTCACGTTTGGGATGTGCGTCACCAACGTCTTGATCTTGATTGACTTGGGGCTATCATGTTCAGGCGAAATGTAAACATCCCAAACCATGTCCATCAAGAACCATTGCCAGAAACCGATGAATACATACGCCAGCAAGGCCTGCTGCCATCGGACCCAGTCAGGTGCGAGCATTTCAGCGATACGCCACAGCGACAAAAGCATCTGCCCAAATGACACGCCCCATAGAAGACCGAATAAAATTTGCGGGAAAAGGTCAAGCCTTCGGTCGAAACGGATGGTGTAATACGCCCAAATCCCCCAATAGGCGATCAGGATGAATGCTGTCAACCCGATCACCCAAAACCACCAGTATTTATCGGTCAGATGTTCGCTGGTTGCCACCGGCGATCTCAAAACCGTTTCCATGATGCCTGTTGCCCATGAAATGATGTGGAAGAGGCAGAATAATATTCCCGCCCGCAGCCATGCGGCAGCAGGGATAAATTCGGTCACTTCACGCTGGACGATTTCAGGTTTCCGATAGCTGACACGGTAGTAGAGAAACAACCCCACCATCAATATCACAAGACCAAGCGCAAACGTATCCATCGGGTTCATGGTGTTCCTGTCGTTTCATCGTTCTGAATTTTACCCGATGTGGAGTGAGGTCTTTCCCAAACTTCTCTTGTACTATCGTTTTGTGATCAGACCAGTTGCCGAGAAGAACCTAACGATCATTGTGCGAACTCAATCAACCAGACATTTTCCAACAGGATAGTTTTTGCTCCGCTGGCGGGGTCAAAGCGGACAAGGTCAAAGTTGGTTGAATCGGTTCGATAGAACCAGCAGACCAGTGTCCCATCTTCTAGAAGGTCGGGACAGTTAATGATCTCGGCGTTGACATCCTCCCATGCGATGGGTGTGGAAGTTTTATAAATATAGGCGTGATAGAAATAGCGATACTCGTTTTGTCCGCCAGATACGGATGGGACCAAATTGACAAGGATGCCTGTATCAAAGAATTGAACAGACATTACAAAGTAATCTTCCAGTGTATTATCGATCGGTAAATCAAAAAGCGGACGGTCTGCCATGGCATCATAGACGAAGAACGAAGACTGGTCGGATGCTCTCAGGAGGATATAACGCCCATCTTCTGATGCATTGCCGATGTAGATTCCCACGAGGCGCGCCTGTCCATCTGGCGTAAGGCGAAAGAGCGGACTATCTTCTTCCAGCAGATCAGGATAGTCCGTCACGGCTGCTGGAGCTTTTGATAGAAAAGCAGACGGTCTGCCCGCCACTAACAAATTTTGATCGGGCAATACTTGATTGATGTTGTTGTAAATGGATCCAGACTCGATCACCCACGGAAAATTATAGGTGAGCTCGGTTGTATTCCCGAATGGCACAAATACTTTGATTTCACACTCATCTACGCATTCGCGCGGGTACACTGCGATGTTGCCATCTTGCATGGGGCGGACGGTTTGTGACTTATCCGTAAAGTCAGTTTGGTTACCATTGAGATCTACAATGCGGTTCTCATTTCTCAGATACCATAGTTCGCCCTGCGGCGAAGTGCGGATGTTGTACGATGAGCCTTTGGTCGTGAAGAGTGTGTGTGCCTCGCCAGTGACCATATCCAATTCGCGGATGTCTATTTTGCCTTGGTCGCCATTCATGTATCGCAGAGTATGACCGTCTGGTGAAGTATGGATCCAATAGCTGTTGTTGCTGTATGAGTCGCGGCTGACCGTCTTATCGATCAATTGGGTGGTGAGCGCCATTAGATCTATAAGAAAGATGGGACCTGTATCAGGCATGATATTGCTGGCGCTCTCGGTTACATACGAGAAGAGCACGTGGTCCTCATACACAGCGATGATCGCACGGCTGGTTTGTGCAAATTCGGTGTTGAAATAAAAAGGCTCACCAGGGAGTTTGATCTTTTGCATCCCATCTGGCGTGAGCAAATAGACGCGTAAGGTATCGTTATTATCCAGAAAAAGGACCGCGCGTTCATGGTCAAGGGATGTGACTGATGTATGCAGATCATCTGCCTGATCCAGTGAGCCGAGTTCACGCCGCTCCCCGAATTGATTCACCGCAATGACTTTTGCCTTATCTGAATCATCCACTGACCAATACCAGCGCGGGGACGGCGGCACGGGCGTAGGCGTTGAGGTAGGCTCGGGCGTGAAAGTAGCGGTCGCTGTATTTGTCGCAGGGATTAGTGTAGGTTGGGGCGTGGATGTTGCATCAGCTTGTTCGATAGGCGCGGATGTGGATGCGGCGGGGCTTGAGCAAGCAGACAGGAAAATGACTATTGCAAATAACAGGGTAATGTTTCGTTTCATGTGTACTCTTTTTATAAAGAAATAACAGCCACCTTTACCCGCAGGATGCTTCGCAAAGGTGGCTGTCACTTTAATGGGTATGTCGTTGCGAGTCGCCGATCTTGTCTTTTGGCGGTGCGGCAATCTCCACGTCAAGTTGGAGATTGCTTCGCCCTCTGGTCTCGATACCTTCGTACTCAACCAACAGGGCTCGCAACGACAGGTTTCTTTTTTTTATCTCTTCAGCGTTCTGTATTTTACTCGGTGCGGCGTCAAATCTTTGCCGAATTTTTCGGTCATCATCGTCTCATAGTCAGACCAATTCCCAATATACATCTTCGCAATTGAATCTCCCTCAAACACAACCAAGTGTGTGCAGATGCGGTCGAGGAACCAGCGGTCGTGGCTGACGACGAG
>CAYTDB010000254.1:0-3345 GCA_964436455.1 uncultured Anaerolinea sp. | reverse complement strand
GTTAGATAATCATGAGTATTTAAGAATGGTAAATAGATTCAGTTACAATCGTCATCCAAAGGAAACCCTTTCATGACAATACTCAATACCGATTCAAAAACCGCAACACAACCGTATAAAAGCACCCCGCGCGTTGAAGAAGATGCCGCTGGCGTATGGCATATCCGAGGATATGCCGAAGCCAAAGACCTGCTCAAAGAAGATTTACTGCAAGACGGTTTCAATGCGGAAGATATCAATAAGATTGGACTGGATCCAGTTCTTTATCAACACGGCGAAGTACACCGTAAACAACGCGCTGCAATCGCGAAATATTTCAGTCCCGCCACCGTTTCTCAAAAACACACCGCCATGATGGAGCGCGCTGCTGATGAGATCATCGCCGATCTGGTCAAAGCCAAACGGGCAGACTTGCGTTATTTCACCACACGCATGGCAACGGTGGTCGCAGCTGCCGTGGTGGGCTTAAGTCCCACGAATGGTTTGATCAAACGTCTGGATGCAATGCTTCATTCCGATGACAATGTCATTAAAAACCTATTTTTGAAAGTGTTTGAACCTGTTCGCAGAAATTGGCTGCGCATCAGCTTCCTGCTATTAGATGTGCGCCCTGCCATTCGCGAGCGTAGACGTAATCCGCAGGATGATGTCATTTCATTTATGCTCTCAAAAGGCAAAAATGAGCTTGCCATCTTTGTCGAATGTATTGTTTATGGTGCGGCGGGAATGGCGACCACTCAGGAATTTATTTGCGTTACATTAATGCACGCCATGGAAAATTCAAAAATTCGCGAGGCGCTTGCCTCTGATGATAGTGATGTGCGTTATGAAGCCCTGCACGAAATTTTGCGCCTCGAACCTGTCATTGGAAAAATCAAACGCAAAACGCTTAATCCTGTCACTGTGACCAGCAATGGCGAAACACATACCATACCTGCGCATGCAAAGATTGAATTTCATGTTTACGATGTCAATGCGGATGCAAAATTTGTGGGAGATGAACCAGAACGCCTTCATCCTCATCGCAATCTTGAGAAGGGGACTTATCGCTCGCTGATCGGCTTCGGCTCGGGTCCACATCGTTGCGCGGGAGAGCATCTTGCCATTAGTGAAACGGATATCTTCATCCGCAAATTGATGGCGCTGAAAGGCTTACGCGTTGTTCAGCAGCCAAAAATTTCCCGCAATGAAACTGTTGAAGGCTACGAGTTCAGCGATTATATTGTTGAAGTTGATTAGTCCTGTTCCAACCAGTTTTTATCTGCATGTCCATGGCTGGAATTGCGGGAGAAAGGGTGAGGGACCTCACCCTGGTGGCGGTGATGATCGGCGTGTTGACTTGTCCCTCTCCCGCGGGGATAGGTAAGGAGACAGTCCCTTTTCTGGGTTGATGGACGGGTTGAATTTCCAGGTCAATGTTTTAGTTTAAGAGCAATTGGCTTCTCCCCCTTGGGGAAGACGGGAGAGGGGTTTTATAATCAGGCCATGCTAAAAACCCTATCCAACAAACTCTACCATCTCTCCAACGGAACCATAACGATAATCGCCCTGGTGATCTTCGGGCTCGTTGTCGCCTTTATCCTGCCAGCACAGGCGGAACGTGCCGAAGCTGCTTCAGGAGGCGCGGATTCGCCCGACATGTCTTTTTTCTACACCAGTGACGACCTCTACAATATGGCAGAAGCCTATGGCGCGGATGGTCGCGCTGAGTATGTCCGTGCTCGATTTACATTTGATCTGATCTTCCCGTTGAGCTATTTGTTCTTCCTTGCCACGTCCATCAGTTGGGCGATGAAGCGCGCTGTTTCAAATCCGAATGATCGCTGGCGATTGTTAAATCTCTTTCCCGTATTCGGAGTCCTGTTCGATTACCTTGAAAACATCTCCACATCCATCGTGATGGCAAACTATCCACAACAGACATTCTTGTTCGATGCGCTCGCGCCCATCTTTACATTGGTCAAATGGTTCTTTGTGAATGGTAGTTTTGTGATCCTTGTCCCTGCATTGGTAGTTGTTGTATGGAACTGGGTCCGTGCGAGGGGGAGCGGAGGGGGATAAGGATATGGATGGTATCATCCAAAAGCTTGATGTTATGTTGAGCAGATCGGAGCAGAAATGAAACAGACAACGTTGGAACTTCTTTGTTGTCTTTTGTGTAAATCCTCGCTTTCGCTAAACGCTAAAGACGAGAATGGCATTATCTCGAATGGGGAATTGCATTGCTCAACCTGTGACCGAAGTTATTCCATCAGGAATGGGATTGTCCATTTTATTGATCCGCAGGAACTTGATGGTCCAAATCAACAGTTTGAACGTTACTATAATCGTCTCGCACCTTTTTATTCCATTTTTACCAAATTGGCGTTTCTTCCCTTTGGAGGAGAACGGAAAGCGCGAATGGAAATTCTGGATCATTTGGATCTGGATGGCGGTCGAATCCTGGAAGTGTCGATTGGGAATGGAGTAAATCTCCCTTACTTGTTTAGTGCCTCGAAAGTGGACGAGGTCTACGGCATAGATATCTCGATCGGACAGTTGTCACATTGTCAAAGATTGCTCAACAAACGAGGCGGGCAGGTGGATCTCTTCCTGGCCATGGCTGAAGTATTACCGTTCAGGCATGAGACGTTTGACCGTGTCCTGCATATTGGCGGCATTAATTTCTTCTCAAACAGAAAACAATCCATTGATGAAATGATCCGTGTTGTTCGTCCAGGCGGCAAGGTCGTGATTGCGGATGAGGCGGAAAGATTGGCAAAGCGGATCAACCCCTCCGCCCGTGAAAAATCATCGGTTCCAAAGGGCGGAACCATCGAGGAAACCATTCACAACCTTGTGCCTGACACAATGCAGGATATTCGGATGGAGGGAATTTGGAAAGCACATGGCAGGGATCACGGATATTGTTTGGAATTTACGAAACCTGGGTAACGTGTACACTGGAAATGACACAAAAAAAATCTTGAAAAACCTGGAGAGCTCACATGAACCCTGCTGTACTCATCATCAATTTTGCATTGTTGTTTTACTCCATTGGCGTATGGAGCGAACGTATTCAAGGACGGCTCAAGGTCTGGCACACGGTCTTTTTTTGGCTCGGTCTCATTTGCGATACGTGGGGGACAGGCTTGATGATGGAAATGGCTGGTGGCTTGACCTTTGACATTCACGGTGTCTCAGGTGTGCTTGCAATTGGACTTATGTTTGTCCATGCCATCTGGGCGACGGTTGTCCTTGCGAAGATGGACGAGAATATGATCGTCAAATTCCACAAGTTCAGTGTTTTCGTCTGGCTGGTCTGGTTGATTCCGTATTTCAGCCCGATGGTATTTCAGATCGTGG
>CAYTDB010000253.1:0-3351 GCA_964436455.1 uncultured Anaerolinea sp. | reverse complement strand
AGGTTTATCCAAAGGGTTGCTTCGCGTATAATCAAATTCATGATACGAACTTGGAAAATTATAAATAATCATCTTGATGAAATAAATTTTTCAGATATTTCATCTCTTGATGCAATTACCAAACAGCTTCCTGAAGGATATTATTCGACCTTCCGTACATACGACGGTGGTACCCGTGTGCTTGGACTCAGATCCCATATGCAACGATTGCCTGATGTCGACGCTTCTTTTCTTCGCCGACATTTGAATCAGCTCCTCGATCCTTGTCGTCCTGAAGAAAGTCGCGTCCGCGTGATGAAGACGAAGCGGGGGCAGATTTTTATTTCCATGGAGTCATTAAATTTGTTGCCGCGTGAAGTATACGAGAGAGGCGTGCGAGTTGAGACGGTGGGGATCGAACGCAAAAGTCCGCGCATAAAATCAACTGCTTTTATCGGTCAAAGCGATCAGGAGCGTAAGCATATTGCACAAGCTGGCATCTTCGAAGCACTCATGGTGAAGAATGGAAGGATCCTGGAGGGGATGACGAGCAACTTCTTTTACGTTCGTGATGGGGTCCTCATTACAGCCCAGAGGGATGTTCTGCTGGGTGTCACGCGCAGGACGGTCCTCCGCGTGGCGCGGAGGCGCGGGATTGAGGTGAGATACAGTTCATTGATGCTGAATCGATTATCGGCTTTGAGCGAAGCATTCATCACATCCAGTTCGCGCGGAATTGTGCCGGTCATCCAGATCGACGATGTGACTGTGGGGCAGGGGAAGGTCGGGGAAATTACGAAACAGTTGTCGGCGGCGTATGAGGCGTATGTCATCCAAAAGGCGGAACGGATCTAGGCGGCGTCCACCAGCACGGCGAGATTGTTGATCCATTTGCGGGAGCGAAAACGGAGAACACCCAGTATGTACTTCGATGTCTCCTCAGACATGACGAACAGATAAACGAAGTAGACCGGCAGATCGAACACGAACGCGGCAAGATATGCCATGGGCACGCCGACGATCCAAATGATGATGCCGTCCAGGAAAAGAGAGTAGCGTGTATCACCGCCTGCACGCAAAATGCCGAGCACGATGGTCATGTTGGAGACGCGCATCCAGATGAAGAAGGTCATGACCGTGATGATATTGCTTGCGTTGCGGATGACTTCCGGGGAAACGTTGTAGAGGGCCAGCACAGGCGTTTTGACAAAGTACAGGATGACGCCGGTAAACACCCCGCCAATGGCGGCGAGATAAAGGGAACGACCCGCGTAGGTGTGAGCTTTGTCTTCATGCCCCGCGCCGATATTGTTCCCAACCAGAACGGATGTGGCGCTCGAGATGCCAAAGAAGAGCACGAAGGCAACCTGCTCGATCGTCCCAACAATGTTCATCGCCGCAAAGGAAGTGGTGCCAATGCGGGCGTAGATGACGTTATAGGTAGTGATACCGAGCGACCAGAACAATTCGTTGAAGATGACAGGCAGCATGGGCTTGATGACCCTGCTGATGAATTTCCTGTCGAAGCCTGTCAGTTCAGCCAGCGAAGCCGCGACCGGGGACTTTCGAGAATATGCTATCAAGAGCAGGGTTATACATTCCAGTGCGCGGGCGGTCACGGCGGCAACCGCCGCGCCTTGAATACCCAGTTCCGGCAGACCGAATTTTCCAAAGATCAACGAATAGGACAGGATCGTGCTGGTGGAAAGTGCGCCCACACTGACCGCGGTCGGGAGCTTGACTTCACCCGTGGAGCGCATGACCAGCGAGTAACTGAATGTGACCGCGAAGAAAAGGAAGGTCCAGGAGAAGATGCGCAGGTAATCAGCACCAAGCGCAATGACCACCTGATCCTTCGAATAAATACCCAGGAGTTCGGATGGGAGAAATTGCGAAAGCGAGAAGAAGATCAAACTGACCGAGATCGCCAGCATGAGACACAGCCCCAGCACGCGCCGCAGGTTGGGGATATCCTTTTTACCCCAGAACTGTGCAGTGAACATCGCCGCGCCGCTGATGATCCCAAAATGGACCAGGTTCAGGATGAATGCGATCTGCCCTGCCAAGCCGACAGCCGCCACTGCTTCATCGCCTTTCTGCCCGACGAAGATCACACCCAGCATGTTCAAGCCGGAGAACATCAATTGCTGGATGATGATGGGAACCGCGATCTTGCGGAGTTCGGAAATATATTCAGAGTCGTGATAGGCATCAAGGAATTTTTGAATGATGAACACAGTATCTCCAGAGCGGGGGGGATTATAAGCGTAAGGAGGAGATATGTGTTATTTTTGGCTGCAGATTGCCAACAGGATTGTATTTAGAGAGATTTTGGCATTTTGCTTTAAGTGCGCAAGCATGAAACCTTCCACGCCGCAAATCCCAGTATCGCAGCGGGGCAGCCACCGGGTAATGCACCGGGTTCCATCGAATAAATCCTGCCTGAATGTATCAAGGTGTACATGATTGCGGCATCCAACATGACCATCCCGGTCGTTATCCTCTTCCTGACCATGCAAAAATATCTGGAACGAGGCTTGACTGCCGGCGGTGTAAAAGGATAGCAATACTCGGTCCCTCCAACCATATACTCCCGGAGTGATCGTGAACAGGGGCAAAACAAACTCTGCTATTCGGTCTTGTGGGTGAAAGCGGATGCGGGAAGACAACGCTTGGACGTGTCATGGTCCGTTTGGAGGAGGCAACGAACGGGGAGTTGCTGTTCAAGGGGAACCCGATCAAAAACAATTCGATCCTTGAAGACAATGGCAAAGGCTCAAAGCGTACCAATTATCATCACGTTGCGCAGATCATTTTTCAAAACCCATACTCCTCACTAAATCCGCGCAAGACCGTGCGGGAGATCATCAGCACACCTTTGCAGCAGCGCGGCATCCGCAACCCGCATGAATTGGAAGAGAAAACGATTGATCTGTTGCAGCGCGTCGGCTTGCGCAAGGGACAGATTGACCGCTACCCCCATCAGTTCTCCGGCGGGCAGCGCCAACGCATTGGGATCGCACGCGCTTTGGCGATGCAGCCGCAATTCATCGTTGCGGATGAACCGGTTTCATCGTTGGATGTATCCATTCAGGCGCAGGTCATCAATCTACTGGAAGAACTGCAGGAAGAATTCCATCTGACCTATCTTTTTATTTCCCATGACCTGAGCGTGGTCAACTATATCAGCGATCGCGTGGCAGTCATGTATCTCGGTCATATTGTTGAGGAAGGCAGGACGGACGATCTCTTTGAAAACCCATTACACCCCTATACAAAAGCCCTGCTGGCAGCCATCCCGCGTGTGAATAAAGCCAATCGCAAGGAACGGATCATTCTGCCGGGATCAGTTCCAAGTCCGATCGACCCGCC
>CAYTDB010000252.1:0-3375 GCA_964436455.1 uncultured Anaerolinea sp. | reverse complement strand
CCGCTTTGCATGGCGCGCGCCGCGATCAGCATCTCGGGTACATAATACTCACCGGCTTCGAACAGGGCGCCCACTTCGCGCATCGCTGCGATCATGCCATCGTTCAGGATGATGTTCGGATCCAGCCCGGCTTCCATAGCGGCTGGCACATTGGCTTTGACTCCCTCAAAATCCCCTTCTAACACTGCATTATAAAGTTTCTGCAATACCTCTTCCATCGCCATCTCCTTATGAGTTCAAATGAATTCCAACGCCTTCTGCATGAAATTGTTCAACAGTATGCACCGACAGTGGATGAGTGGAAAGACTCGCCAACAGGTCAAATGGGACCGTGAGATGTTGTGCCCCGGCCAGAAAAGCATCCACCGCCTCTTTTGTGGACTTGAGGCTGGCCGCCAGGATCTCAGTCCGACTCCCGTCGAGGACTTTTGCCAATTCCCGCACGAGGGAGAGTCCGTCACCCAATTGTTTCGTTGCCCGATTGACATACACCGCGATAGATTTCGCTCCTGCTTCCCGCGCGACCAACGCCTGGGCAGGATCAAAGATGGCAGTGACACAACATGGAAATTTCTTCCCATATTTCGCCACAAAACGGAAACCAGTTTCCGTCGGTGCGATCTTGAGGATCAATCCGCGTTTGACGAGCTCGTGGGCTTTCCGGGACTCGACAGCCATGTCATCCAGATTGCTGGAGACCAATTGGTAATACACTTGATGGAACTCAAGTGAAGCCAGTTCCTTCAAAACCACTTCGGGGGGTAAGCCAGCTTTTACCATCAGCGTCGGATTGGTCGTGACGCCATACACCCAACCGAGTTCCTTCGCTTGATGTGCTTCATCGATCTTTGCCGAATCCAGATAGATCGCCATGTTACAACGAAGACAATACTCCTTTCATGAAGTCTTCGATCTCCGCAGCAGTGCCCAAAGACATGGCTTGAACAGCGATCTCGCGTGCTTTGTCGTCTGTCAATTTACCGATCAGGTTTTTGGCTTCCGGGATGGCGCGCGGGTTCATGCTAAACTCATCCAATCCAAAGCCGAGCAGGATCGGAATGGCTTTCGTCATACCAGCCAGTTCGCCGCACATACCCACCCACTTCCCTTTTGCGTGACCAGCATCAATCGTCTGACGGATCAGGCGCAACACAGCCGGGTGAAGGGGTTGGAATAGACTGGACACCTTTGCGTTTCCGCGGTCCACTGCCATCGTGTATTGTGTCAGGTCATTGGTGCCTAGGCTGAAAAAGTCGGAGGCTTCGGCGAGCACATCCACCAACACCGCGGCAGCGGGAGTCTCGACCATGATGCCCACAGGGACGTCCGAGGCAAATTCAACGGAGGCAAGTTCAAGGTCCCGCTTGACCGTTTCGACGATCTCGCGCGCGCTTCGCAGTTCATCCAGATCCGAGACCATGGGAAACATAATGCGGGCTTGATGACCCACCGCAGCGCGAAGAATAGCTCGCAATTGAGTCTTGAATAGTTCCGGTTCATCCAGGCTGATCCGGATGGCGCGCCAGCCGAGGAACGGATTCATCTCATCGGGGAAAGGCATATAGGAGGGCGGCTTATCCCCGCCGATATCCAGCGTGCGGACGACAACAGGACGCGTTCCCATCACTTCAAAGATCTCGCGATAGATCCGGTATTGTTTCTCCTCACTGGGGGGCTGTGTATCCTCGAGATAGAGGAATTCAGTGCGCAGCAAGCCGATGCCTTCGGCGCCATGTTCCACAGCATCACGTGCAGAAGATGCTTCACCAACGTTCGCGGCAACTTCCACATGGCGGCCGTTGGCAGTGAGCGCATCCTTTTCCGCAGCAGCTTTGAGGATCTGTAAATGCGAATCGCGTTGTGCCTTGACTTGTTGGAAGCGTGCCACAGAGTTATCATCAGGTTCAATGATCAATTCCCCTGAACGTCCATCCATTACTATGAATGTGCCGGTGGAGACTGTGTCAAGCAGACCATTCCCCATTCCCACGATTGCAGGCAGACCAAGGGTCCGCGCCAAGATCGCGCTGTGCGAGGTGATTCCTCCCTGGGCAGTGATAAAGCCAAGTGTGAGTTTGGGATCAAGGCTGGCGGTATCGGAAGGAGTAAGGTCTTCAGCGACAATGATGGATGGTTCCGTGACAGCACTCAGGGCAGTATCGGGGAGCCCAAGCAGGATTCGAAGTATGCGACGACCGATATCCTTAACATCCAAAGCACGCGCGGCGAATAATTCATCACCCATGCCTGCCAGCAAACCGGCGAATTCATCCGTGGCTTTGAATAATGCCTGTTCGGCGGTTTGACCGATCTCCACAAGTTCACGGACCTTTGCTTCAAGCGCCGGGTCAAAGAGCATTTCTTGATGTGCTATAAAAATTGAAGCTTCCTCTTGGCCCGCCCTTTTCTCGATGGCTTCATATAAACCCTGCAATTCAGCATGGGCACGCTCACGGGCTATAGAATAGCGATCCATCTCTTCATCCACACTGCCGGCGGCACATACGGGTATCACCAATTCAGTCGGAATGTAACAAAAGACGGTACCGATCGCAATCCCATCGCTGGCTGGAATTCCCTTAAATTTCTTCTCTGACATAATTTTCTTATCTCGGGTGCGGCATGAACCCTGCACTATGCCTCACCAAAATTGCCCTCGATCAGCGACTTCAATGCCGCAAGTGCCGCGTCGGCATCGGCGCCATCGGTCTGAATGACCACTTCATGGTCCTTCATCACCCCCAGCGTCAAAACCATGATGATGCTTTTGGCATCCACGAAATTTCCATTCGCCGTCAGATTCTTCACACTAATCTTGGAAGAGAACTTGGTCGCAGTTTGAACAAACATCGCGGCGGGACGCGCGTGCAAACCAACCTTGTGCCTTACCTGGATCGTTGCTTCAGCCATGAGGATCTATTTTCTCCTTGATGAGGTATGTTGGACCACGGTCTCCACCAACACATCAATGGGAAGGATTTTTTGGAACGTCCTGTCGTTTTTCAGTCGCAATAAAATGCTTTGCGGGGACGAGATGAACGGGAACCAGCCAGCCTGCATCCCGTTCTCCCATGGGATCTTCCATTTCAAAAGAAGCGCCCGGATTTCATTGGGGCTTTTTCTCGCCAGTTTATCGCCGTGTTTCTGAAAGAATTCAGCAAGAATATGTTGGGCAACCGGTTCATAATTGCGACGAGCGATCACAACCAGGATTGCATATGTAAACAATAATGCATTGATCCAGAGACTGTTCGGGATATAAAAGTCAAGCAGTTGGGTCCCGGCTGTTCCGAGCGCCCCTCGAATAAGTGCATCGATCATTTCTCACATCCGTACGTATGGGGGACCGGGATACCGGTCGCCCCATACGCCAAA
>CAYTDB010000251.1:0-3406 GCA_964436455.1 uncultured Anaerolinea sp. | reverse complement strand
AGTAAATTAACGCCTATGTTTTCATGCATTCTTAACAGCATTTGGAAAGTGCTCAAAGTTCTTACACAAGTCGTGATGTAAAATCACTTCGGTTTTTTTTCAACCACATGCTCCGTGGCAAAGAAATACCATTGCATGATGTCAATTTATCAGATATGAATCAATTTTGATGTAATTCGATCACCCGGCTTTCGCGCGGCGCAAGAGTGAACGCTCCAAGATCTATACTGCGATCGATGTGGATACGATAAGTCCGCCGTGCAGGGATGATTGAAAGATCGCCTTGTGCAGGATGAACAGTGAACATACCACCCTTTAGCTCAAAGCGCGTGATGGCGTATTTACCTCGCTGATATTCGGTCGATTCGCCATCGTCTTCGTATAGCTCGAAGGTGTTATCCGCGCCGGGAAAGATGTAGATATCAAGTTCGGTTGGGTTACCAACTCCGCCCCAGCCGACTTTGGGCGCGAGTGGAACGATGGCACCTGCCTTAGCATACACGAGAATATCCTCGAGGGACGCTATGATGTCCCGCCTCTTTCCACCCGATACATGCTCCCCCGTAAAGAAGTTGGTCCAAGTCCCAGCAGGAAACCAGACCTGTTTGGTGGCGAGTCCGGTTTTCGGGTCGGAGGGAGCCGTGATTGGGGCAACGATCAACTCGGTGCCAAAGTAATACTGATCTTGAGCCTCGAAGGCTGATGTGTCGGAATTATCCCCGTAATACATGGGTGTAACAACGCTGATACCGGTCTGGTGAGCTCGCCATGCCATGCTGTAAATGTAAGGGATGAGGGCATGACGCAGTTGCATCGCGCCGCGCGCAGCATGGAAAATGCGCTCAGGTTTCGCCCACGGACGGCGTTCGAGGGTAGTAAGTTTTGTGGAATGCAGGCGCATGATGGGACTGAAGACGCCGAACTGCACCCAACGCAGATAGAGTTCAGGAGTCTTGTCTTTGAACATGTGACCACCGATATCATGACTCCACCATCCATAAGCAACATTGGCAGCTGTAGCAGTGAAACGTGGCTGGAAGGCAAGCGCGCTCCAACGGACGAGAGTATCTCCGCTGAAGCCGATGGGATAACGATGATTTCCCAGCCCGCCCCAGCGCGAGAACACGAAGGGACGCTTACGTCCGTCACGCCCAAGATCGTAATAGTGAAGATGGTTTAGGAACCAGAGCGGGTCAAGACCATTCACCCTGCTCTTTTTGCCTTGCTGCCAATCCATCCACCAGAAGTCAACGCCAGTCCCCTCACCCATCCCCCCTATCCCACTGGGATAGGGGGACTCGTACGGATGATGCAAAATTTCAAAGTAACCTTCCATGAAATGAGGATCGGTAATTTCAAACGGGATCGGTTTCTTGGTCACGGGGTCCCTGCCCATCCATTTTGCCATCTGCTTGTATTGCTGTTCGTGCGAGTAAACACCTTTGGAGGGATGAAGATTAAGCGCGGTGCGCAACCCCTGTTCGTGCAGCCACTGGATGAAACCCTCAGGGTCAGGGAAGAGCTCGCGGTTCCAGGTGTATCCGGTCCAACCACTGGAGGCGTTGCCTGTTTTGGTGATGTGCCAATCCATGTCGATGATGCATACGGAAAGAGGGGTCTCGTGTTCACGGAATTCTTCCATCAATGACTTGAGTTCATCCTGTGTATATTCCCAATAACGGCTCCACCAATTACCCAGTATGTAACGAGGGATCATGGGGATCCTTCCAGCCACTGCAGTGAAGTCCCGCAGGCAGGAGGCGAATTCTGTGCCGTAGCCAAAGAAATACAGATCTTTCGTTGATTTGGTTTTAATGAACTTCTTGGATCGAGGCCGACGTAGTTCGAGCCAGCCAGATTTATTGAACACGAGCGCTTCAGAATCATCGACCACCACCCAGCCGGAGCGGGAAAGTAATCCATCTTCCAGTTTTATCCTCCCTCCAGCCATATCAAGCGTACGGGCAGTGCCTTTCAGGTTGTCGGTTTGTTTCGCGCCGTATTTCCACGTGACGCCACTCTGCTTGAGCTTTACGGACAAGGTCTTGGAGGTAAATCCCCTTACGGTGACCTGATACTTCAAATGCAGAAAATCGGTTTCGATCTCAATAGATGTGTCGGTTACTACCTTATTGAATTTTGGCACGGGCTGTTCACGATACCAGAAGGCTTGGGATGGACGATCTTCAAAGCGGTCATTTTCACTGTACTCGAGTCGGATGAGACGATCGGTCAACACAGTGAAGCGGACGTTCTTTGCGCTAATAACAGCGTTTGCGCTGGCAATAGGATGGAATATGGGAACAGGAGGAAACGGCATATGGTTATTCCTTGATTATATTTGGCGCGATCACTGGTGCTTTAGCTGTTACCAAAAAAATTCAAGTGATGGCTTGGAATATCGTTAGCAGTACAGCATACACAGCGCAAGTATAGAATACAATCTTGACAACATCAAGAATTGGCGTCGATTTGCAAATACATCATCACACCAGCATACTTATCCGCGTTACAGAAAACACCCATCAGATTTCCACACATGGCATAGGCTATAATTATGTTATCCAAGAACATGATATCCATTTAGAGGTAATCCATGCCCAACCACCTGATAAAAGAAACCTCCCCCTACTTGTTGCAACACGCAACTAATCCGGTCGACTGGTTTCCTTGGGGAAAAGCGGCATTAGCAAAAGCCAAAGCGGAAAGCAAACCCATCTTTCTGTCCATTGGGTATGCCGCCTGTCACTGGTGTCACGTGATGGCGCACGAGTCTTTCGAAGACGAAGAGACGGCCGCATTCATGAACGAGCATTTCATCAACATCAAAGTGGATCGCGAAGAGCGCCCCGACCTCGATGCTATTTACATGCAAGCCACAGTTTCTATGACAGGATCAGGCGGATGGCCCATGTCCGTGTTCCTTACGCCTGAACTCAAACCGTTTTATGCAGGCACTTACTTTCCGCCCGTACCGCGTCACAACCTGCCATCATTCAAAGACCTGCTCGCGGGTATTACCGGCACCTGGCAGGAAAAACAAGTAGAGGTATTTCGCGTTGGGGATGAGGTTTCCAATCATCTTCGACAGGCATTCAGTATAAAAACCCAAACCGATTCAGCCTTCACGCAGGAACATCTTGATGCGGCATTAAATAATTTACTTAGCAACTATGACTGGGGTTACGGCGGTTGGGGAGCGGCCCCCAAGTTTCCGCAACCGATGACGATTGAATTTTTGTTGAGGCGCGCCCTTACACCCACCCCCTCTTCAGAGGGAAGTGGAGAACTGAAGGCGGCAACTCATGTCCTCAAAGTCATGACGCGCGGCGGTATGTACGATGTGGTTGGAGGCGGGTTCTCGCGCTACAGCGTGGATAACTTTTGGCGCGTCCCGCATTTCGAA
>CAYTDB010000250.1:0-3457 GCA_964436455.1 uncultured Anaerolinea sp. | reverse complement strand
CTTCTTGAAATTTTTTCCCTGCTTCCGCCCAATCTTCCCCGCTGACCAGCACATTGCCCCAATCATATAAAACTCTGGCTTGTAAAGGGATTCTCTGTAATTTTTCTACCGTCTGAAATGCTTCCGTTATGAGAAGCAGAGACTTTTCCCAATCCCCTCGCTCATGCCATAATTGCCCCAACCGAAGTTTTACCCAGGCTTGCCAAAACTCATCCTTGATCTGGGTGGCGATCTCCAATGCCTCTGTCAAATGATTTTCAGCTGAGTCATAGTCTCCCAACTCAAGTGAGGTATAACCCAATTCACCCACTGTCATTTGTATGTCACTAGGCAGGTTGAGTCGGCGACGGATTGCCAAAGCTTCCTTTAGATACCGCTGCCTGCCAATCAGATCGCCCAAAGCGGCTAAACTAACTGCCATGTTTCCCAATGCCAATGCTTCTTTCGCCACATCTCCCATCAGACGACTTAATTGCAAGGCTTGCTCCTTGAAAGCCAGGCTTTCAGCATGGTTTTCCTGATTGCCTAACACACCCGCCAATCTAATGTGGGTATCCAATTCTCCTGATTTGTACGGCAGTGACAGGCATAGAGCGAGCGCATGTTCCAATGATTTTCGTGCCTGTTCATGCTTCCCCAGCCATGAAAGGTGCTTGCCAATTTGGCTCAAGCCATCCGCTTCGAGGAAAGGATCTTCAGCCATCTTCGCCAGAGTGACTACTTGTTCAAATTGAGATATAGCCTTGGCATGATCACGAAACAGAAGTTGGGCTATGGCGACCCTGGCCTGTGCCTCAAGACCCACATCTTTCACGCTTTGCGCCAGTTCACAGGCTTGCTCAGCTGTTTTCATTCCCTCTTCAAATTTAGCCAGCCCGTAATACCCCTCTGCCTGCAAAGTCAATAACCGACTGAGCAGACTGGTTAAGGGAACATTCCCTGTTTCTACAAGAGGCTGCAAGGTGTGGACCGCCTCATCCACAAGCGATCTTTCTTCACTAGAAAGACCTTTACGCTGGAAGAAGGAATGGGCGCTATCCAAACAATTTTCAATCAACCTCCATTGGCCTGTTTGAACTGCATGTCCCCAGGCGGCACGCAGATTTGCCTGCTCGGGGAAAATAATCTGCAAGGCTTCTTTGCCTATCCCGCCCCGCAGTTCTGTTTCGTATGATCCTATCAAGTCGCTGAAATAGGAACCATGACGATCGCGGGTCTCCCTCAATTCTGTGCCGCTTAGTTTTTCACCCGCCAGTTGACGAAGAAGCGGGTGCATTCTGAATCGTCCAGTTTCATCCCGGTTCAGCAAGGCGTGGAGATGCAAATTGTACAAGCCGTAGCCAGTATCATGGACGACTGCTTCGGCCGCCTGACGAGTAAAGCCGCCACGAAAAACGGAGATCTTGACCAACAGGGCTTGCTCGCGACGATCGAGTAGCTGCCAGGTATATTCGAACACAGCATGGAGCGTACGCTGCCGCGGAGGCAGATCATATCGGGTGGAGTTGATGAGCCGCAGATTGCTTTTTAATGCGGGCATGATCTCGCTCATTAGTAGCTTCCCCACTGAGGCTGCGGCCAGCTCAATGCCCAACGGCATTCCTTCCAAAAATTGACAGATCGCCACTACTTCGGCCAGATGTTTTTCCAGATCAAAATGGGACGGCAGGCGGACCGCGCGTTCGGCGAAGAGACGCACACTTTCATTTTGCAGCGCATTCTCCGAATCGTCTGCAGGAGTTTCCAGGCCCGAGAGCGGGAAAGCGAGGCTGGCCGCTAAAGGCAATGTGGTGCGGGATGTTGTCAGCAGGCGAATGCCCTCGCAAGCCGCCAACAGTTCAATGGTCAGGTCAGAGGCGATTGTGATGAACTGTTCGATATTATCCAGAATGAGGAGCAGTTTTTTTTGCAGTCAATTGACCGAGCAATTGCGTCCAGAGATCGCTTTCGGCATGAAAGTAGAGTCCCATGGCTTGCCCCATCAAGGCGGCAACTTCCTCCCTGACCTTTTCGGGTGCGCCGTTTTCGATACTTTCCAAGGGAATGAACCAGACACCATCGGGGAATGGATGTTCTTCTTTTTCCACCAACTGCCGCCCGGCAGCCAATGCCAGGCTGGTTTTTCCGATGCCGCCGATGCCGGTAACGGACACCAATGGGTATTCGGGATTGAGCAGGGTTTCGTTGAGTTTTGCAAGTTCTTCTTTTCGGCCAAATAAAGGCAGAAGAGGGCGGGGCAGGTTATGGGGCAGGGAAGAGGTGATAACTGGCGTAGATAAGGAGCCATCTTGAATGGAGTGATACAGCGCGGTGGTGTCTGGCTCCGGGGAGATGGACATTTCATCCTGAAGACGATCCCGGTATTTTTCATAGACCGTTAACGCTTCCGATGTCCGCCCATCATAAGCAAGCAAACGCATCAATTTTTGCTGTGCTGTTTCGTCCCAAGGATCCAATGTCAGCCATCGCTGGACGGCGAGAATCCCGGCAGTAAAACTCCCCTGTTCCTCCTGCCAGTCGGTCAGTTGACGATATCCAGATAAGGCGAGTTGTCGCAGGCGTTCCTGCTCGATCACCAGCCAATCGTTGAAGCGCGGCGCATTCGGGAGGGAGAAGCCCCTCATGAATTCCCCCGTGTACAGATCCAACCCCTGCGACAGTTGATTGATGGAGCCTGCCGACTTGTCCTTGCCGACGCCTGCCAGCAGGGACTGGAAACGAGCCGAATCGGTTTTTTGAGGGACGGCTGCTTCAACCGCAATTGTTTTTCGCGTGACGACCAGATGATCCCCTAGGTGCTTTCGCAACCGAGTTAGAACGGTTCGTAAATTGGAAAGTGACTGCCTGGTGGACTCCGTATCCCACAGCAGATCAGCCAGTTCTTCACGGTTGTGGGGTTGTCCGCTGTGTGCCAGATACGCCAACAGGGTGATCTCTGTTTGACTGCGGAAGTTATTGATGGGCTGGCCATCCAAGCGAATGGTGACCCCGCCGAATAAAGATATATCGAGCATTAATTAAATCCAGTTTCTCCCACTTCGAAATTTTTGATAGATGGCTTCCATTTGGAAGCGCACGCCATACTACACTAACATCATCGGAATTATATGTTTCGCGAAATCTTCATTTGGAGGTAAATATTTCAAACTATGAACGATTATAAGGTGAAACACAGTTCGGTTCGATAAAAGAAAGGTTACATAATGTATCCATTTCAACCCATATATAAGGAGAAGATCATGAACACATTTTGTTTGATGTCATTTTTTGTTATTTTTGAAGCGTTTTGGAAGCGCTCACTGTATTAGACTAATAACATCTTAATTATCTGTTTTAACAATCCATACAAGAACTATTCAACTGGAGGTGAATACTCAACCACTACCCACCGTAAGTAAAAACCCAATTCTATACAATTTCAAGAAATAAAGGAAAAAATCATGAACAGAAAAAATAC
>CAYTDB010000249.1:0-3468 GCA_964436455.1 uncultured Anaerolinea sp. | reverse complement strand
CAAGGTGCTTGTACAGGAATTTAGATGCGATTGCCCTGTGCCCCATCCTCGCGCGAGACATTTAATTTTGACCCTTTACCTCTAGTATAATTATTTGTATGAACATCAAAAAGCAACTCAATGATTCCCTGAAAGACGCCATGAAGAGCAGCGACGAGGTCCGTAAACGCACGGTGCGGATGGTGCTCGCCGCGGTCAAACAGGCGGAAGTGGATAAGCGAATCGAACTCGACGATATGGCGGTGGTGAACCTCATTCAAAAGGAGGTCAAGAACCGACGCGAGTCGCTGGAGGAGGCGAAGAAAGCCAATCGTGTCGACCTGATCGAAGCCAACGAAGCCGAGATCACAGTACTTGAAGTCTTTCTCCCAAAAGCCATGCCTGAAGATGAACTGAAGGAGATCGTTCGAGCCGCCATCACAGAGACCGGTGCATCCTCAATGGCTGATATGGGCAAGGTGATGAAGATCGTCATGGGCAAGGTGGCGGGGCGCGCACCCAACGACAAGATCAGCGCCACCGTGCGGGAACTGCTGCAACAATAGGATGGCAATCGTATCCGCGCGGCATAAGCAAACATCGTCGCGTCTTCGCACGCTTCAGATCATATTACTCTTCCTGGTGAGCATCATTTCTTATGGGGCGTTGATGTTGCAATCCCTTACCAGCCCGATGGCAATAGCATTGAAAGAGGGTGATGTCTCGCCGAGCGACTTTCAGGCTCCACAGGATATAGAATACATCAGCGAGGTACGCACGGAGGAAGCGCGTCTTGCAGCAGAGGGATCTGTTCTGCCGGTCTATGCCCCGTCCGACCAGTCCATTGCACGTAAACAACTTGAACGCCTGCGTGCCGCGTTGCAATACATTACACTGGTGCGCGACGACGTCAATGCCACGCCCGAGCAAAAAGCATCGGATATCGTCTCACTGAGCGATATAGCAATCAAACCACAAACCATACAACAAATTCTGGAAATGCCCCCCGCACGCTGGGATGCCATCCAGCAAGAGTCATTAAGCGTGCTGGAACAGATGATGCGCCGCACCATTCGTGACATCGATCTTGATTCTGCCCGAAGGAGCGTTTCTTCGCTGGTAAGTCTTGCGCTTAACGAAGACCAGGCTGCCATCGTGGTGGAACTTGTCTCTGCATTCGTAGCACCCAACAGCGTGTATTCGGCTGATTTGACAGAAGTAGCCAGACAGTCCGCGCAAGAAGCGGTGGAACCCATCATCCAGCAATACAAGGCAGAAGAGACCATCGTCCTGCGCGGACAGATCATCAGCGCGCCGCAACTGGAGGCGTTGCAGGAACTGGGCTTGATCGAACAATCCAGCACCTGGAAGGAGTACGCCGGTGCGGGTGCGCTGGTATTGACACTGGCATTGCTGGCAACGCTTTATTTCACACGGCGGCGCTTGCGATTCCTGCAGGATGCGCGTAGTCTGGTGATCGTTGCCTTGCTATTTATCCTGTTCATTGTAAGTGCGCGTCTTGTTCTCCCTGACCGGACTGTGCTGCCGTATGCAGTACCCATCCCGGCCTTGGGATTTTTAATCTCAACTCTGTTCGGGCTGGAATCAGGCATCATCCTTTCGGTGCTGATCTCATTGCTGGTGCCTTATGCGATGCCAAATACTTTCGCTCTGATGCCTTATTATCTTTTTTCTTCGCTC
This sequence comes from uncultured Anaerolinea sp., assembly GCA_964436455.1. Lineage (GTDB taxonomy): Bacteria > Chloroflexota > Anaerolineae > Anaerolineales > Villigracilaceae > Defluviilinea. Next base: position 1,788 of record CAYTDB010000249.1, on the reverse strand, counting down.
GTTGGTGTGCTTGTGCTTGGCTCAGCGCGTCGAGTGTGGTCATTCTTTCAGGCTGGCATGGCTTCCACCGTTGCCGGGATGATCATATTGATCGCTTTCAGACTGCCCTTTGAACAACTGGACGGGATTGCCATGTTGCAGCTTTCTGGCGCGGCAGTTCTCAGCGGACTCGCCTCATTGGGTATCGCTTTGTTGCTGCAATACTTCCTTGCCCAAACACTGGGTCTTACCACAGCCCTGCAGCTTATTGAAATATCTCGTTCTGATTTCCCCCTTTTGCAATTCTTTTTGCGTAATGCTCCCGGCACTTATCAACACAGTTTGCAGGTTGCCAACCTTGCCGAACAGGCTGCCGAGTTGATCGGCGCAGATGCACTACTTACGCGTGTTGGCGCCTTGTTCCATGATGTGGGTAAGTCGCTTAACCCATCCTTCTTCATCGAGAACCAGGCAGCCGAAAGCCTCAATCCGCATGACGATATCGATCCCACCGAAAGTGCCAAGGCGATCATCGCCCATGTTACGGACGGAGTCGCGCTGGCACGCAAGCATCGTTTGCCGCGCCGCATCGATGATTTCATCCTCGAACATCATGGCACGATGGTTACGCGGTACCAGCACAGCCAGGCGGTCAAAGCCGCGGGTGGCGATGCATCCAAGGTGGATATCAGTAATTTCCGTTATCCGGGTCCACGCCCGCGTTCGCGCGAAACCGCGTTGCTAATGCTCGCAGACGGCACCGAGGCGCGCGCTCGTGCCGAGCACCCGCAGGATGAAGAATCGATCCGCAAACTAGTGCTTTCCACCATTGAAACTGCACAGAAGCAGGGTCAATTTGACGAAACGAATTTAACCCTCAAAGATTTGGGCATTGTCACCGATGCCTTTGTCACCATCCTCAAAGGCGCACATCACCCGCGCATTGCCTATCCCAAAGATTCCCCGGCGAGCGAGGACGTTACAACAATACCGCGCAGGGTGCAAGGTTAATCCCAGCAAAATGGTCACCATCGTATCAGAAAAAAAATTTTCCAACGAATTGATCGAGCGTGCAGTGAACGCCGCGCTTTTGCATCAATCCCAGTCACTTGATTCAGAACTCACCATCGTATTGACCGACGACTCAAAAATCCAGGAACTGAACCGGGACTATCTCGGGATCGACGCGCCGACGGACGTGCTCTCCTTCCCCGCCTCTGAAATAGACGGTTCAGAACTTGACGGGTCAGAGATCGACCCGGAAACTGGTGCGCGTTATATCGGTGACATCATCATCTCCCTGCCTTATGCCGCCAAAAGCGCCAGGAAGGCTGGTCATCCCTTGGAATCAGAAGTGCAATTGCTGGTGGTGCATGGTGTGCTGCATTTGCTTGGTCACGATCACGCCAAAGTGAAAGAGAAGGCAAGGATGTGGAAGGCACAGCGTGAAATATTAACCCAACTTGGTTTGGGTAATATTCAAATTCGTGAAGAATAAGTATGTAATTCGTAGTACGTACTCCGTAAAACCATGACCTTCAAACAATTCATCAACTCCCGCATCGAGTCCTTCGGTCATGCCTTTCACGGCTGGGGGCATGTACTCAAGACCCAGCACAATGCCTGGATCCATGCGGTGATTGCAACGGTTGTGTTCGCTCTCGCATTCTGGCTGAGATTGCCCGCACGTGACTGGGCAGTGATCATTCTCACAGTGACGATGGTCTTCACCGCCGAATTCATCAACACCGCTATCGAAGCCGTCGTAGACTTGGCAAGCCCGCAAAAACATCCGCTGGCGAAGGTTGG
>CAYTDB010000248.1:0-3474 GCA_964436455.1 uncultured Anaerolinea sp. | reverse complement strand
TCTATGCCAGTGGATGATCGATCTCGGTTATCAGGATCTACGATAACCAGGATTTACCGATTCCCCTGGTAGTGGTAATTAAAAATTGTCGGTTGAATTTCGATTGTGAAATGCCTATAATGATTCTATCGGAATAAAAAGAGAGGAGTTATGGCATGCGCAAAAGGAAAACGTTAAACGGGATTACCGTGAATGCCATCGCCGGAACACATGTTATCCTGCTCGGATTCGATCTGTCCGATGAAGCCAGGAAGGGCTGCCTTGGGTTTGCCATCCGACGAGATGATCATACCGAAGATGAGCGTTTCTGGCTCAAAAGTATGAAGACTTTCCAGGCAACCGATCCCGGCTTGGGACCCGGCGGGCAGGTCTCAAGCCGGGAACACCCCTTCCAATCCTTTCAGTGGTCAGATTACAGTGCCAAACCTGATCATGAATATACCTATACGGTCGTTCCACTGTACGGAAAACCGGACAAGCTTAAGGAAAAGGACAGGGTTGCTGTTCGCATAAAGACCGAGTCTGAGTTGTCAAAACAACACTCGGTGTTTTTCAATCGAGGCGCGGTTGGTTCACAAGAATACACCAGGCGTTTTCTAAATCAATCACCCGAGCAGCTGAAGACCCAGGCCGAGAAGGATGCAGCCTACCAGTGGCTTGCACGTGGTTTATTGGAGGCTTTCAAAGCGTTTGTCACTCGGGCTCAAGGTTCCGACTTTGAACTTCATGGCGCCATCTATGAGTTTCAATGGCCTGACGTATTGGAAACGATCAAAGCGGTGGCAGACACAGGAGCAAAAGTCAACATACTCTATGATGGCATCCCGGGCAATGGACCAAAGGATAAGAACGAGCTTGCCATTAAGGCGGCAAAGATTACAGCGATCTGCCGGCCCCGCACGGTTGGCAAGATCATGCACAATAAATTTTTTGTGTTATCGAGGAAGGGCAAACCCATTGCGGTCTGGACTGGCTCAACCAATTTAACAGAAAATGGGATCTTCGGTCATTCCAATCTTGGTCACGTTGTGGAAGACAAAACCATCGCTTCTGCCTATCTCAAATATTGGAATGAATTGAAGGAAAACCCGCAGGCGGCTGTGGAAAGAGACTGGATGGCGCTGAACAATCCCAATCCACCCGATCAATGGAAAGATGATCTCCGTGCAGTATTTTCCCCTCATTCAGGGCTTTCCATTCTCAAATGGTATGCAAGCATTGCCAATGGAGCGAAAAAGGGATTGTTTATGACCTTCGCATTTGGCATGGATCAACTGTTTAAGCGGGTCTACGAACAGAATGATGATGTGCTGCGATTTGCATTGATGGAAAAGGAGGGGAACGGCAGTGGTCTGGCTCAAGGCAAGATCGACATCCGTCGCATCCGCCGCCTGCCCAATGTGGTCGTTGCAGTCGGGAATAACATCGTCACCAACAGCTTTGATCGTTGGCTCAAGGAGCGCAGTAAATTAACCAAGGAGGCGAACGTCCGCTACATCCACACGAAATACATGCTGGTGGATCCGTTGGGAAAGAACCCAATCGTAATAACCGGCTCAGCCAATTTCAGCGGCGCAAGCACCAATGCCAACAATGAAAACATGCTTCTGATCCGCAACGACAAACGTGTGGCTGATATTTACCTGGGCGAATTCATGCGTCTGTATTCACATTATGCCTTTCGTGAGGCTGTTAAGATCGCAAAAGAAAATGGCAATACGGAATGGAAGCCAAACTTTCTCATTGAAAACCCTACATGGCAGGCCGATTATTTCAAACCGGGTTCGGCACGCTTCCTGCGACGCGAATATTTTGCGGGCAATACAGACAGTTGAATTTGGACAGCGTTCGATGATCATATGGATTGTGTTTCTTCATCCCATCCGGTTATGAACCCTATAAGGGAAAGGTAGGTATGCCATGAAGATCGGGCTTGCTCTTTCAGGTGGTGGATACCGGGCCACTGTTTTTCACCTTGGCGTTTTGGCGAGGCTTGCGAAAGAGAAACACCTTGAGGAAGTGACCGTGATCTCAACGGTGTCAGGCGGCAGCCTTTGCGTCGGTTTGATTTACGCACTCAACCAATTTCAATGGCCCGGCAGCGCCGACTATCTGGAACGAATCGTCAACAAAGCCCGTGAGATTCTCAGTTCCAAGGACCTGCAAACTGCCCTGATTTTGCGTGGATTGCTTTCGCCGCTCAAGATTCTTGAGACGCGCGCAGACGATCTGTCTGCCCTGCTTCAATCCCACTGGGGCATTACCATCCCACTCCGCGAATTACCCAAACAGCCGCGTTGGATGATCAATGCAACCTGTTATGAGACCGGGAAGAATTGGCGATTTGAACGCTTTCGCATGGGGGATTATGTATTTGGCTACGCCGACCCGGCCGACACTCCGCTGAGTGATGCGCTGGCGGCCTCAGCAGGATTTCCGATCTTGATTGGTCCTCTCGTGATGCAGTCGGACAGATATTCATGGTATCGGTATAAGGAACGAGCACCTGTTGAAGATAGAGTTGTCGATCCTGATGCAAGCCTGCAAAAGGAAACCATCCTGCCTCCTTATCGAACCATTCATCTCTGGGATGGTGGCGTGTATGACAATCATGGTCTGGAGGGATTGCACGATTTCATCAAAGGCTGGCACGAGGATATCGAATTTTTTATCGTAAGCGACGGTGCAGGGAGGGCAAAATCTGAACCCTACAAGCTTGGTTATAAGGCTCTCTTCCGCATGGTGACGGGCATCATGATGGATCAGGTCCGTTCACTTAGGTCACGCGCGATCCTGGAAAGAATTCTTAATCACGAGGATCAGGGTGTTTTCCTTCAGTTGGGGAATACACGAGACGCGATAATACACAATACTGACGGATTGACCGCTGTCAACTCCGCGCATGAAAATCACCTAAAACTGGCAGATGTGAAACGTGCAGAGGAATTCCCGACAACCATCCGGCGGCTTGCCCCTGATGAGTTTGAGATACTGTACAGACATGGTTTTGAAGTGGCCAACGACACCCTTTTTGCGTTCTATGGGGAGAAATTTGAGGATATCCCTTATCAGTAATTTTTCACCTGGTGTCAATCAATTTTTGCAGCCAACTATTACCCTGACTGTGGACCGGATGACTTCAATTCACCATGCCAGATAATGGTTACATCCATTGCATAACCGGGTTGACAAAGGCTGGGCAAGCAAAGGAGTATGTGTGCTGGGCGTCAAAGACCATATTATCCGTCTGACCCGCGCGATCCCATCGGATTTCAGATTCCTTGGAAAAAACTCGGACGTCAGTTGTTACATAACCTGATCACGGTTACCACATCTGTGCGGGGATTTTCAGTATTGCTGCTGGTCTATGTTTTTCGGAAAGCGCAATTGCGGAAAAGCACCTTTCATCTGGCGGACAAGTTGAACTTATCTTGAAATTCGAACAACTTGCTGCTTACAGTCGCGTTGTTGCAA
>CAYTDB010000247.1:0-3588 GCA_964436455.1 uncultured Anaerolinea sp. | reverse complement strand
CCCGGATCTGCACCAAGAGTTTGCTGAAATTTATCCAGGGACGCAAGGTCTTCGAAATCCGCATGCCAGACCAGCGTGCTCATATCGCCGAAGCGTGATGAAAAAGCTTGCACTTTGCTTTTGGGTTGTTTGGCATTTACGTAATCGGACACTTCCTTTGCCCATTCCAGGGCTTTTGCATTATTGCCTCGCGTGACGCGAATGGAACGTTGAAACCGAATCATGTAAAACCTCCTGATCTAAAGTTGAGTGAATTCAAATATGAGCAGCATATAGGGTTGAATGATGCAGAACTGCCAGCTTATCGTTGTCAATGTTTGTATGTTGACTGATAACACCTCCTGTATTTCAAAAAAGAAACCTACGAATAAATCTAAATACGACACAATAAGTCGCATTTACTTATATCAGTATACAGAAAATTTCAATCAAATACAATAGGCAATTTCTCTCAGTCTGTATCCAGCCAAACTTCCAGCCCTCCCCCAAAGTTCACATCTTGTACCGTTGCAGCCATGCAATCTCCATCTGTGTGTCTTCATGATATGCCCAATGGGTGAAATGGTGCTTCATACATGCACTGGGATTGCCAGTTGAAGCTCCCGTATCCAAATGATAGGTGATGGAAGTGATTGCATCATCATTGATTTCCACTACTTCGCGGGCAATGGTCCGGGCATTGTTCACGTAGTATTTCCCTGAAGTGACTTTTCGACTGCGTAAGATCATGCCCTCCTTTTGCAAATAAAACTAAAATGGTATATGGAAATCAATACTGCATTGTTGCTCAATGGTTATGTTATACATCTGATAAAATTATTTTTCATGAAACCAGCCACAGATTTCTGTGTCGAAATTACTAACGGATTGAGTTTAGGTGGCTAAAAGCCCCGGGGAAAATATGGAAAGGCGGAAGAGAATGTCTCATCTGCCTTTCTATTCTCTTAATTCAGAAGACAATTAGAAACTCGTAATCGCCTCTTCCACAGTCGGCCGTTTTACAAGGAGGGCACGGAATCACCGACAAAATTTCGTCGGTCCGCTCAGCAGGTCAGTGGACGGGGTAACCACTCCCTCACCAGCCAGGTTAAATGTTTCCAGCCATGAAGTCATAAAGGTTGTGTAAAAACCTTCCGGGATGTGAACCCAGTTGCCATCCTTGAGTTGCACGAAGAATGTGCCAGGGGCGTCGCATCCGTTGTGCCCCATTTCAGAGCCGTCCGCGCGGGAGGATGCACGCACCTCTGCAATTACGTACCAGACGTATGGTTTTTTGCCGTGTGCCTCGTTGGGTCCGGCATAGGATATGACCACCTCATGGTCGGGCGCATAGTGTTTGTCCGTGAGCGCCAGCATCCCTGTCTCGGCAGATGAATAGAGACCGTCTGCACGGGCACGGTTGATCACTATCGTGGTGTAAAGCCAGGATAAAGCTACATAACCCACCACGATCCCCGCCAAAATCGACAGCCAGCGAACGTATTTCATTTTCTCTTCTCCACATTTGAAACTTTCTCGATGAGTTCCTGCATCCTGTCAAAGTGCGATCCTTTCCAGTAGATCTGTTCGCAGACAGGACAGATCTGAAATTCATCGAAATATTTTTGCGTCAGTGGCTCCAGACGTTCAAGCACCTTCTCTTTTTCAACCGGCTCCAATGGATGGTTGCACCGGATACAGCGATGAAAGGGATGGATCAAATCCGCCAATTCAAAGCGATTAATTGTCTCCGTCAACTGCTCGAACGAATCCAGTGACCGCAGACAGTATCCATGCTCGATGACTTTTCGCATCAGCAGACGTCGGTCGCGGGTGAGAAGGATGCGTCCCTCCTGTGCAACAATATCCGTCATAGTCTGATCGTCGAAATCGTTTTGATAAGTACAATCGAATCCCAACATGCGCAGGTGAGCTGTCAGCCGTCCAAGATGGCAATCCAATAGGAATCTCGGCTCAATGGGAAGCCCATTCTCAATTGGATGTAATTCCACCTGATCGCCATCCTGTGTGATGTCGTTCACGCCTCCTTCCCGACCGTTGACCTGTACCCGTCCGATCTCAGGATGCGGCGCCCCAAGCGACTCCGCCAAATGCTTGATGGATTGCCGTCCGCGGAACTGAACGGTGACTGTTTTACCGCGTTGGTCGCGTGGCAGAAAGTCGTTCAGCCTGCCATGAAAGCGAAAAATCGCTGTACTCATGCAGACATTATATGTTCATTTCGATTCGTTGCCCAAAAAGTTATAATGACAAAGACAAGGAGATACTACCCGTGGCAAAACTCATCCCCGCGGAAGAACGCGTCAAACGCGCCCGAAAACTGATCCAACAAGCCCGCGACTTGCCGGTCCCTACAACAGGACTCGGCAAATCTGATTTTTCCTATATCGCCAACGTCAAAGACATCCTGCGCCAGGCAAAGGATATGGTCAAGTTCATCCCGCAGACAGCTGGAATTTCTGCCGAGATGAAGGATGAAGTGAAGAAAATTTATGAAGAGATTGAGCAGGCAGATCGTGAGTTGTTGTATTGAAGATCAAAATTTTCCAAAGGCAATGCCTTTATAACTCCACCCGCAGGCGCTTACCGCTTCCTGGATCGGCTTCTTGATCTCGTTGGTGCTGAAGCGATACTTGTAAACCTGACCGGGAGCCAGTTCCTCCGTGAAGGCGTAGGCAGTTCCAAATTCAACGGAAGTCATCTGCCCCCGGAATTTTGCAGCGGACAGGGAAAGCGACGGGATGCCAGCCTTCCATTCCACAGTATATTCTTCATCTTTTGCGCGTACTTCATGTTTTACTGCGTCGAACTTCATGTATATACGGAATACCTTTGTAATATTTGCTTTTGCAAAGAGTTCATACCATTTTGAATCCACGATTTTCCATTCAGCGATCAGATCCACATTTTGAGAAGTGCCGTCAAGGATTTGATAAGGGGCCGAATCGCGGTTTAACCCAAGAATTCGCTGACGAATCTCCTCCGCTGAAAGCGCGGGAACATTTTTACCAGCCTTTTTTCCAAATCCAAAGAGTCCCATAAAGTCATCCTTTCTTGATGATGTGTACGGTTGTGCGGCAAAAGATTGATACGGGCAAAGCCCTGGTAATCACCGTAGCATGAAAACGATTGCTGAACGCGGCGGAACTCCAATATTCTACTGGATGATCCATACCATATATAACACGATTTCTCTGTCAGGTAGATGCAATTTGTGCCCATGGGGTTGAGAGATATGCTGCGCATGCAAAAAAGTTGTAAAATAGAAGCAGGAAAACTGCCGAAAGGAGAGTGACCCATGACAGACCAAAAACTTCGCGAACTTCTGCAACAGCTTCATGACGAACTCGAGCGGACCAAATCCGTGGACGAAAAGGGGCGTGAAATGCTTCGCCTTCTCAATGCGGAAATACAGCAATTTCTTGACCCCGCTCAGGATAACCCTACAACGCTTCTGGGTCGGTTACAGGATGCGATTGACCATTTTGAAGTGGAACATCCTGCTGTCACTGCGGCACTTTCGCATATGTTGAACACCCTAAGCAATGCCGGTGTATGATCTGACCCTTGATCATGTAATGCGGACGA
>CAYTDB010000246.1:0-3610 GCA_964436455.1 uncultured Anaerolinea sp. | reverse complement strand
TAAAAACGATTTGCTTTGGAGATGAACGGGCTGGAATCGTTCAGCCCGTTTTGTTTTTTGATCGCGGGGGAGTACAACTATACTGAATGTGAGCGTAGCCTTTCAACAAATTTGGGGTTTAAGAACTGTATTCAAAATTAAAAGGAGATGGTATGTTTAATCCGAAGGTGTTTGTGGCAGAGTTCATTGGAACGTTCGCGCTGGTGTTCGTGGGCGCGGCGGCGGGAATTTATGGACAAAGCATGGGGTTGTTGGGGATCGCACTGGCGCATGGTTTGACCCTGGCTGTATTTGTGTATGCGTTTGGTTATATATCAGGCACACATATTAACCCGGCAGTCACTCTGGGACTTGCTGTCAACGGCACGATTAAATGGGTTGAGGCAATTGTGTATTGGATTGCCCAGTTCTCGGGCGCTGTTGTCGCTGCATTTCTGCTTCGTACGTTCCTGACTCCGCTTAGCGCAGATGCGTTTTCCGGCGCTGCAACGAGCGGATTGCTTGGGTCTGAGTATGTATACTACGCACTGGGCCTTGAAGCCCTGCTGACATTTTTTCTTGTCAATACGATCCTGCATGTGGTTGTGGGTGGCAAGGCAGGTTCCTCTGCAGGCTGGGTGATTGGTATGACATACGCAATTGCCATCATGGCTGGAGGACCTCTCACCGGTGCGTCAATGAACCCGGCGCGGTCGTTTGGTCCTGCAATCTTCACATCCGCGCTCGAAGTGGGCAAACTGGATTATCAGAATATGATGTTCTATCTGATCTATTTTGTAGGTCCGTTCATTGGTTCGCTTCTGGCGGTGGCTTTGTATCAGTTCTTCACGTATGAACCGGCAGGTATCGAAGACTTCGATATGGAAGAAGATGCCGAAGATGAAGAAATGGTGGAAGTGGCTGTTGTTGAAGAGCCTGTGGAAAAACCTGCAAAACGCAAGTCTTCTGCTCGCAAGACCGCTGCAAAGAAAACTACCGAGTAAGATAAAGTTGAATAAAGAAAAACGAAGTCCCTGTCAATTGGCAGGGACTTTGCTTGATCGGGGAAATCTAGCGGGAATTTCAGATAGTGGATGATACCTTCTTGGCGAAATATTTCTTTTGAAAGAGGAACGCCACATTTACCAAACCGATCATCACAGGGACCTCGATCAAAGGACCGATGACCGTCGCAAAAGCCGCACCCGCATTAATGCCAAAGACAGCGACTGCAACCGCGATTGCCAGTTCAAAGTTGTTGCTTGCAGCGGTGAATGAAAGTGTGGCGGTCTTGGAGTAGTCCGCTCCGATCATGCACCCCATGAAGAATGAAACGAGAAACATCACCACGAAATAAATCAAGAGGGGAATGGCAATACGGACGACATCAAGCGGCAATTCCACGATCACATCACCTTTGAGTGAGAACATGACCACAATGATGAAGAGCAGGGCGATCAAGGTCATTGGGCTGATTTTGGGGACAAAGACCTTGTGATACCAGTCCTTGCCTTTTGCGCGGACTAGGAAGAAACGCGTCAGAAAGCCTGCGATGAATGGGATGCCAAGATAGATGAACACGCTCTTTGCGATCTCGCCGATGGTAATGTCCACGATGTTGCCTGTCATGCCGAACCATGTGGGCAGGACCGTAATGAACACATAGGCATACATACTATAGAACAGGACTTGAAAGACGCTGTTGAAAGCGACCAGTCCCGCCGCGTATTCGTTGTCGCCTTTTGCCAGTTCGTTCCATACAATGACCATCGCAATACAGCGTGCGAGACCGATGAGAATGAGCCCGGTCATATATTCAGGGTAGCCGCGCAAAAAGATGATGGCAAGAACAAACATCAAAACGGGACCGATGACCCAGTTCTGTACGAGTGAGAGCCCGAGAATTTTCCAGTTGCGGAACACGTCACCCAGTTCATCGTAATGGACTTTTGCCAGCGGCGGGTACATCATCAGGATCAAACCGATGGCAATGGGAATGTTGGTCGTGCCGATGGACACGGCTTTGTTGAAGTCTGCAACAGCTCTCGGAAAGAGAAAACCGATTCCCACGCCCACTGCCATTGCGAGAAAGATCCACAAGGTCAGGTAGCGGTCGAGGGAGGAAAGTTTCTTGGTGGTGCTTTGTTCCTGTGTCATGACAACCTCTTTGTGATGGTTCTATTGAAAGAGAACGGCGAAATATTTATGCAGTCTCGAGCGCGTCCGCCACCCAGTTAGTGACCTCGGCGGGTGTTGGGATGCGTCCCGAAGAGACGAGCTTTTCATTGATGACCAAACCAGGGGTGGCAAGAACGTTGTATGCCATGATGTCGGGATACTCGGTCACTTTGATGACTTCGGCTTGGATGCCCATATCTGAGACGACTTTGTGCGCTATCTGCTCCAAACGTTTGCAATTTGCACAGCCTGAACCTAGAACTTTGATGGTTAACATGTTTTCTCCTTTGAATCCCCTCTCCCATTGGGAGAGGGTTAGGGTGAGGGTTTTTATAAAATCCAATTGAACATATAGCCAGTGAGGATGATCGCCGTTGCGATCACGGCGAAGAATATGACGAGTAATGGTGTCTTGAGCACGCGCTTGAGAATGATCGCTTCGGGCAGACTCAGACCGACGACCGACATCATGAATGCCAGCGCTGTGCCAAGCGATGCACCTTTTGAGAGCAAGGCACTTACGATTGGAATAATTCCAGCAGCGTTGGAGTAGAGGGGAATGCCAAGAAGCACGGAAACAGGCACAGACCACCAGGCGCTTTTTCCCATGATATCTGTCAACGCATCCTGCGGTACAAAGCCGTGGATGAATGCGCCGATGCCAATTCCCACGATGACGAACAGCCAAACCTTACGGACGATCTCGCGGGTGCTTTCAATCGCACGGTTGACGCGCTCGCTCCATGTGGGTTTTTCTTCCAATACTTGCCCGCTGCTTTTTTGCGGTTTGATATCGTAGACAAAGCCTTCCACATAGCGTTCCAGTTTCATCCGCCCGAGGATGAGTCCGCTGAGGGTGCCGATGGTGATGCCTGAGATCAGGTACAGCGATGCGACCTTCCAGCCGAACAACCCGATCAACAGCACGAAGGCAACTTCATTTATCAAAGGTGATGTGATGAGAAATGAGAAGGTGATGCCCATTGGGATGCCCGCCTGCACGAACCCAATAAAAAGCGGAACCGATGAGCAGGAACAGAATGGAGTGATGGCTCCAAAAATTGCTGCCATAATGTTGCCGATCCCCTCGCCACGTTTCTCAACCATCAGGCGTACCTTTTGCGTGTCAATGAAGGTTTGCAATAGCGAGATGAAGAAAATCATTCCGCTTAGGAGCAGAAGGATTTTTGGAACATCGTAGAAAAAGAAGGCAAGCGACTCGCCCAGATGCGACCCTTGTGGCAGGGACAAGAGACCGTAGGCAATCCAATTTGCAAGAGGTTGGATGACGTGTAAGCGACCAGCCATGCAATTGCGGCAAGGGCAAGCATGGCAAACAGACGTTTGTTTGTATTCGCCAGGGATGGCGATGGAAGTGTTGTCATGGGCTATAAACTTTCAACGCGGAAACGGTTTCAGCGGAGAGTCCGCTTAGGGTGGCGGAGGTAGTTAC
>CAYTDB010000245.1:0-3835 GCA_964436455.1 uncultured Anaerolinea sp. | reverse complement strand
CGCAGGGAACTCACGGACACGCCGCTTATCGGCTTCTGCGGCGCGCCATTCACGGTCGCATCCTACATCATCGAAGGCGGCTCGTCGCGCGAATTTCTCAAGACCAAAACGATGATGTATTCCGCGCCCGAAGTTTTTCATGCGTTGATGGATAAACTCGCAGATGTGTTCAGCGATTACCTCACGGCGCAAATCCGCGCGGGGGCGCAGGCAGTGCAGGTCTTTGATTCGTGGGTCGGCGCGCTCAGTCCGTCTGATTATGAGACCTTCGTGTTGCCATATTCGCAAAAACTGCTCAAAGCCGCGCAGGCAATGAACGTGCCTGTCATCCACTTTGGGACGAACACGACGACACTGCTGCCGTTGATGAAACGCGCGGGCGGTGACGTGATCGGACTCGACTGGCGCATCCCGCTTGATGACGGCTGGTCCCTGCTCGGAGAGGATGTCGCCGCGCAAGGGAATCTTGACCCCATCACGCTCTTCGCGCCTCTCCCTGAACTCAAAGCGCGTGTCCATGACGTGTTGCGCCGCGCGGACGGCAGACCTGGTCACATCTTCAATCTGGGTCATGGCATTTTGCAGCACACGCCCGTTGATAGTGTCAAAGCGGTTGTGGATATGGTGCATGAATTTTCTTTTGAGAAGGCGAAGATCTGATGAATTGGCTTGGTCTCATTGCTGCCGCCACTGCTTTCCTGAGCATATGGGTCGGTCATGTGGCTGTTCGTAAGATCGAAGCTTCTTCACGGACGATTTGGGTTCCAACGGTGGCGGCGATTGTCCTGGGTGTTTCGCTGGAATATCTCTCATTGATCGTGGACAACCTGTTGTTGAAGACTGCCTTCGGCATCACAGGTATCACTCTTCTGTGGGATGCGCTTGAATTCACACGGCAGCAAAACCGCATCAAGCATGGACATGCTCCCGCCAATCCAAACAACCCGCGCCATGCCCGAATTCTCAAAGAACATTCCTCCGCGACGACGGTTGACCTGCTCAATCGCGAACCAGCGGGCTCACAGATCACTGGACAGCGAACACCATGAACGCTTTTGGATTGATCATCGGTATGGCGACCCTGCTAATCATCGGACTGGGGTTTCCGCTTGTCATCCGCGGTGAACGATACTTGGGCTACCTATGGTGGCCCTATATGATGGGTCTGGGGTTCCTCATCGTGTTTGCATCCCTCTTCATTTCGTCGGATTGGTTGTCTGTTGCCGTTGGCGTACTGGGTGCAACCTTTGTCTGGGGCTCGACTGAACTTAAGGAGCAGGCTGTCCGTGCGGAGTTGGGCTGGTTTCCTTTCAACGCAAACAAGATAAAACCGCCCTTTGAAAAAATCATCAAAAAATGGAAGGCTCCTCATCTATGATCGGATTATTGGTAATGGCATATGGAGGTCCCAATAAACTGGAGGATGTTGAGCCATACCTCCTGGATGTGCGTGGCTATCGTCCCACTTCGCAGGAGATCATCCACGAAGTACGCGAACGCTACCGTGAGATCGGTGGACGTTCCCCCATTCTGGAGCAAACCCAAGCACAGGCAGACGCGCTCGAGTCTGTGTTGAACAAGAATGGTGGTCAATTCAAAGTCTACATCGGAATGCGTCACTGGCATCCCTTCATCAAGGATGCGCTGGCGAACATGCAAGCGGAAGGAATTGAGAAGGCGGTGGGCGTGGTTATGGCGCCGCATTATTCGCGCATGAGCATCGGCGCGTATTACCAGCGGCTCGAAGAAGCCAGCTCGCCGATTGTATTTTCCCGCATTGAAAACTGGCATTTGGATGCGGGATACATCAATGCACTTGCGGAACGCGTTCGTGATGCACTTCAACGCTTCCCCAAGGAAATCCGCGCGGATGTTCCCGTCATCTTTACCGCGCACAGCCTGCCCGAAAAGATCCTGGAATGGAATGATCCCTATCCCGTGCAACTGCGTGAAACCGTCTCAGCGGTGATGAAAAAACTCGGCTTACAACCGCATGAGTTTGCATTCCAATCTGCCGCCATTTCCACCATCCCCTGGCTCGGGCCCGACGCAGGCGAAGTGATCGAACGCCTTGTGGCACAAGGCAAAAAAAATATTCTACTTTGTCCCATTGGCTTCGTCTGCGAGCATGTTGAAATTCTGTACGACATTGACATCGTCTATCAAAATCTTGCCAAGTCGCTTGGCATTCATCTCGAACGCATCGAAATGCTCAACACCGCACCAGAAATGATCGATGGGCTGGCAGGTTTGATCCGCGAAAAGGCGAAAGAAGCAGGTTGGCTATGAATCGAATCGTCGTTGTCGGCGGCGGGATCGCAGGTCTTTCCGCCGCCTATTATGCACAGAAAAATATTCCCGACGCGCACATCACTTTGATTGAGTCTGCTTCACAATGGGGTGGCAAGATCACCACGGACCGCGTCGCTTTTGATGATGGTCAATTCATCATCGAAGGCGGACCCGACACCTTCCTTGCATCCAAAACCTGGGGCGTGGCGTTGTGCAAGGAGCTCGGTCTTGACGAGCGCTTGCACGGCACGAATCAAAACAAAAAGAACACGTATGTCCTGAACAAAGGTCGTTTGTTGCCGCTGCCCGAAGGTCTCGCCATGATGATTCCATCGGACATCCCCTCCATTCTGCGCTCGCGTCTCATTTCATGGTTTGGCAAAACCCGTATGGGGCTCGACTTCCTCCTTCCACCCCATCGCCTCAACCCCGATAAAACTGGGGCAGGCGGCGATGAATCTCTCGGCTCGTTTGTCAGCCGTCGGCTGGGGCGTGAGGCGTATGAGAATCTCATCGAGCCGCTCATGTCTGGCATCTACGCGGGCGACGGCGATCAACTCAGTCTCGCCTCCACGTTCCCTTACTTGCGCGATCTCGAAACTAAATACGGCAGCCTCGCGCGCGGCGCCATCGAAATGCGCAAAAAGATGAACGCCAATGGACAAAAGGTTCAAGGTTCGCGTTCCGCGTTTCTTACACCCACTACGGGGCTGGCTGAAATTGTCGAAGCATTGGTCGAACGTCTAAAGTCAAACGTCGATTTGCGACTCAGTACTCGTGTCACCTCCATTACCCGTAACATGGAACATCGAACGTGGAACGTGACACTTCACACCGAAACACTTGACGCTGAAGGAATCATCCTCGCCACTCCCGCCTACATCAGCGGACAATTACTCGCCTCATTCGACCCTGAACTTGGCTCCACACTCCAAAGCATTCCCTACGCCACGACCGCGACCGTTTCTCTTGCTTATCGTTTGAGTGATGTTCCCCGCGAACTGGACGGTTACGGCTATGTCATTCCGCGCCGTGAAGGACGCAAAGCCCTCGCCTGCACGTGGACTTCAACCAAATTCCCGCACCGCGCGCCTGAAGGCTATGCTCTCATTCGTATGTTCATTGGTCGTGCAGGGCAGGATATTCCGTGGGATGAAAACGAATTGCTTGACGTTGCAAAGGAAGAATTGAAGTTGACGCTTGGCATCACCGCCGAGCCACTCTTCTCCCGCGTCTTCATGTGGGATAAAGCCATGCCGCAATACAATCTCGGTCATCCCGAAATTCTCAAACAGATTGATATATCTCTGGAGAAACATCCTGGTTTGGCGCTGGCTGGCAACGGCTATCACGGCATTGGTATCCCTGACTGCATTCATTCGGGGGAATTGGCTGTAGAACGCGTTCTCAAGTTTTTAAGTTTAAACGTTGAAACGTTACAACCTGCCAACCTATAAATTTTTTTGGAGCCAATTATGAACATTGAAAAATCAGTTGGGTTATTTCAAGAAGCACAAACCTTATTTCCTGGTGGCGTGAACTC
>CAYTDB010000244.1:0-3897 GCA_964436455.1 uncultured Anaerolinea sp. | reverse complement strand
TTACAACCGCAATCTGATCTGTCCAGCATGGCATATATCATGCATATGGGTATAAGTTTCGACCAGCCTGGAGTGTACCCCCAGTAAATAGAGAATAAACCATCAGGAAATCCACCAACACCCCTACCTATAGGGGTGTTTTCCTTTAAAACTGGACCGAGACACTCGCTGGGTGGGGAGTTGGACAGCCAAGGACTTTCCCTCTCCACTACTGCGTTTCCTGCAGTGTTTGGGGATCGAACCCAAAGTTTGTCCGCCTCAGCGCCCCGATAACATCGTCCCGATGCCCTTCGGGAAAATCCCTTTGTCGAACGCTACCACCGCAGTTTCAAATACGAATGCCAGTTGATCGAACGCCCGGTAGATCTTGTCAGCACGGTGGAAGTCAATCAACGCTATGTCCACTTCTACAACTTTGAACGCCCCAACCAGGCCATCACCTGTGGTAACCAGCCGCCTTACACAAAATTCCCTGAGAGACCCTGCCTGCCACCCGTGCCACACACCGTGGACCCCGACCGCTGGTTATGGCAGCAGAGCGGCAAAACCTACAAACGCAAGCTGGACGCCAAGGGCTGTTTTCAGTTGGGCAATCAGACCTACTATGTGCAGCAAAATCGACGTGGGCAAGTGGTTGTGGTCTGGGTGGATGGTCAGCAGAAGACCTTGCACGTATTTGCGAATCAGGTTCTGGTCAAGAGCCTGCCAGTCAAAGGACTGCAAAATCGTCTCATGCCTTTCCAGGAGTATCTGGAGTTGGTGTGTAAGGAAGCCATTTCACTTTGGAGACGCATTCAGCGGCGTACCCCCATATACAGGTAGGTCACGATCTTGGTAAATTCCCATGGGTCACGATGTTAGAAAACAGTACACGTGTGTATGGGATCCAGACCATTCCCTGTGACACGCAGATGCGAACGATCCTGGATGAGGTATCTCCCGAAGAACTGCGACCGCTCTACAAAGATGTGTTTCGGCAACTGCAGCGGGGCAAGGTCATAGAAAAGTTGGTGTTCCTGGAGGGCTGTTACTGATTGTCTTTAGATGGGACAGGGTACTTTTCGTCAAATGAGGTGCATTGCTCATCCTGCCTGGAGAAAAAGAGCAGCAAGACGGGAGAAATTCGCTATGCACATCAGATGCTGGGTGGCGCGATTGTGCATCCCGATTATGCGGCCGTCGTGCCTTTTGCGCCGGAGGCGATCATCAAACAGGATGGAGAGACCAAAAATGATTGTGAGCGCAATGCGGCCAAGCGTTTTCTGAAGAAATTACGTCAGGATCATCCGCATTTGCCGTTGATCGTGGTGGAAGATGGGCTCAGTTCGAAAGCGCCTCATATCGATGACCTTCAAAAGCATGGTTTGCACTATATTCTGGGTGCCAAAGAAGGCGACCACCAATTCCTATTTGAGTATGTGAACAAGGCGCAAGCCACCGAATTCGAATGTGAAATCGAAGGGATGATGCATCGCTTTCGGTTCATCAATCAAGTCTCCTTGAATGAATCAAACCCTGAACGGCTGGTCAATTTCGTAGAGTATTGGGAAATCAAAGGACCCAGGATACAACACTTCAGTTGGGTCACCGACTTTACCGTGACCAACGCCAACGTTTTTCAAATCATGCGCGGCGGTCGGGCGCGTTGGAAAATCGAGAATGAAACCTTCAACACACTAAAGAATCAAGGGTATCATTTTGAACACAACTTTGGACATGGCAGCCAGAACCTCTCGGTTGTGTTTGCCACGTTGATGATGTTCGCTTTTTTGGTAGACCAGATCCAATTACTTTCCAGTGACCTGTTTCAGTCTGCTTTGGAAAAAGTTGGCAGTCGCATCCGGTTTTGGGAACATGTGCGCTCCTTATTTTTCACCCTGGATTTCGACTGCATCGAGGATATTTTCAGATCTTTGTTGTATGGCTTTGTCAGACAAGCGGTGATCTTGGTTCCGCCATAACCAGACAGGCTGATGAAAGGATTTGACCCTATTTTCTCTCAAACCTCATTCCGTATCTTTTTCAAACAGATGCGCTTCTTTCAAGGCGCCTGGGATGGCCTGTTTACAGGCGTATCTCGCAAACTGCGTTCATCTCTTTGACAAGATCGTGACAAACTTGGCTGTATTTTGTGCAACTTCTGTGTCCAATGTGTATTCACTTCGATCTTTGATCGTCTCTTGCTAAAAATTAACCTGAAATAACTCATAACGGGAATTGCTGGATCAACAATGGGCCGCTTGACCACAGTTAAGTGCCCTCGTACCCCAATTTCACCAGGGTGTACTTTTTATAAATATTGCACTTTGTCTTCATTTATGGTAAATTTATTACCATAAATGAAGACAAAAACAGAAATTCTTTTATTAAGCCCTCAAAGTATATTCACAGTTGATGATCTAGCAGTTTTGTGGAAAATCTCAGATCGCTCAAAACTTTGGGAATCGATAAAATATTACCTCAGAACTGGTAGATTGCGGTCAATCCAGCGTGGCGTATATTCAACCGTAGATGATTATTCACCCCTAGAGGCCGCGATTAAGATTTTTCCACCAGCGTATATTTCTTTCATTACAGCATTGGCATTTCATGGAGCGTATTTTCAATATACTGATGAAATCCACGTAATGGGGCAGACCAGTAAAAGAATAGATCTTCCGAGTGGGCGTCCAATTATCTATCACCAATTAAAGAAGGAAGTGCTGCTGAATCAGAATGGTGTATCTAAAAATGAAGGGTATTGGATTGCCAGTTTGGAACGGGCAATCTGTGATACTTCATATCTAGAACCAAATTACGTTTTTGAAAACGTAGATAAAGCTAACGCGGAAGAATTAGAACGGCTTTCGGAATTGTATGAGAACCGCGCCTTGTACGATCGGATTCAAAAACTCATTTCAGCGATTCTGGAAAAGGAAGAATAATCCAATGCTGGATCGAAAAAAACATGAGATTATCTTGAAGAATATACTTCGAGAGATTTACCAACATCCTGTGTTGCAATCGCAGTTGGCTTTTAAAGGGGGGACCTGTTTATATCTTTTCTATGGCCTACCACGATTTTCAACTGATCTGGATTTTAGCCTTGTTTCAGGTGTTACTGGCACAGATTTTGAACCAGCGATGTTAACTAAAATTTTACATAAAAATTTGTCGGTGAAGGAATTTTTTGATAAACGGTTTACCTGGTTTTGGCTGGGAAGCTATGAAAAGGGTTTTCAACAAATCAAAGTTGAGATCAGCAAGCGGGAGTATCCGGATAAATATGATTTGAAAGATTTTTTGGGGGTCTCAATCCGCACCTTGGATTTAGCGACCATGTTTGCCCACAAGCTGTGTGCAGTGCAGGATCGCCGCGAAATGGTCAACCGCGATTTGTACGATACATGGTGGCTACTAAAGCAGCTAGCACCAATAAATGATGAAATCGTTAAGTTGCGAATGGGGGTAGGTGTATCAGAGTATCTAAATTTGTTGATTGCGTATATAAAAGAAAACGTGGATCGTATACACATTGTTTCGGGGTTAGGGGAAGTAGTAGATCGACCTCAAAAGGACTGGATCAGAGATCATCTAGTGGATGATTTATTAGTACAGATTCAAATGCGGGCAGATGCAGAAAGTGAATGAAATCGTACAAGAAGATCCTAAGCTATAACTCGATAATAATCAGTCCTGTGCGGTATTTACAAATCAAATTCTTTTGGGAAGACTTACGCTACTTTGTTGCCTTGCACAAGACGTAGAATATCCGCTCGAAACTTGACATGAATTTGACGATCTCCATCGATCACTACTTCTTCCAATAGGGCATCGACAAATCGTCTTTTCCTGAGAAAAAGGGTTCTCCTCAGATTAGTGGGGAGATGAAGGAGGAAATTGAGTATTCTTGGGCCA
>CAYTDB010000243.1:0-3940 GCA_964436455.1 uncultured Anaerolinea sp. | reverse complement strand
CCCTTGTGCTGCGGCTACGAGATCAGCGTTCCCGCCACGAAGACCTTTACCAACCAGGTCGTGACGTTCCTGTATCTGGCATATAAGATGGCGGGACGTGATGTGCATGAGTTGGATGGCATCCCCGACCTGATGGACAAGACACTTGAGATGGTCGAGCCGCAGATCAAGGAGATCGCGAAAGACATCAACGAATGGAACGACCTGTACTGTCTCGGCTACGGAGCGACCTACCCCATCGCGCTCGAAGGCGCGTTGAAGTTGAAGGAGATCACTTACGCCCACTGCGAAGGGATGCTCTCGACCGAGTTCAAACACGGACCGCTCTCCGCAGTGAGCAAGGGTTTCCCGATTCTTTTTGTTTCCGATGGCAGCGCGACGCCGCTCATCATCAGTGGCATCAATGAAGTGAAAGTGCGCGGCGCACGCACGATCGTCATTGCGGAAGAGGACGCCCGCCTGCGCGCCAACGCGGATGACCTGATCGTGCTTCCCAAGTCTGATCCGCAGATCTCGGCATTGCTCGGCGTGCTGCCGTTGCAGTTGCTGTCGTATCACATGTCCATGATCAGAGGGTTTGATCCGGATTTCCCGAGGAATTTGTCCAAGACATTGACGGTGGATTGATGGTTTTCACCACGAAGGACACAAAGAGCACAAAGGATTACCTCTTCCGCCCCTATCGGGGCACCTTCTCCAAATCCGACGATGAATACTATGAATCCGCATATAGACTTTTTCTCATCGTATTTGGGGGAGGCTGGGTGGGGGTCCCGAGAAATTTGTCCAAGACGTTGAAGGTGGATTGAGCTGTATCGGTACTGCAAAATAATTAGTTTATTCCTCATTAAAAACTGGATAATCCAGACACATGTGGTACATTCGCATATCTGACTGGCTAAGATCTAGGAACCCAGATTTGGTAGCTTGCGCACGGACTGGTGCCGTGCAAAGTTCCTAGGGAGCAAACAGCGAAACCGGCGTCAGTGGGCAATTTTGAAAAAGTCGCCGCTCTTTTCAACCACAATGTAATATTTTCCCGAAGGTGAGGAACAATGCGAAATCATAAACTTTTTGCGTTCATGATTCTTGTCATCATAGCCATGAGTGTGCAGGCATGCGCGCCTGCAGCAAGCCCCGCCATGGTTCAAGAAACGAATATCGCTCCACCCCCGGATAAGAGCGTTGAGTTGAGCATTTTTAAACCCTTCCCGGACTTCAACCCCTCCTCGGACCAGGAGATCCGATTTTCTTACCAGATCAAGAATACAGGCTCTGTGCCTTTACCTGGTCCTGTTACTGTTACTGTTACGGGCACAAATGTAACCTGCCCGGATGTCAACACGGTTGGCAATCAGGATAACTTCCTTGCTGGGGACGAAAAGCTTTGGTGCGAGTCGAGCTATACCATTACCCAGGCCGATCTTGATAAGAGCTCAGTGACGATCACTGCATTTGCAACTGTGGATGGCATCGTGTCTAACGAGTCCGAGGAGACCGTTACACTCAATAAAGAGCCAGATGAGATATTGACCCTTTCCATAACAGTCAGCCCTGCAACCTACAGCCAGGTTGACCAGATGGTTGTTTTTACCTATGTCATAAAGAACGTCGGCACCAGGGACGTAGGCCCGGCTCAGTTCATTTTGAGCGACCCCAGTAAGGGAACAATCAACTGTGGCGATGCGAACACCACCCTCATGCAGAACGCGACTGTGACCTGCACCGAAATTATCCCTATAGGTCAGGCTGACATGGATGCTGCCTCCATCTCCACCAATGCAACGGCTTCAGGCGGGGGGGGCGGAGCCGTCAAAACCTGCGAGCATTACGATCAATAAAAGCATTAGCTCACTCACATTGACTTCATCTGTTAGCCCACTGACCTATAATCAGAACGGGCAGGAAATCACCTTTTCATATTCCATCCAGAATACCGGCACTGTGAGCCTGGGTCCGGATCGGTTCACAGTGAATGTAAGAGGCACAACCTGGGCGCTTCCCTGTGGACCTGGAAACAGAACGCTTGCTCCCAATGAAAGTGTGTCCTGCGCTACCAAATATTTTGTTCAGCAAAACGAACTGGCCTATCCCAACCTTTCGTTTACCTATTATGCTCAAGGTGGTGGTACAGAAGCGAACCCCGTCACCGTCACAGTTAATAACGCTTCCGCATCTTCAGATTCTTTCGCAACCACCAATACGGTACCCCAGGATATACCACCCACCTACCCCTATGTCACATTATCAGTAGGCACCAACTGTCGTACTGGTCCCGGCACTGAGTTTGAAGTGGTAGGCATTTGGGAACCTAATAAAAGAATCTCCGTCCTGGGTAATCACCCGACTGAAGACTACTGGATTGTAGAGAGCCCATATGATCCCGGTACAGAATGCTGGATAGTGGGAACTACTGTGGCCGAATCTGGAAACCTCGCCGAGGTAAATGTCTATGCAGTGCCGCCAACCCCAACATCAATCCCGGTAACTGCTCCAGGTTTTGAAGCAAATGCTGCCGGCCTTGATGTGTGCACTGGCGGTTGGTGGGTCGAAATCGGCCTCAAGAACCTGAGCACAATCGCCTTCAAATCGATAACCATTTCCGTCAAAGACACCGTTACCGACGTAACACCCAGCAGTTCGGTCAACGAATTTACGAATAAAGATGGATGTCTCAATTCAACCAGCATCTCGAAGCTTGATCCTGCTGATTCCTTTACCGTCAGCGCCCCACCATTCTCCGTGGACCCAACAGGGCATGAGACCGTTGCAAAGCTTAAACTTTGTACGGAAGATGACCAGGGTGGGCAGTGCAGTGAGAAAATAATCACGTTTACGCTGACACGTCGTTAAAAAGATTTTCCCGGCTGGCAGTGCCACCATCGCAGGTATTATCGTATTACGCGAACATCTTCATACGTCAATCAACTTTAGGAGTAACATGACAACAACCAATTTCTCACCGTCCACGGTCGGCTAGACGGCAATCGCCACGGGGGTCGCGGTCATCCTGGCAGTGATCTTCCTCATCCTGATGTACCCCGTCAACGGGCGCTTTGGCACGGTCAACGATGTGCTCAATGCCTTGATCGGAATCTTGAGCGTGGTTCTGGCGTGGATATTATTTGCCGAATATCATGGCAGGCCGCCATTGGTGAGTCAGGTCACGCTTGTGCTTGCAGTGGTTGGCATGATCATTACCATCATCGGCTCGAGCCTGATCATTTTTGGTTTCACTGATTTTGTGCTGGCGGGTTGGTATACGGGAGTCGGGAATGCTTTGATCGGTCTATGGCTGGCGGCGATGTAAATTACATCCCGATTGTCATTGATGCAGGTCTTGGTTATTCGGGCGAAAATGGGTTGTTGATTACCAAAAATAACGGTCCCAGAGTCAGACTGGCGGCAGTTTATACGGACATTGAAAACCTGCCTTTTGCAAAGGAAAATCCTCATACATGGGTAAGAGATTATTGCGAAACCTGCAATTTATACATCCAGAAATGTCCCGTGGACGCGATTTTCATGGAGACAAAGACGCTAGCAGATGGTGGTCCCGCAGGTATTGATCATACACAGTGTGCAATGCCATTTTCAAATGACAATGGATGTACACTATGCAGTAAACACTGTCCATTCAGTTATGCAAGTTATGAATCCCTGAAGGCGAAATACGAACCCAGTCAATTAGCAAGGATTGCCAACTGACTGGTAAGAAAAACGGCGTGTGGGAGGGAATGAGGAGATGCTTCGACACGCTCAGGGCAGCGCCTATCCCCAGCCCGCTTCGACACGCCCTTAGGGCAGTCAGCACGGCGCTTCCCAAATCAGCATGAGGGGGGTCCGTGTGCTGAGGGAGGAGACAATCTGCTTTATGCAGAATTGATCTTTTTGCAACACTTCCCAAACTCGTAATTTCCGTAATACAATGAATTTGACA
>CAYTDB010000242.1:0-3951 GCA_964436455.1 uncultured Anaerolinea sp. | reverse complement strand
TGGAAAAGTATACCCCGATGTGTATTAGGTCATTCCAAGTAAGGATGAACGTCATTGAAATAATGATGTTTGCCACTAGGATTGAACCGCATCATAACGCTATGATTCTTTCAGATGATCCCGGATCTTGAATTGCTCCCATTGTTTCATAAAGTTGACGCGCAATATCTTGCGCTCTTGCGCCCATTGTTCGAACGGGTCTCTTTCTGCGCGGGAACAACAGTGGTGAAACAGGGGAGCACGGCAGAGTATTTGTATTTTGTCGAAAGTGGTATATTGCAGATCTCATACAAACCTTATGACGGTGAAACCATCACTGTAACGCATTTGGAATCGGGCGGGCTGTTCGGTTGGTCTGCCGTGGTGGGAAGCCCAATATATACTTCGTCTGGTATTGCGATCGAGGATCTTGAAGTTGTTCGTGTAAAAGGAAGCGACCTGCGCAAGTTGTGCTTGGAACATCCTGATGCAGGCAAAGCGATCCTGGATAAACTTGCGGATGCCGTCTCCAGCCGCTGGAAGGACGCACACGAACAGGTCAAGTCCATTCTCAAAAATGGGATGAACAGTTGATTTGAATTGGGTTGGGCAGGTAATGAAAACGGGAGCGCTGATGCACTCCCGTTTTTGTTGTTTTGAATTGAAATCTTGGGTTTGCCGAAAGTAGAACTTTCGAATTCCTGCGGTTTCTGCGTTATACACTTGGTTTGAAAAACCGGAAGACGAAGAACAAGCCAAGCAAGATGAGCAGTGCGGGACCGACATAAGTCGCAAGTCCGAATGCCGGGAACAGCAAAGTGCCCAATACCAAAAGTATCACAGCCGGGATGAATGCCCACGAGCGTCCGCCTCCGCCCGGCAGGATGGCAACCAATCCGAAGGTCAATCCCAGCCCGACGAAGAAAACGCCTCCAGTGTCAAAGGCTGTCATTTCATCGAGTACGGATACCACACCGAGTGTGAGCAGAACCCCGCCAGGGATGATCGCCCACCAGCGTCCGGTTGTATCACCAAAGTAATACCAGAAGAATGCCAGGCTGACTCCTCCCAGGAACAGGAGCCCTCCGAGTGCATCGAGTGAATCGGGCAGGAAGGATGAAAGTGCCATGCCGATGAAGACGAAACCGGGGAACGCCGCCCACCAGTTCCTCGACCTGTCAACTGTCAGCAGGTAAAGGAAGTACACGCCCACCGCGCCCCAGATCAGCCCCCAGAAGATTCCTCCGGCATTGCCGATGAGCCCCGTCACATCGAGCAGGGAGAGCAAACCGCCGAGTATCAGCAGTCCGCCAATGATCAAACGTGGATTGTATTTACGAAGCATGTTCTCCTCACTTTATCGTTATCGAACCCAGCCCGGCTTCCACGCTGATCTCCGCGCGGTTTTCGGCGTTGTTGTAATCAGCCGATTGGTACAGGCGCGAATCAACTTGCAGGAAACGGTTCGTATCCACGTTGAGGGAGGTCAGACCCTCCTTAATGCGGATGCGCCCGGCAACGCCTTCGGGGATGGTGATGTTAATCGAAGCCGCGCCAGCTTCAAGGTCCAGCAGGGAGGCGCCGCGTGCAGGCATGATCACATTAGAATTGCTTGCGCCCGTCTCCAATTCGATATGTGATGCCAGCACATCCGTCAAATCCATATCCAGTTGACTGGCGCCCGTCTCCACCTTCACTGTGACCGGCACTTCCTCTGAGAGTTGGAAGCGCCACGTGCCATCCGATGGACCAACAAACGGGATGAATGACGCGCCCGCTTCAATATGGACATTGAGCCTGTCTCCGTCCAAATGAGTTTTTTCGTTCATCCCAACCGCGGACGAACCAACCAATGCCTTTCCCATTGGCGCGCCGCCGTTGATGACGATCTGCCCCGCGCCGTGCGAGAAACGATAACGGACGCTTTTCGCATTTTGTAATGCAACGTCGAACTTTTCACTTTCCGATGCCTGTGGACGCCAGTACACACTCAGGATCAACCATCCGCCGAAGAGGATCAAGGCAAGAGGCCAGAGAAACGGAACGACACTGGGGATAAAACCTCCCCGTTGCAGGAAAAAAAGCAAACCCAAAGCGATGAGTACACTTCCCCAAAAGATGTTATCGCGTCTCATTGTGAATCTCCCTTTCCGCCGCGCAAAAAGCCGCGTGCGAGAACATACAACCCCAACAAGATGAGGATTATAGGCAGTCCGAATTCACCCAAAATATCCAGCCCGCCAAAAAATGTGGCGAAGATGAGGAATAGGACTGTGCTGGTTACAAGCAGGCGTAAGCCGTGACCGAGGTTCCTGCGGGTATGTTCGCCAAGCAAGCCTGCAAGGATCGAGCCGACACCGACAAAGCCGGGGATCAACGTCCACATGTAGGACCAGGAGGCGTAATTACCGGTCTGGTCTTGATAAAACAGGATGCCGCCCACCCCTGCGATGATCGAGGCAGGGACTGCCATATCGGGTGCGCCGGTAAGCAAGCCGATGAGCAGTACAACAACACCTGCGCCGATGACCCACATGGGCCAGGTAAAGTTATTCTCCATCCACGCCTGTAATTCAGGCACCTGGCGAGTGACCAGCAGCCACCCGCCTATAATGAGCAGGATGAGTCCGAGGGCAAGATTGGAACGATTTTGTTTCATAGGGATTCTCCTTTTGAACGCGATAAGGTTCACTACCATTATACGGGAAAAGATGATGGAAGTTTCACTGGGATGATTTGATATCTTCGCAACTTCTAGTGCATTTCGGCGGTTTCTTGAGTAACGATTATATCGTTCAAGGTCCATCCCTTTTGACGGGCGATTTCGATGAAGGCATATCGGTAGATCAGTCTGGCACTGATTACGGCATATCCGTTTGCAGGCATGGCAAATGTGTATTTACTGGTTCGTGGTTCATTGGGTTTGAGACGGGTGTCGGATCCTTTCCATGCGGGACTGGTGGGATTCCAGTAAGCGATGGTGGGAGCTTGATTCGTGTCCAAATCCATGAGGATGTTTGCATAGATCTGCCCTGGGCGACCCGCGTAATCTCCGATTTGATTGCCCATGCCTCCCCAAGCTGGAATGGTGGGACCGTCAATTTGCGGGAGAAGTGTATCGAATTGGTCATGTACTTCAACAAGCAGGATCAGATGTCGCATGGGTGAATCAGTGGGGAATTTGTGACCTGCCTTGGTGTTGCTTACACGGACAGTCAATTCGATGTTCCCGTCCACTTTGTTGGCTTCCATCTTTATTTTTGCGGCTTCCTTTACCAGTGCAGGGATATTGTCACCGCCTCGCTGCATCATGTTGTGGTTGAAATCTTCCGGAAGGACCCTGTTTTCTGCACAGGCGTTTCTGTCTTTTGTCTTTGTGTCTGTGCTCCCGTTGTTGACAACCATATGACAAGCCTGGCAGGTCTTGTATTCATTCTCGTTACCAGAGTTCGCATAAGGACTTTCCAACCATTCCCCGTAGGCGTTGTATATCTGCGTTCCCCAGAATTGACCGAAATGACAGGGCGCACAGAACTGGCTCTCACTAAAAACGGGGGAACAGGTTACTTTTATATCTGTATTGATATCATTGGTCACACCATTAGGTTCTGTGCCCGTCAGCGGACCAGCATACAAGCGGTTTGCGCTTGAATCCTCGCGTATGAAATCAAAAGAAAGAACGCCCGGTTTATCTGGGAAAGGTCTTTTATTGGAGTCGAGTTTTACGTTCAACACCTTGTGACAGACATCGCACGTGATACCCTCTGTGGCGGCACTGTGTTGCCCTGAAAGGGATGCATTGATCATGCCGGTCAGGTCCACTTCAGTTTGCGGACCCGAGACAGAGGCTGGTACATGACAAAACGCACAGGTTCCATTGTCAGCGGGGTAGTCGGTTTTGAATCCAGGACCATAATAGGGCTGGGAACGATCCGGCATGATGCGTGTATGTTTGCTGTTGTCCGTGATGGT
>CAYTDB010000241.1:0-4009 GCA_964436455.1 uncultured Anaerolinea sp. | reverse complement strand
TAACATCATGGTGATCAAGACCCTCAAGGTTGCGGAGAAACTGGCGAAGGAAGGCATTGAAGTGGAAGTCATCGATCCACGTACGTTGTTGCCTCTCGATACCAAGACCATCATCGATTCTGTCGCGCGTACAGGACGCTTGCTGGTTGTCCATGAAGCCTGTCAGACAGGTGGTTGGGCGGGGGAGGTGATCGCCTGCGTTGTTGGAAGTCCCGCCTTTGATTACATCGATGCGCCCGTGCGGCGCCTTGGCGGAAAAGACATTCCGATTCCGTATAACCGCGGTCTCGAAATGGCTGCCATTCCGCAGGAGGCTGAAATAGAGAACGAAATTCGGGCGATGGTGGGAGGCAGGATTTAACATGCCAGTTCCCTTTATCATGCCCAAGTTCGATATGGACCAGGAAAAAGCCACCATCATTTCATGGTCTAAAAAAGAGGGCGACTTTGTCAAGTTCGATGAAGCTGTGCTTACCGTTGAGACTGAAAAGGTTGCCATCGATGTTCCCGCGCCTGCCACCGGCACGCTTGCAGGAATTCTGTTCAAGGACGGCGACGTTGTCCCTGTGACGAAGGTCATCGCCTATATATTGAAAGAAGGCGAGACACTTGCGGACCTGCCCAAAGGAGATTTGCCCAGGTCTCCATCCACTCCGGAAGTGGTTCCCGTTTCACAACCAGTTGCTGCGCCTCAAGCCGCTTCCGTGGCTGCCACGCCGATCGCGATCCGCATGGCAAAAGAGGAAGGCGTTGACCTTTCCAAAGTCAAAGCATCGGGTGACAAGATCACACGCGAAGATGTGGAACGTTTCATCGCGGCTCAAAAGACAGTAGGGCGTGTGACGGTCCCTGCAACACCTGCCGCCCGCCGTGCGGCGCGTGAGAGTGGAGTCGCTTTGGAAACGGTGGCTGGTTCCGGTCCGCGTGGACGCGTTCAGTCTGTCGATGTGGTGACAGCTGCAAAGTCTGTCCCGGCGTCCATATCTGAGGTCAACGGTCGGGAAGCGGAAGTAGTCCCACTGACAAGTATTCGACGCACGATTGCCCAGCGCATGCAGCAGAGTTTCCAGGAGTCCCCGCATATCGCATTAACTGTGGATGTGGATATGACGGAAGCGGAAAATGCCCGTAAGCGCTTCAACCTGCAAGCAGAGAAGTTAAAGCAACCGCGTATCACCGTGACCGCCTTGATAATCAAAGTGGCGGCATGGGCGTTGGTCCGCAACCCGTATATCAACGCATCCTTCAACGGCGATTCAATTTCCCTGTGGAAAGATGTGAATATCGGTGTTGCTACAGCGGCTCCTCAAGGATTAGTGGTTCCTGTTCTTAAGGGAGCCGATCATTTAGGTGTAAGTGAGATCAATATGCGTTTGGTCGAACTGGCGGAACGGGCACGCGAGAACAAACTGAAACTTGACGATGTGCAAGGCGGCACGTTCACCATTTCCAACTTGGGAATGTTCGGTATCAACCAATTCCGCGCGGTGATCAATCCGCCAGAAAGCGCGATCCTTGCGGTTGGGACCGTCGTGCGAAAACCGATCGTAGTGGACGATCAGGATCGTGTGGAAGTCCGCCCGATGATGTCGCTGACCATCTCTGCTGACCATCGCGTGATCGATGGAATTGTGGCAGCCCGATTCCTATCCGACTTGGGGATCGGGCTCGAATCACCGAGCATGCTTTTGTTTTAGAGAATCCTAACCATGAATATTCTGGATTTTCTGGTTCCCAGTTCAGTTGCTCTGCATTACCCGGCAGGTACTTCGAAAGATGTGATCACACACTTGGGAAAGCTTTTGTTTGATGCAGGCTATGTCCGTGACTCCTTTGTGGAGGCTGCCCTTGACCGTGAAAGCAGGCTGCCTACCGGCTTGCCCTTGAGCGGGGATGTCAATGCGGCCATTCCCCATACGGAAGTGGAACATGTCCTTAAGCCTGGTCTGGCGATGGCGACATTATCCGCACCGGTTACATTTCAAAACATGGTTTCTCCTGAGGAAGCCGTACCCTGCCAGCTTGTATTTGTCATGGCTTTGGATCAGCCCAAGGCGCAGATCGAGATGCTGCAGGAGATTGCAGGCATCCTGCAAAACCCTGCTGTCATCCAGAGCCTGATGCAAGCCAGCAACTTTGAAGAGGTTCGGGCTACATTCACGAGGGATCGCTCGTGAACTCAGGAGCTATTTATTCTATGAAAGGATAAGGAGATTCATATGTCGATACGAAAAACAATTTTGGTTGCGTGTGGCACAGCTGTCGCCACTTCCACGGTCGTAGCGAAATCCATTGAGGAGATCCTGCGTGACCGCGGGATCGATGTCATCACCCGTCAGTGCAAAGCATCTGAGGTGGCAAGCATGACCTCTGGAGTGGATCTGGTCGTCACAACGACACCATTACAGGGAAACCTTGGGGTGCCTGTAATTCAAACCCTGGCGTTCCTGACTGGGATTGGGAAGGAGGCGGTTATCGAACAGATCATCCAAACTTTGAAATCCTGATCTTGAAGATGGAAGTTTTTTTCACTACAATTTTGAAGGAGAATGAAATATGGATGTCTTTCTTACTACACTCAAAGCAGTGATCGATGGCCTTGGCGCCACGATCGCACTGCCCATCATCATCTTCATTGTTGCGCTGGTACTTGGCGCGAAACCCGGCAAGGCGTTCCGTGCCGGTGTGGTCATCGGCATCGCCTTCATCGGTATTAACCTGGTCATTGGTCTGATGTGGGGTGCCCTGTCTGAAGTTGGACAGGCATTGGTGACCAACATGGGTCTCACCCGTGACGTGGTCGATGTCGGCTGGCCCTCCGCTGCCGCGATCGCCTTTGGCACCAAGGTCGGCTTGTGGGTCATCCCCATCGCGATTGCGGTCAACATCCTGTTCCTGCTCCTGCGCTGGACCAAAACCCTCAATGTGGACATCTGGAATTTTTGGCATTTCGCGTTCGTGGGTTCGATGGTCGCCGCAGTCAGTGGGAGCCTGGCTTATGGATTGATCGCTGCTGCGCTCGCCGCCGCGCTGGGCTTGTTCCTGGGCGACTGGACTGCCAAAGCGGTTCAATCTTTCTACGGGTTGCCTGGCATCTCGATCCCGCATCTCACCACCGCCCCGGGTGTCCCCTTCGCCATTTTCACGAACTGGCTTGTGGACAAGATCCCCGGCTTGAACAAAATGGAAGCGGACCCGGAGACCATTCGCAAGCGTTTCGGCGTCATGGGCGAACCGGTCATCCTTGGCTTGATCATCGGGTTGATCCTGGGCATTCTTGGCTTTTACAATGCCGGTGATTTTCAGACTGTTCTGGTCAAGGTCCTTGGATTGGGTATGAACCTGGCTGCGGTCATGTTGCTCCTGCCGCGCATGGTCTCGATCCTGATGGAAGGCTTGATGCCGGTCTCTGAAGCCGCGCGCGAATTCATGCAGAAGCGCGCCGGCAGCCGCGAGATCTACATTGGCTTGGATTCCGCCATCCTGATCGGCCATCCTGCCGCCATCTCCACATCGCTCCTGCTCGTGCCCATCGCCATCCTGCTTTCCCTCATCCTGCCTGGCAGCCGGGTGATTCTGTTTGCTGACCTGGCGGTGATCCCCTTCGTTGTGGCGATGTTCGCTCCGCTGATGCGCGGGAATATTGTCCGCATGGTCATTGCAGGGACGCTTGAACTGATCGTCGGCTTCTACCTTGCGACATGGATGTCCCCGCTGTTCACCTCCGCCGCAGTCGATGCCGGATTCGCCATGCCTGAGAATGCCCTGTCCATCACGAGCATTGCAGACGGTTTTATCTGGGTCCCGGCACTATTTGCGCAACTGGTGAATTTCACAGGTGTGTTTGGTCTGGTGATCCTTGCCGCCCTTCTCGGCGTTTCGATGTTCTTCTACTTGAAGAACAGCAAAGCTTGGGAAGTTGCCGCAGGCGCACCCAAGGAATAAACAATTCAATATCAGTAGTTCACGAAAAGGCTTGAACATGGTTTACTTGGCTCTTACCAAGGAG
>CAYTDB010000240.1:0-4018 GCA_964436455.1 uncultured Anaerolinea sp. | reverse complement strand
CAATCTGTACGATTGTCTTCCCAGTGTGGCGAGAGCGCTTTTGTCAGCCGATCCAGGCTGCTACGGGAGGGTTGCATGTTGCCGATCTCGCCAAACAGCGCTTCACTTTCGCCAGGGGTCAGATGCGCCATCGCAAATGCTCCCTGGCGTGCTGCCCGTGGCGTGAAATAGCCAGCCACTATTCCGCCGCGTAATTCCAATGGGCAAATGCTTTTGTCTTGGGGATTCGCGCTAACATAGAGATGACGTGCTACCGTGATACAACCTACTGCCGTCAAATCGGTCTCTGAAAAACAGCGCTCGCGACGATATGTTTTCTTCTCCACAATGATGTCTTCAGCAGTCACATCGTATCGGCTTAGCTCTTCACTCACCAATTCACACTCCAACGCCATGACCAGCTTATGTAGCTCTTGTTCAAAGCCTTCAAAATCATTCATGCTGAGCAATTCAGTCTGTTGCCCAGCCCACTTTTCACGCCGGTTCTGGATTAATTCGGCAAGTCGCTCTGCCGCAGCACTATGCAAAAAAATGTCAGTATGGCAAAATTCGATCGGTAGCCTCTGCTTTGAGTAGGTTTTTTGTCGAACATCTACTTTCAGGCAAGGCTACTATTTTGTCAATGCCTTTTGCGTTTTCAGCGATGCACCCATGTTAAATTACTTATCATACATACCACTAGATCGCGTGCGCTATTACCAGAGATGTAATTTTGTTGCGTATCGCTCGCATCGCAAGTCAAAACTGGCTCAATTAACTGTTTTTGCCCCTAACCTTGCACTGATGTAATACTAATCAAAAAAAGAAAATCCGTGAATCAGTTTTATCTGGCAACCGGCAGTGTAAATGTGAATACACTTCCTTTTTCATTTCCCGTTGACTCTATCCAGATCCTTCCGCCATGTGCTTCAACGAGGGCGCGCGCAATCGTCAAGCCAATTCCGCTTCCGCCACCTGATTGCCGAGATCGGGATTTGTCCACGCGGTAGAAACGGTCGAATACATGGGGAAGATGTTCGGGAGGAATTCCTATACCTGTATCACGTACCCAAAATTGAATTTCATTGTTGATGCGTTTTGCTGAAATTGTGACAATTCCACCCTCAGGCGTGTATTGCAGTGCATTACCTGTGAGGTTGGTCAGAAGTTGAATGGAGCGATCTTCGTCGGCAAGGATCTGTGGAAGGTTAGGAGCCAGTTCAAGATCCAGAGAGATGCGTTTGGATTCAGCTTTTGACGCAAGTCGTTTGGTCACTATCTGCACGAGGGAGGGAACATCCAAAGAGCGGAAATCCAGTTGATACGCACGTGCTTCGACGCGGCTGAGTTCCTGCAAGTCGTCAACGAGACGATTGAGACGGTCTGCCTCGGCATGGATCTGTTGAAATGTTTCATCATTCGCTGGCAGAACGCCATCCATCAGACCTTCCATCGAGCCTTTGATGGCGGTGAGCGGCGTGCGCAGTTCGTGGCTGACATCGCCGATGAGCCGTCGCCGCATGGACTCAACTTGATCGAGCTTTTCCGTCATTTGATTGAAGCGTATTGCGAGCTGTGAAAGTTCATCATTGCCAGCTACCTGCACACGCTCATCATAACGCCCATCGGCGATGCGTTGCGTTGCCTGCGACATGGCAAGCACTGGCGCAACCACACCTCGACTAAAAAGAAAACCGAGCACCAGTGCGGCGAGCATCGCGGCGAAG
The DNA here is from genome assembly GCA_964436455.1 of uncultured Anaerolinea sp. Taxonomy (GTDB): domain Bacteria; phylum Chloroflexota; class Anaerolineae; order Anaerolineales; family Villigracilaceae; genus Defluviilinea. The sequence goes on along the minus strand of CAYTDB010000240.1, from coordinate 2,312 downwards.
GCGGCGTACATGAGTGCCTCGTTGAAACTGGTTCGAAAATCAATGTAGAGTTGGGACATGTCGTTGGATCCACCCATCATGCTTCCGTTCATCATCGTTCCCATGCTCATCATGTGGCGATTGAATGCTGCAGGCAAAATAAACTGACTGGCAACGACAAGCACGAGCACACCCAACACAATTATGACCAGATACGAGAAAAATATTTTTGCACCCAAATGACGTTGGAAATAATCAACCATTCTTCCTCACTTATAAAGGTTCGTCCTCAAAACGATAGCCCACGCCGCGCACGGTGGCGATCAGGTCTTCTCGCCCAAGTTTCTGGCGCACATGACCCAGATGCACATCCACCACGCGGATCTCGCCAAAATACTCGCCGCCCCAAACTTTTTCAAGCAATTGCTCACGTGATAACACACGCCCATGATTTTCTGCCAATACCTTGAGTAGATCGAACTCGACAGTTGTCAACTCGATGGGATTTTCATCCACGGTGACCTTGCGTGCGCCGACATCGATACGAACATGCTGGAAGGAGAACACACTTCTCCCCCTGCCCGAACCTGCTCCCGCTTCGATGCGCCTCAATGAAGCCTTGACCCTCGCCACCAACTCGCGCGGACTGAACGGCTTGGTCACGTAATCATCCGCGCCGACAGATAATCCCACGATTTTGTCCGTTTCTTCTGTCCGCGCTGTAAGCATGATCACATAGACCTCTGACTCACGGCGCAAGCGTGAAAGCAACTCGATGCCATCCATACCAGGAAGCATGACATCTAAAATGATGAGATCAGGCTTGAAAGCACGCGCAGCTTTGAGTCCTGCATTGCCATCAGACGCGACAAACACTTCATAGCCTTCAGGCTTGAGGTATGCGCTGACCAGATTCGTGATCGAAGGTTCGTCGTCAACAACCAGTATTTTTGTCATGGAGTGATTCTACCCATAAAAAGACAGCGGATACGCTTCTGGCATCCGCTGTCTTGGTAAACACGGTCTACTCGTATTCAGCTTCTTCGATGAAAGTTCCGTGCCAGGTGTGCAGGAAGACCTGTCCGCTGTAGCCGTTGACACTCAACATGCCAGCGATCTTGCTGTTCTGCTCGAAATCGAGGGTGTAATAACCGTAGAATTGCATTGGGTGCTCTGTGGTCGCGCCTGGAAAACTTGCATCGAGATACTTTTGGGCGTATTCCACCGCTTGCTCGGGTGTAACAATCATTGTGGCAGTGACATCAATCGGAGTTGTGCTGTTCCAGCCTTGCATCATGTTGCCATAACCACCCATCCTGTTCATCATTCCATAGCCATTTCCACCCATCATGCTATCGTGATTAATGCCACTGTATTTCAAGTTCCACATCATATTGGGACCATGTTCGGGATAGGCAACCTGTGAATCAGGATCAACAAGCAGTTCGAATGCCCCGATGCCTGTGCTGGCCTCCCTGACGATAACATAGCTGTTATTGTCGAAGACCATGATCTCGGCGATCACGAAATCAGAGTTGTCCAAATTCGCCAGATATTTTTCGGCAGCGGCTTTTGTTTGGTCAATGGTCAGCGGCGTAACGTTGACAGTGTTATAGCCATAGCCGTTCATCATGCCAGGTCTCATTTGATAATTACCTCGTCCATTCGCCACCATTCCGCCTGGTTTGTAAGTGTTGGTGTTACCGTATCTGTCCATCATGGATGGACCGTAGGCTTGATTGTTGTTCCAGCCATACATCATGGAAGGTCCAAAGAAATTCGCGCGGGTATACATGCTCCCTGCGAAAAAGATGGCGCCAGCTAGTACGAGAACTATAAGTACCGCCAAGATTGTGCCTAAAGTTTTGTTCATTTCTGTGATCTCCTTTTGATCAATTCGCATTTGTATGTGTTGTTTTATGATCACAGTTTACTTTTATGCTTTAAAGAGAGCGTAAAGCAATTTTAAAGATTTGTTAAAGAAAATGAGTGCTCGAATGCAAGAAAATGTCAGTGTGATTAACGTTTTAAATTGTGGCTCCTTCTAACCGCCGCTCTAGAACCATATACCCATTTGCCACCTAGTTGTTCCGGACTGTTTGCCAACTGCTTGATGACGGCGTCTTTACCGATCCAGTTGAGGGTGGGCATGTGTGTGTATGGTCTCCCGTGAGGTGAGTCAATTTAACAAAAAAGCCCACAGACAAGATGGCGAACACATGCCCGAACCTGCCAAACGCGGAGCAGACGGATCGGTCATGGCTGATAGATCCTTGTCTCAGGCTTGAACGCCGCCCATGAAAACCAGAAGTGGTTGATTGATACCACAGAAG
>CAYTDB010000239.1:0-4040 GCA_964436455.1 uncultured Anaerolinea sp. | reverse complement strand
CTTAATTTAAATCTATCTGGCTTAAAAGTAAGGTGTTATTGTGGCGGGCAAACATCGAAAACGAAAAGAAGTAACGATTTAATGTCGTAAGGGCGGAGCGCGTCAACATATAGAAGTTTTATGGTCATTACGTCAAGGACGTCCAATAAGATTGTGAGTGGTTTTTTGAATGTATGTATCCCTGTTGGGAAAAATGGAATCATATGAAAATATTAATGATCTCTCCGCAACCCTTTTTTGAACCACGAGGTACACCTATCAGCGTTTTTCAACGATTGGAAGCGCTTTCTGCCTTGGGGCACGAGGTTGACCTGATCACCTATCATGTCGGGAAGGATGTTGAAATGCCCAACCTGAAAATCCACAGGGTGCGCGGGCATAAGGTGATCCAACACGTGCGCATTGGACCCTCGCGGGCGAAAATCCTCCTTGATGCGCAGATCTTTCTCAAGGCATTCCTCATGATGCTCACGCAACGCTATGACGTGATCCATTCGCATGAAGAGGCTTCGTTCTTCTGCATGTTTTTAGGATGGATATTTCGTACACGCCACCTGTACGATATGCACTCCGTGTTATCAAAGCAGTTGACCAATTTCAGTTTTGGCAACAAGCCGGTCTTTGTCAAAGTCTTCGAGCTGCTCGAAAGAATGGTATTCAAGACCTGTCACGCGGTCATAACTGTAGGACCTGATCTCGAACAGTATGTCAAAACAGTGGGGGAGAATATTCGCGTGGTAATGATTGAGAATATTGCACTACATGCTTATCAGACCCACGTTCAACCGGAGGCGGTGGAAGAATTGAAGACAAAACACAATCTAAAGGGCAGGCTTCCGATTGTGTATACGGGGACGTATGAGCGCTATCAAGGATTGGATATGGCACTTGAGTGTGTTGATATGATCCGAAAAAAATATCCGAACGTGATTTTCATCTTCGTTGGTGCAAAGGTTTATCAGGCGCAGGAATGGACCGAAATCGCTGAGACCAAGGGATTGGCTGACCACACTTTATTTTTGGATGTCGTTCCTCCTGAAGAATCCATGATATTTCTTGCTTGTGCCTCTGCATTAATTTCTCCACGCCTCGACGGAACCTCCACACCTTTAAAAATCTACAGTTACCTTCACGCAGAGAAACCCATCATTGCCACTCGTATCACGTCGCATACGCAGGTATTGACCAACGAAACTGCCCTCCTCGTGGAGCCAAATCACCCTGCGTTTGCTGAGGGCATCCTTCGTGTGTTGGACGATCCCAAACTTGCTGAAAAGCTGGGAAAAAACGCCCACCAACTCGCGCGGGATAAATTTGGTCGGCAGGATTACATTACGAAGGTAAATGAAATTTACAAGACTCTCGCACCAAAACTTGAGATCGAGGAAATCGTCCTTTCACAGGGGAAATAACATGTGCGGTATTTGTGGAGTTGTTTCGTTTCAACCCGAACATCCTATGGACCCATCCCTGCTCAAGCGGATGAACGACTCCATCCGTCACCGCGGACCCGACGACGAGGGCTACTACCATGACGCGCAAGCCAGCCTTGCCATGCGCCGCCTTAGCATCATTGACCTGCACACGGGTCAGCAGCCCATCTCAAACGAAAACGGCAATGTGTGGGTGGTCTACAATGGCGAGATTTACAACTTCAAAGATATACGCGCAGGACTTGAACGTCGCGGTCATGTTTTCAAAACCCAAACCGATACCGAGGTTATCGTCCATGCGTATGAAGAATACGGTGATGATTGTGTCAAACACTTCAACGGCATGTTTGCTATTGCCTTATGGGATGTGCGCAAGCGCAGACTCGTTTTGGTACGTGATCGTGTGGGCATCAAACCGTTATATTATTGGGCGGGTCATTCCAAGCTGATATTTGCTTCTGAACTAAAAGCCTTGATCCTGCACCCCGACGTGCCGCGCAAGATCAACCTCGCGGCGTTGGACCTTTTCCTCACGCTGGAATATGTCCCTGCGCCGCATACGATCTATGATGGGATATTCAAACTCCTGCCCGGCCACACGCTGACGGTTGAAAACGCAGAGGTAAAGACCCATCAGTATTGGGATGTGTCGTATGAACCTGTCAGCCAGAATGAAGCCGAATGTGTAGAAACCCTATCAGGTTTGATTAATGAAGCGGTAAAAATCCGATTAATGAGCGATGTCCCGCTGGGCGCATTCCTTAGCGGTGGCATTGATTCCAGTACAGTCGTCGGATATATGAGCCGGAACATGTCTGAGCCCGTGCAAACCTTTTCCATCGGCTTTGAAGACGATACATACAACGAAGTCCCTTATGCCAATGCGGTGGCAAAACATTTCGGCACGAACCATCATGTGAAGGTTTTAAAGCCTGACATTGCAGGTCTGGCTGAGCAGCTGGTACCACACCATGATGAACCATTCGCAGATACATCCATCTTTCCCACATATTTGGTATCAAAGCTTGCCCGACAACAGGTAAAGGTGGTTCTATCAGGTGATGGTGGTGATGAACTGTTTGCAGGCTATGACACATATCTTGCTGACAAACTGGATCGTTATTATGGACGTCTGCCGGGAACATTGCGTCACCAAGTGCTGCCAAGGGTTGCCAATTGGCTTCCGCCGCAATCCGTAAAGAAGGGATTGATCAACAAGGTCAAGCGTATGATCGAGGGCGGTGCATTAAATCCAGCTCTTCAACATACGCGCTGGATGATGTTTCTAAATTCCTCTGAAAAGAATATGTTGTATCGATCTGACCTGCGGGAAATTCTGAACGATAATTTGACCGCCGATTATCTTGGCGGCTATTTTGAACAGGCAAACCGGTTCGACAGACTGGCACAACAACAATACGTGGATGTAAAAACGTATCTCGCAGATGACATCCTGACAAAGGTTGACCGTATGAGTATGGCTGTATCCATTGAGGCGCGTGTGCCATTGCTTGATTATCACATTGTAGAGTTTGCAATGAACCTTCCGCCACACATGAAGCTAAACGGCTCGCGCACCAAAGCCATTTTGCGGAAAGCTGTTAGAAATCTCGTGCCCGATCTCATATTAGAAAAACCAAAACAGGGTTTTAGTATTCCAATGAAGCACTGGCTGAGAACTTCTATAAAACCGATGATGCTCGACCTGCTTTCAAAGGATTCCATTCACACACATGGATATTTTGACCATCAGATTGTTTCGACCTGGATCAAGGAACATCTTGATGGACACGTCAATCACAGCCACCGATTATGGTCATTGATGGTGTTCGAAATGTGGCGCCGAAACAACGAGGCCGTCTTTGTATAGGAACAGTTATAAAAAATGAGTCAACAGGATTTGATCACACAAATCACCGCATACTGGGATGAGCATATCCACGACTTGGCGATTACCACCCACCCTGTTGGGTCGCCAGATTTTTTTCAGCAATTGGATGACTACCGCTACGACAAACTTAATTACCTGCCGCGTCTCGTGGATTTTTCATCCTATCGTGGAAAAACATTGCTGGAGGTTGGCTGCGGCGCCGGGATCGATCTGGTGCGCTTTGCCCGCGCGGGAGCTGTTGTCACAGGCATTGACCTGTCCACGACTGCCATTGACCTTGCCCGCAAGAATATCGAACAGAACGGGCTAAGCGCCGACCTGCGTGTGATGAACGGTGAGTCCCTGCAGTTCGCGGACAATACTTTCGATGTGGTGTACGCGCATGGTGTCTTGCAATACACGGCGAATGTCGAAAAAATGGTTGCGGAAATTTATCGGGTGCTGAAGCCAGGCGGCGAAGCCATCGTGATGGTCTACAACCGCAACTCATGGCTGAACCTGCTGCGCAAAGTGACCAAAGTCCCGCTGGAACATGAAGACGCGCCTGTGTTAAACAAATACTCCATCGGTGAATTGAAACAGTTCCTGAAGCCATTTAAAACAGTTCGAATCATCCCTGAGCGATTTCCCGTGAAGACCAAATTGCATTCGGGCTGGAAAGCCCGCCTGTTCAACGATGTTTTCGTGGGAACGTTCAACTTAATGCCCAAAGCGCT
>CAYTDB010000238.1:0-4065 GCA_964436455.1 uncultured Anaerolinea sp. | reverse complement strand
TGAAAAACAAAGGGAAATGCCTGGATGTGGGCTGTGGATCCAGTCGCATCATCGGAGCACTTCCACATGGCAGCATTGCTCTCGACATCTTAATTCGAAAACTCCGGTATGCCCGGCGATTTAAGCACGCCAACATCCAAGGGTCAATTTTCAACCTGCCTGTTCCCGATCAATCGTTTCCTTGTGTCCTTTGTTCCCAGGTAATTGAACATGTGCCCCGGGCAAATGTGCTGGATGAATTGGATCGTGTACTGCAACCTGGTGGATATTTGATCCTGGGCACCCCTGATTATGCCAAGTGGCAGTGGAATTTCATTGAATGGTTATACAAGGTATTACTCCCCCAAGCATATGCGGATGAGCATATTACTCATTACACATTCCGCGAACTGTATGATGAGATGGTGACCAAGCGTGGTTATAAACTGGATTTATCACGTTATATTCTTCAGGGAGAATTGATCATGGGATTACGAAAACCATCCGGCTGATCACTTGATGTTGGTTCAAATTAGTATGCTAAATGTCATGAGCTTCAACATCCGCTACGGGTTGGCGGATGACGGCATCAATTGTTGGGAGAACAGAAAATCCCTTGTGCTTGACCGCATCAAAGCCTTCGATCCCGACCTAATGGGCATACAGGAATGCCGGGATGATTTCCAGGCTGAATTCATTAAAAATAATTTGCAGGAATACGAATTCTACGGGGTGCGACGCGCAAGTGAAGGTAATACCGCGCTTGAAATGGCGCCTGTCCTTTTCAAAAAATCCGATTTTCAACTTGTCCAAAAGAGATGCTTATGGTTGAGTGAGACACCACAAATTCCCGGGAGCCTGAGTTGGGGAAGTACATTTCCACGAACAGTTACATGGGTTCAACTAATGCATCGAGAATCGGGCAAGGAATTTATCTTCCTCAACACGCACTTCGACTATGTGTTGTCCGCCATTGACGCGTCCGCGCGGTTACTTCAAGAGTGGAGCGTTCAGATGAATGAGAAGCATCCCGTCATCGTGACGGGTGACTTCAATGCAAACAAAGACTCCTTTGCCTATCGTCAACTTACAGCAGAAACAGGTCTATCTGATGCTTACAGGCAATTTCACCCAAACAATGCGAACGAAGGCACCTATCATGGATTCGGTCAAGCGGATGAACTCATACCGATCGACTGGATACTCGCATCAGACTCCTTCGAAGTTGTCTCTGCTGAAATTGACCGTTGCCACGAAGGTGACACATATCCTTCCGATCATTATCCGGTCCAGGCTAAACTCAAATGGAAACAATGAACGACCGGAGAGTTGCAACTCCACTCAAACGCTTCCTGCCTGTCGAACAATGTCCAGCCGTTTGGAAAGACCTCGATCTATACTTATTTCGCGATGATGCAGTGGTATTCTACGTTGGTCAATCCCAACTTGCTTTTTCTCGAATCTGGGAACATTTACTGGGCGGATTCAAAGGACACTCCATCATAGGTCGGTTTGTTTGGGTCAATTGGCCCAAGTCCATGAATTTCGTCATCGAAATGATGAGTTCACTATCTGAACAATTTAACAACGTTGGGAACGATCTGAACGCCGCCGAACGGCAGTTGATCCAACAGTGGACACCCTGCTTCAATGTGTCACTGAATAACCAGCCGGTGCCGCTGCCTGAGCACTACCTGCCGCCCAACGCCAAGTTTCGACGCAGGCACAGTCTCAAAAAGCTGATCCACGAGGCGGAACGAGTTGTCAAAGCAGAAGATGTTCAACTTTGGCTTCAGGAACTGGACTAGAAATTTTCATCACGTAACCAAAGTATCGAGAGGCAGAGATGCGAAGCGAAAAAGAAATGCTTGACCTGATCCTAACCTATGCCAGGCACGATGACAACATCCGCGCTGTTGTCATGAATGGTTCACGGGCAAATCCTAATGCGCCAAAGGATATCTTTCAGGATTACGATATCGCCTGTCTCGTGAAGGATATGACCCCTTACATGAGGAATCCAAACATCCCACCTCTCTTTGGCGAGATCCTGATCTTGCAAGAACCGGAGGATATGCAGGAGCCTCCCGCAGAGAATGACGGTCACTACACTTATCTGATGCAATTCAAGGACGGCAACCGTATCGACCTAAGTTTTGCCCCGCCTGAACTATTCAAGCCCGTGATCGAAGACAGCCTGACAGTTGTTCTGCTTGACAAGGACGGGATTCTCAAAGATATCCCACCTTCCAGTGACCGAGACTATCTTCCCAAGAAACTGACGGATAAACAGTTTCGGGATTGCTGCAACGAGTTCTGGTGGTGTACCCTGTATGTTGCCAAGAGCCTTTGGCGGGGGGAACCAACATACGCAAAATACATGATGGATGTTGTTGTCAGGGAAGAACAATTGATGAAAATGCTGGTCTGGTACTTCGGAATCAAAACAGATTTCAAAGTAGCTCCAGGAAAATTCGGAAAATATATCAAGAAACAAATCGAACCTGAAATCTGGGCAGAGCTTGAGAAAACCTATTCAAATGCAAACTACGAGAACATCTGGGAATCGCTGTTCACAATGGGAAATTTGTTTCGGCGCCTGGCAACGGAAGTTGCAGCAGAGTTTGGTTTTCAGTACCATCAACAGGAGGATAACAATGTCAGCGACTTTATTCGCAGGATAAAAAGACTTCCCAAAGACGCTAAAGAAATTTAATCACAAAAGTTTCTCGTACGCTTCCACAAGTTGAGTAGCGATCTTGTCCCAGGCATAATCCTGCGCATATTTTGCAGCTTGTCCGCTCATCTTTTCATGAAGTTCCCGGTCGTTTAATAACCAGGACAATTTATCACACAATTTGTCAGGCTCCTCAGCCGGGATCGTGAAGCCTGTCTCGCCATCGCGCACCAGATACGCCAGCCCCCCCACCTCCGAAGCGATAACTGGTGTGCCGCAAGCCATCGCTTCGAGCGCCACCATGCCAAACGACTCGTAATGTGATGGCATCACCAGCACTTCCGCTGCGGAATAAAAATAAGGCAGCTTATCCTGGTCGCGCTTCCCTAAAAACACAACCGTTTGTCCCAACGCAAGTTCGTCGCACAATGCCTGCAAACGTTTCATCTCAACTGTCATCTTCTCGCGGCTGGCAGATGGATCGCCGCCAATGATCGCCAGATGCACCGGTCGGCTTGTATCCCTCAACTGCAGGCAGCACATTGCATGGATGAGTGTATCCACGCCCTTGAGCGGCTCGATGCGCCCCACAAACAACACCATCCTGTCTTCTGGCTTGAGCCCTACATACAACTTTGCTTCATCGGATGGGATCGGGTAGAAGTGACCCAAGTCCACGCCTGGCGGGATGACAACCATCTTGGACGCGTCCGCTTTATAGAGGAAGCGCAACTGGGTAAGCTCAGCCAATGTGGCGACGACAACCCGGTTCGCGCGACGGAGGACCTGCTTCTCACCATTGATCCGATACTCGCCTTCGCGTTCTGCCTCGGTCCGCGCAATGCGGTTCTTCATCTCGCCCAAAGTGTGGAACATGTGAATGATGGGCGTACCAGCCCACAGGTCCGAAAGTGAACCGGCGGCAATGCCGCTCATCCAGTAATGGCTGTGGATGATGTCATACTTAATCCCTTTTTCTTTGGCGAAAGCATTGACGCCATCCACAAATTGAGGGATGTAGTTTGCCAGTTCCTGTTTGGGGAGTGGATACTCGGGACCCGCAGGCACGTGGACAACGCGATTGCCGTATCCCAACTCATGCAGGACGTGTGGCACATGGTCATCCTGCGAGCGCGTGAAGACGTCCACATGGATGCCCATCTTACCAAGCTGACGCGTAAGTTCGCGGACATAGACGTTCATACCGCCTGTGTCCTTGCCGCCCAATGTAGCCAGCGGACAGGTGTGATAAGAGATCATTGCGATGCGATACATAGTGTTTCCGCCATCCTAGATGCAGTGTGATGTTGAAAACTTGCAGGATTAATTGTAATCCTTTATGAAATTCATCGCCTATTAGTTGTCAGTGAAAGTATAGAAAAAGGCTTCCTTTTTCAGGAAGCCTTCAT
>CAYTDB010000237.1:0-4204 GCA_964436455.1 uncultured Anaerolinea sp. | reverse complement strand
CCGCAGCGTGGTATTGCACCAATAAGCGAGTCAGCCAGGCATCACATTCCTGCGGGTTGATGCGGGCATTCCAGTACAAAACCAGGGAAACCAATAAACGCATGCCAGATTTCGCATCGGCAGCAGTTGCCCATTCCAGAGCCAGGCGCAGGTTATCCAGTTCGTCGTCTAATTTGTTCGTCCAGAATATTTGATCCGAACGATACAACTCAGGTTCGGCTTCTTCCGCCAGCTTCACAAAATAAGCCAGATGTTTCGCCCGCATCGCGGAGGCTTCTTCGGCTTCAGACAATTGCTCAAGAGCATACTGACGGATCGTTTCCAAAAAGTGATAGCGGCTTTCGGCTCGTCTGGTTTCGACAAGCACCAACGATTTGTTGACCAGTTGCGAAAGTAGGTCAAGGATCTGGTTGGATTCAAGACCCCCGCCTCCTTCGCCGCTGCAAACTGATTCTGCGGCTTCGAGCGTCCAGCCGCCGACGAAGACCGCCAGCCTGCGGAATAGAATTTTCTCCTGCTCCGAGAGCAGGTTGTAACTCCAGTCGATCATGGAGCGTAAGGTTTGTTGACGCGGTATTGTTGTCCGTGCGCCGCCTTTCAGCAGGCGGAAGCGGTCATCGAGACGTTTCGCAATTTCATCCACCGTCATCATTTTGACACGCGCCGCCGCCAATTCCAGGGCGAGGGGAATGCCGTCTAAACGGAGGCAGATTTGGGCGATGGTCGAGGCGTTTGCCTGGGTCAAGGAAAAACTCGTAGAGGCAGCCGAGGCGCGTTCCACGAAGAGGCGTCCAGATTCGGAATCCATTAAAGTGGAAAGGTCTGATTTAGAATCTGGAATGTTGAGCGGGGGCACAGCGTAGGCGATCTCGCCCTTGACCTCAAGCGTTTCGCGGCTGGTGGCGAGAATCACCAAATCCCTGCATGCCTGCGTGAGCAGATCCGCCAGATGCGAGATGGGTTCGATAAGATGTTCGCAATTATCAAAAATCAGCAGCGCCTTGCGAGAGCGAAAATATCCGACCAATACTTCGGTGACAGAAGACGCGGATTTGCTCGATTCCTTTAACCCAACCCAATTCGCAACTTCAAATACGACCAAGGCGGGCTCGCTGATGGACGCAAACTCAACCAGCCAGACTCCATCAGGATAGAAAGCGAGCAGATCGGATACGACCTGAAGCGAGAGGCGGGTTTTGCCTGTGCCGCCCGGACCCGTGAGGGTGACAAGGTGATGTTTTTTTAACAGGTCAGTGACTTCAGCGATTTCTTTTTCACGCCCGATGAAACTGGTCAATTGATGAGGGAGATTATGCGGTGTGCCATTTGCCTGGGTATCATCCGAAGCACTTTGAGGCTTGCCTTTTGCGAGTTCGAGCAAACGTGTTACCCACTTTGAATCATTTTCGAGTCCCAAGGCAGGAACGAACAAAGCCGTTATCGTTGCCGCGTCAGGTGTCCGTTGATTCTTTTCAATGCGGCTGATCTGCGCATCGCTATACCCGACTGCAATGGCAAGCTCCATCTGCGTCATATGCGCCTGTCGGCGAAGGTGTTTAACCAGATCGCCGAACGTGGAAAATTGATCGGGGGTAACGGCTGTGGGACTCAAAATAAATTTACTCCGATGGCAGGCAAAGTATAGCCGAATTACGACCCCTTCGAGAATTTTTGGAGAAAAATGTCAAGTTTTGAAGTTCAGGCAGGTGTATAGTAGGAACATCAACAAAGGAGACTACCATGGCTTACAGTTTCAAACGAAGTATCGTTATTCATGCAACGCCGGAGCAGGTCTACGACAACCTGCTCGACGTAGCCTCCCACAAGAAGTGGGGAGAGATGACCGAACTAGAGCTTTTGTACGAAGGTCCTGTGAAAGTTGGCAGTCGCTGGCGTTCGGTCGGCGTTATGGACAAGGACGTCATGCGCGACGAATGCACCATCATGGCTTTGGAGCGTCCACACCTGTTCCAGTTCAAATCCGTTAGCCAGCATTCGTCGATGGGATCAGCAGGCATGATCTTTACCTATCGGCTTGAAAAGGCGACAGAGGGTACGCGTGTGACCATTAGCCGCGGATTTGTTCCCGATGAAATTTCAAGCAAGATGATGCGATTTTTATTACAGGTAGGGGTCGTGAGGCTGATGGACATTTTCATGACGGCACCGATAATTGACCGAGGACTCTCCCGCTTGCGCGACTATGTAGAACAATCCCGCAAATAAAAGAATTCATCCACGGCTAATCAAAGAGGAAGTATGGAACCTGTCATCCCAAGACCGATCGTAATACCGCCAGACTCAGGCAGAGTTTTGAAGCTGGTTGGCGTTACGCATAAATTGACAAGTCAACAAACGGGGAGTGATTATTACCTTTTTGAATCTGAGTTCGATCCTGAAAGCGGGAATCGTCTCCATGTACATTCATATGAGGACGAAATCGTATACGTCCTACAGGGAACGATTCAGATCAGGCTGCGCAATGACAAACTGGAAGCCAGTGAGGGCGGGGTTGTGCATCTGCCAAAATGGATTCCGCATGCGCTCTACAACCCGCTGAAAGTGCCTCTCAAAATTATGGCGCTGGCAATCCCAGGCGGCATGGAGCAATTCTTCGATGAACTCGAATCCGTCATGCATGACGGCACGATGGACGATGTGAAGCACAGGGAAATCTCTCAAAAGTATGGGATTGAGTGGTTGGAGAAGTGAAACAAGTCGAACATGTATGGTCGGTTGATACTCCTGTACATCTTCTTCTTGACTGGGTTGTACATTCGTGGATGTCATGATCAAGAAACTGTGATATTTGATAAGTTACCTGCTCCCACAAATCTATATCAAACCCGCAGCTCGCGTTTTTGTAGTTGTGTCATAGCCTTATGACCATATCATGTCCTTGCGGGACAGCCTCAGACCAAAGTCATCCTAATATTGCGTTCATCAAGCATTGGGGCAAATTCATCATCTCGGCCATGTTCAAAACAATATTTCATGCCTTGTTACAATAACTTAAGCAAATCCCTGTTTGCATCAGTCACCGCTACAACAAAAGAGCGACTCATATCGAGTCGCCTTTTGTATAGGAAATGTTTGCTTCTTATTCAACCACATATTTATTTACGACAGGTGCTCCAGGTCAGCAATATCTGTTGTTCTACCGCTTGCTTTCTTGTTTTTCTTTAGATTCTCCAAGTCAATGAGGTTTACTTCAATGCCATCTAGTTTGTCGATGATACGTGATTGTACCTCCTGTATTGAATGGTGGTTCGATACAGTTAATATAGCCCTGACTTCATCTGTTTATGATTTGTCTATGGCAGGAATTCTCGACGGGAAGATCTGCGCGAAGCGCTTAGTTCAATGCTTCTAATATACATAAAAAAATTAAACATGCTCATGCATCAACAGGCTGATTAACTTATGCGTTTTTTAGCCAGTCTAAAAACTCCCGTCCTGTAATAATGGGAATGGAGCGAAATTCTTTGATGGCAAGCAGATGGCTATCTCCGCTAACAATGAAATCAACTTTCCCCGAAACCGCGGCTTCGAGAAATTTATCGTCTTTGGGGTCATCCTCAATAAATCGGATCTCTTCTTCAGGAACAACAAACTCGGAGAACTGGTAAATGTAGCGGGTAATTTTGTCTATAGTTTCCTGTTTCAAGTTGAACTTGGGGCGATTGAGGACTTCAAAATATTCGCTGATCACATCGGTTGTGACAACAACCGTGAATTTCTTCTCGTCCCACTTCTCAAGAATCAAAACCAGCGCACCGCCCAACACGCTGGAAATGATGATATTCGTATCAAGAACAACTCGCTTCATTTGCCATCTCGCACGTCACGAATCTCTGCGTCAATGTCTGCTTGGGTGATGTTATTCGCTTCTGCTGTCGCGCGGGCGTCCTGCAAGGCTTCTTTGAAGTCTTTGCTGATTTTTTCTTCGTTGGGAAGGGTGATTTTCAGGAAACGGATAAATGCCAGTACATCCGCCTGACGGGATTTTGGCAGGGTGGAAATTTCGCGTAGGAGAGTTTGTTCAAAAGTGGTCATGGGTCACCTCTTTGGTAATTATACAACTTCATGTCATTGCGTGGAGCAAACAACGAAGCAGTCGCCCTTCTGTCTTATAAGTTTCGACACCGGACAGCAGGATGGATTTGATTTCTGGATTATCCATGATCCACCCTTTTCGGTATTC
>CAYTDB010000236.1:0-4278 GCA_964436455.1 uncultured Anaerolinea sp. | reverse complement strand
AGGATGCCCATCCCGCCGCCGCGTGATTTTTCGGAGGTGCTGTCGCCGATGTATGCCATCGTGGTGGTCATGGTGGCGGAGGAGAGAACCCCCGAGAGAGCGCGGAAGAGGAGCAGCATCCAAAGCTGGGTGGCAACGCCGAATGCGAACATGGACAGGGCATAACCAAACATGCCGATCATCAAGATAGGCTTGCGACCAACGCGGTCGGAGATGCTGCCCCAGATGGGACCAAAGAGGAATTCGGTCAGGGCGGCAGTGGCGACGAGGACTCCCAATGCACTTCCGCTTGCGCCGAGCTTGTCAATGATGAATGGGAAGACAGGGATGACCATGCCGAATCCCAGCATGACCACGAGCAGGGCAAATACCAGGATGTAAAGATTTCGGCGGTTGGTCGTTTTCATTTTTTGCCTCTGTGTCACTTTATAGTTACTAACTCGATCTTTTCTATAGGCAGCCAGTCGTCCATGTTGCCGTATTTGCTTTTATCAATGGCAAAAGAAGGGATTTCCTTTACGTCGGCAACTTCGATCAGGACGATGTACCGCTTGCCTGCCCAGCGCTGGATCTGTTTTTCGGTCAGACTCAGTTTGGGCTGATTCTTTTTCACCAGCGCACGAGACTCATCTTCGGTCATTTTCTCGGAATGAAAAGCGCTCTTCACCTTTGCTTTGGCGTGCACCATTCCTTCAGCGTTATTGTTGATGAAGTACAGCATGTCGCCTGCGTCCACGCGCCCGTACGGAAGTTTGCGCCCTGTTGCGCCGCGAATGATCATGGTCTTGCTTCCAGAGAGCAGTTTTTCAAGTTCCTTTGCTTGCGTGTCGAGATAAACAACGTGGTCCATGGTTTCTCCTTGGCTATGAACTCTAGGGAGATACTGGCTGTTGAGCCAATTCCTTTGCTTCATTGAGCAATTGATCCAGATCTTCGCGGCTAAAGTACTGTCCGCGCAGAAAAACGCTTTCGATCTGTTGAGCGTTGCGGATGTCTTCCAGGGGATTGGCTCTTACAAGAACCAAGGAGGCTGTCTTACCTTCGCTTATACTGCCCAAACGATCTTCCAATTCCATGAACTGTGCTGGAACAAGCGTGGCACTGCGCAAGATGTCCGCGGGCGGAATGCCAGCCTCCTGCCAGATCATCATTTCTTCATGGACGGCATAGCCAGGGATGACGCCCGGGACCATCAGGTCTGTCCCTACCATCAATGGTATTCCCGCCTTGTTCATATCCCTGACCATATACGCCCAGCCTAGCCAGTAAGAATCTGGAATTTCACTTTGTCCGGCCCATTGGGATTTCCAACTGGCAAGAACGTTCTGAGAGATGTATTCACAGCCGGGTCTGTTCATATCCATGCCTGGAAAGTTCTTGAATATGACCACGGTTGGGTCCACCGTCAATCCACTCGCGCGGAGCCCTTGGTAAACACCTTGGAGCGCCGTTGCGTCAACTTCGCCAAGACGCTCAAAATAGTATGCCTGCGAGCTCATGCCAGAGTATGATAAATTCACGGGTTCTCCCAGCAGACCAGCGATAATTTTCTCAAAGCCAAACCAGTGTTCCGCGTTGTCGAGTCCCGCTGCAGCGGCGTCTTCGATGTAGATCGATTCTGGAATATGCCCAACCACTTTGAGTCCGTGTTTGTCGGCTTCTGTCAGGATCTCTAAAAACACATCCCTGTCGAGAGTGCTGTATACCTTGATCATATCCACGCCCGCTTCAGCTTGTTGGCGAACCACAGTCCGCACATCCTCGGGCGTGGTAAGACCCAAAGAAATTTGAGGGATCAAGGGTGAGTTTCCATCCAAGATGAAACCGGTGGTAACCATTTCTGGTCCCAATGTTTCACCACGGTTCAATTGATCCCGCAACGGGAGAATGTATTCGTTTGGCATGCCCATGTCTCTGACGAGCAGGATGCCGTTGGCGATCATTACGCGTCCGAAAACAGGCGCGTCCAGGTAGTGAACATGCGCATCGACCAGCCCGGGCATCAGGTACAGTCCCTGCCCATCAATAGTCGTTGCACCTTCCGGGATTTGGATCTTTCCCTGCGCACCGATCTTGTCAATTCGATCATTTTTGACGAGTACTGTTTGCTTGGGAATTAGGGTTCCCTTTTCCACATCAACGATCGTTATATCAGTGATAACGTATATGCTTGCAGAAGCGGTATTTCCTGGTGCGGTTATAAGGGCGCTGCAAGCGCTCAAACCGGTTAAGGCAAATAGCGAAATCAGTGTCAGGTTTTTCATTGGATGTTCCTCTTTACATCATGCATTCGCCAGAACCGCCACGAACAGGAAGAAGTCTGATGCGGCGTGGATCACAACCGCGCCCCAGAGGTTGTCAGATTTCATCATCAGGTAGCCGCATCCCAACCCCAGGGCGAGGGTGTTCACGAAAAAGAACGCCAGCGCGAAGGGATCGAAATAAAAAACGAAGCTGTGCATCGATGCGAAGATGAGGGAGGTGACCCAGACCGCACCGTTGATGCCGATCATGGTCGCAAAGCGTTTGAGGAAAATGCCGCGCAGCCAGAGTTCCTCCATGAAACCGTTGACGAAGGAAAAGACCAGCCCCCAAATGACCGCTGCGACGAGCATATCCACACTGGTGAAGCGTTCCACGGCGAACATGAACGTGGCTGTTCCAAGGAAGAAGAAAACGAGCCAGCCGATGCCCATGCCCAGTTTCAGATTTCCGCGTTTGAGGAAGACCGATCCCATGTCCGCGCCTGAGAGTTTGACCAGCACGAGGATTGGAACGGTCTTCAACAGCATCTCGCATACTTTTTCGATGGCTATTCCCTTTGATGTGTCCGTTGTTACGGCGAACCAACTTAGCGTGGCGCGGATCCAACCATCGAAGATCGCTGAGAATGGATAGGCAGCCGATGCTGCAAAAAAGACAAGCGGAATTTGCCAATGCTTGTTCAGGCGTTTATCGTATCTGAACCACAGCGAGGTGATGAGAAAGACGGCAGAGACCGCCAGGTTGAAGGTCAGGTTCTTGTTCGTGGGGAAGACTTCAAAGTAGTACGAACCGAAAATGAAGATTGCCGCTTCGCAGGTCAGGAAGAGGAGAAATAATCCCACGCGCTGAAGCCATTTTATTTGAAGCGTTTCTTTTCCAATGAGATTTGTGGTTGCAGTTTGTGTCGTCATTGCTGACTCCTTGTGCTATACAAGATCTTTCTGGCATTGCTGCCATTCAGGGTCGCGTGTAAAACCCAGTCGATCGAACATGGCTTGCATCGGTGCATTTTGAATTGCTGTGCAATCCTTGAGCAGGTGAAATCCATGTTCCCGTCCGTAGGCAATGTTGCAAAGTTGCAGTGCGAGAGCGATGCCGCGTTGGCGATACTCACGCCGAACGCCTAGCAAACTTCCCAGCAGGACCGCGTGGTCGGAGTAACTGCCTAATTCGCGCAGACCAACATAATCATCGCCATGCACCGCGATCAGATAAGCATCCTGCAAAACGGAAGGATCGTTCAATCCCCATCCCAGCCAATCATCGAAATCCGGTTTCGCGATCTCTTCACCTTCGTGCGGAACATCTTCATCCACTGTGCAATACAACTCATAGATCTTTCGGTCACGTTCTGGGTCGGATTTCAGTTCGGCAACAGTTTTGATAAAAATGCCTTGGGCATTCAGCTTCGGCACCAGGTCCGCGTATGGACTCGGGTCAAAGGCCGTCACATCCAGATGAACGGGTGTTTCGCGGAAGGCTTCGTAAAATCCGCGCTTTTGCAGGAAGGTGAATCCCTGCGGCAGGTTGGTGAAGGCGTCCGAACGAAAGGCTGGTGGATTGAAGCCCTGTGTTCCTTCCACCACTTGATCATAGAGTACCGAGCCAATCCCACGACGTTGGTATTCGGGAAGAACCTCCACGTTGATATAAAAACTATCCGGAGGGTAATTCCATGGATTCTGGGCATAGCAAGCAAAGCCGACCACCTGTCCGCCCTCGACCGCGACCCAACGCTGGAATTTTGACTTGGAACTGCGATATCGATCCGCTTTAGCCCAGGCCTCGGGGTTGCGCGGTCGCTCCGGCCAAACGATGCCTTGGCTATTGTGGATTGCGGCGAGCGCAGGGTAATCTTCAGGTGAGAAATCACGAATTTGCATATATGCTCCGGTCAAGTTGATGCAACCTGCCTCTGTCTCTGTGAGGGCAATGTCCATGCTATCGCGATCCCCAGGGCACCGATCGCTGCCACGATTTTGAAAATGTATTCTCCTGTTCCGGGCAGCATGA
>CAYTDB010000235.1:0-4302 GCA_964436455.1 uncultured Anaerolinea sp. | reverse complement strand
TGTCCGGTGGTGTGAGAGGAGGCGGTTAGCCGCCGCCTCCTACTCGATTAACGCTCGAAGATGGAAATACTTTCGATGTGATAAGTTTGCGGGAAAAGATCGAAAGGCATGACTTCCCTCAACTTATATCCCCCCTTGATGAGTCGCGCCGCGTCACGCGCCAATGTAGATGGATCGCATGAGACATAAGCGATCAGACTCGGACTCAATTTCAGGATTCCATCCACGACAGTCTTATCCAAGCCAGCGCGCGGCGGGTCAACCAGGACGATGTCTGGATTCGCTTCGAGATGGGGAATCACATCCTCAGCCTCCCCCTCGTAAAGCTCCACGTTATCGAACTCATCCAAATTGACGGTGAAATCCTCGCACGCAGATGCGGACGATTCGATGCCGATCGCACGTCCGCATTTGGGGGCGAGGAAGGCACTGAAGAGACCGACTCCGCAGTAGACATCCAGCAAAGTGGAGGATTGGGTAATTGGTAATTGGGCAATTAGGTGTTCGACCATCTTCCCTGCCATGACCGTGTTCACCTGAAAGAACGACGCGGCTGAGACTTTGAAATCGCGCCCCAGCACACGCATGAGGATGTGGTCACTGCCTGCGATGACGACCGTGTTCTCTTCGTAAACATGTGTAACGGAAATCCCCGCTTCGATCTCAAGTTCGGGAGGTTCGGGGGTTTCGGATTCAAGCACGAGCATCAGGTCATCATCCAGGCCACTGCGCAGGGATACACGTTCGACCTTGGTCTCAGGCTCAAATGCGAGTTGGTGCCTGAGCTCGTCAAGGGACGGTTCAGGGAGATGGCATTCGGTGATTGCCCTCACCCCTAACCCCTCTCCCGCGGGGAGAGGGGAAACGTAGCCCAATTTTCCTTCTTCAGTCAAATGGAACTGCACGTAGTTGCGGTAATTCCACGGCTCCGGACACGCAACCATCGGCTTGACAGTTGGATTCTCGATCTTGCCGATACGTTTGAATTGGTCAATGAGGATGTCTGTTTTGGCTTGTGTCTGTTTTTCGTAGGGTAGGTTCTGATAATGACATCCGCCACATTCACCGAA
Source organism: uncultured Anaerolinea sp. (assembly GCA_964436455.1). Lineage (GTDB taxonomy): Bacteria > Chloroflexota > Anaerolineae > Anaerolineales > Villigracilaceae > Defluviilinea. The sequence goes on along the minus strand of CAYTDB010000235.1, from coordinate 3,232 downwards.
GTGTTTGCACTTCGCATCAATTCGATCCGGTGAGGGTTCAAGGATCTCAACAATTTTCCCGCGTGCAAAATTCTTTTTCTCCTCCACCAATCTCACACGTACGAATTCTCCCGGCAACCCAAACGGGACGAAAACCGCACGAGAGTCGGGCAGGCGTCCCATTGCATTGCCGCCGTAGGTGAGTTTTTCAAGAACCAGTTCGTATACAGTATTATCGTTGAAAGACATTTACAACGGCCTGTACTATTTGCGCAACCTGAAGGGGGGGTAGAACCCCCAAACGTTTTACCAATCTTTGTTGAGCTACAGATCGCACCTGCAATCCATCCGAGGCCGACGGTTTACTCAATCCATTATTATCATCGGGATTAATGCGTACCATCCAGGGTGCGGATGAATAGCGTTCTTTCCAGTCTGTAAATGGGACGATCACTTTTAGAGGCAATATCCCTATCAAATCGCTGCTTATAATCACAGCAGGGCGTGTTTTTTTTATCTCTGATCCAATCGTTGGGTCAAGATTCACAAGCCAGATTTCTCCTCTTTTCATAACTCTTCATCCTCAAAAAGAAAATCATCTGCGTCCAGTGTAGTAAACTCCGTTAGATCAGGATTAGTGATGTAATCAGCCTGAAGCTCACGCGCTGCGAGTAACATTTGTCGTCGTTGGCGAAACCGTAGTTCACGCTCAATCATTTCTCGCACAATATCAGAAATGCTTCGGTTTTCCTCTTCAGCAATAAGAGATAGAATCTGATGTTGGGATTTTTCAAGTAAGATTTGCGTTCTTTGGAGTTCCATACAGCACCTTTATGATACATCATATTGTTACACACTATTGTTACTTATAAATATTACTCTGTCAAGGGACAAAAACGGGAAAAGCAACTATCTACTTTTCCCGTTTTCTAAAATTCAGTAAAGCAAGCTTATTTCTTCAAATACTCTTCCATTGCAGCCAGCAATTTCTCGATGTCTTCCATTTGGATTTCGCCCATGTGTGCGATTCGGAAGGTGGTTTCCTTGATAGGACCGTATCCACCTGCAAGGCGCATTTCGTATTGCTTGAGGAAAGCATTCAAATCTGTAACATTGATTCCACGCTCGTTCTTGATCGTTGTGACGGTCTGCGAGCGGTACCCCTCGGGAGCATACATCGCGAGGTCGTGCGCTTCAGCCCATTCCTGCACGCGCTTTGCCATCGCAGAGTGACGTGCAAAACGGTTATCGAGTCCTTCAGCAAGGATGCGGTCGAGTTGGAGATCGAGTGCGAAGATCAGGGACATTGCCGGAGTGGCGGGGGATGAATCCTTCAGGCGGTGCTTTTCCATGCGGACGAGATCAAAGTACCAGCCGCGGTTCTCCACGGATTTGGCTTTTTCCATGGCGCGGTCTGAGACAGCCCCCAAGCCCAGGCCTGGAGGAAGCGCGAGACATTTTTGTGAGGAGGTGAGAACCATGTCGAGTCCCCACGCGTCCATTTCGATTTTGGTGCCACCTAAGGATGAAACTGCATCTACAAGGATGAGGGTGTCAGGCGCAACTGCCCGGACCGCCTCGGCAATTTCCTTGACGGGATTCTGCATCCCGGTGGATGTCTCGTTGTGGACAACGGTCAGGGCTTCGAATCCGCCTGTTCGGACGGTATCAGCTATCCGTTCGGGAGAGGCGGGTGTGTCCCATTCAAAGGCGAGTTTCTCCGCCTCTTTCCCATTCGACACAGCGACTTCGTACCAGCGATCCGCAAACGCGCCGTTGACCACTGAGAGCACGCGCTTGTTGACGAAGTTTCGGATGGCGGCTTCCTGCAATCCTGTGCCGGAGGAGGCGGTTAGGAAAACGCGGTATTGTGTGTAAAAAAGTTGCTGTGCCTTTTCAGATGCGCGGCGATAGATGGCTTCGAAATCCTTGCTTCGGTGAGGAAGCATTGGGGCAGCTTGCGCCTGCAAGACCTCGTCGGCAACATCCACAGGACCGGGGACAAACATGCGGGGCATAAAACCTCTATGTAGTACGACTTGAAAGCCGCGGAAAGTTGGGTTAATTTAAAAAGAACGAAATGACGATCAACACAACGATAAAGAAACCAGCAAGCGAGCCGATGCGGGTCAGGTCCTTTTTTACGTCCGAGTAATCGGGATTAAACTCATTACGGCTTGAGCCAGCCGCACCCACTGTAGTACGTTTATTATATTTTGCCATTTTATTACTCCTTAATTTTGCAACCGCGCAAAGACAACTATGCGCTGGTCATTTACAAGATATGGATAACACGAGATCAGGGTTGTGGTGGGGTTTCCTGTGGAAGCCATTACCTCCACCGCGGTCGGTTCGACGATAGCGGTGCGGTCCACAACGTAAACGTATTGCCGCTGTTGTGTGTAGATGATCACCTGATCACCCGGTATAAGCCGATCCAGATAACGGAAGATCTCACCATACACATCATTATGCGCCGAGAGCACCACGTTCCCATTTTGCCCGGGATTGGCGGAGCCGATGTTCTGCCCAACGCCCTTCTTCAACTGTTCCCAACCATCACCCTGCACGATTGGGGCGTCTACATCAAGGGCAGGAATCTGAATGCGTATTGCCTGGTCTGGCGCGGGTGTGGGGATCGCAATGCTTGCCAGCGACTGTACCATTGGGCGCAAATGCGCGGGTATTTCTGCATCGTTCGGGCGCGTGTTCCCTTGCGCATCGGGCGGCGTATGTCCCGAGGGGAGAACAACTGCCATCACCAATGGTGTTGGTGTGAACGTTTCCTGGATGAGGGCAGATGCCACCTCTTCATTCAGATCGCGCAGAACACCGAACCCGCTGATGAGGACTCCGACGAGTCCGACCACCGCCAGGACTTCCACCACCAAAAGGATGCGATCCATCACCCGTCGGCGCGTCGAGACCTGGACCTGGGGCTGGTCGCTGGTGCCCTCGAGGGTATCCACCACTGGAACAATGGACTCAGGCTCCACGTCCACAACCCGACCCGTCCGTTTAAAATGTTCCAACCGTTCACGGCGCGCGCCACGTCGCTTCTCGATCAGCAGGCGTCGCAACTCTTCAACAGACAGTTCTTCAGGCGCTTTCCTTCTAGCCATAGCGATGGGATTATACCGCAAGGGATTGTCAATTCCACCTACCCTCGTTATAATACAAATCCTTCGGGCGGGTAGCTCAGTTGGTTAGAGCACTGCTTTGACATAGCAGAGGTCGTAGGTTCGAGCCCTAT
>CAYTDB010000234.1:0-4363 GCA_964436455.1 uncultured Anaerolinea sp. | reverse complement strand
TTTTTAGCTTTTGAATAGATTTCTTACCTGTTGTACGAATCCCAAGAGACAACCCGGCGAGTCGGGGGGAGGGGTTGGTTCGGGAGTTGGCTCAGGTGTGGGAGACGGGACAGGTTCGGGCCCGGGTTCGACCGCAAGCGGCTTGAACAGCTTTCGATCCTTGTTGGCATCAGATCCTTCAAGTTGCGGCGATTGGGGATAATCCTTGGATGGCAATAGCGCATGCAGGCCTGTAAAGAATTCACGATAGGTTGTATTGGGGTTTTGCTTGATCACCTGAATTGCATACGCGCTCATCGCGCCATTGGGTCGCCCATTAAATTCGGCGTCGTAGGAGTATTCGCTGTCACTGCAACCGGAGATAAGCAGCTCGGGCATATCCGTTTCAGGGATGAGGAAGGAGCGTTTTGCGGTTCTGCCTTCTGTTGAAATTTGCGGCGGTACGAAACGCGGAATGGCTTTCTCGCCAGCCAATCTTGTGACCGAGCCTGAGAAACAACTGTCACTGATGATGACAAGCGTAGCTTGCGGATGAATTCCATTCAGGATGACGCGCAATTCATCGTCGATGACGTTGCCATCATACAGACAGACGGCTTCATCATACGGATCGCCTTCGTCAGCGTTCTTATCTGTGACCTGTGTGCCGTGCCCGGAATACGTGAACACTGCCACATCCCCGGCATTCGTTGAATCGACCAATCCCTGCAACGCTGATTTGACATTCGCACGCGTGGCTTGCGAATCAAGGATCTTGCTGACATTGAAGCCAAAGGAACCCTGCAACAAAGCAGACCAGTCATTTGCATCGTTGACACACCCCTTAAGGTCATTGAAAAATCCGGGATAATCATTGATGCCTACACACACAGCTCGTTTCATCTCTGCCTCCTGTTTATGGCCAAAGAAAATGAATCGCCATCATTATTGCACAGACCACATTGAAAAGTACGATGATTTTTGGCGGACTTACAGTTCGTCCACTGGCGTTTTTCCATCCATCCAGTTGAGTTCGCTGTCGAGCATGAATTGAGTGGGCCAGTTGAAATCGCCTTCGAGCCACGGGCGAAAAACCCTGACATTCTCGTAAAGTGCTTCGATATTCTCTGTTATTGGCGACTCGTTCAGTGCCTGGATGATGTTCATCAAACCTGCTGGTTTATCCTTTGCCTGTTCCAACACTCTCAGGAACCATTTGTGATATGGGTATAAGAGTTCATTGTGCGTAAGGATGAGACGCCTGCTGAATAAAATAAACTTGCTGACTGATGTGCCAGGCAGATATTGGTTGTTCAATCGCAGGGCTTCGCCGCAATACCAGTGCCATGCTTCAAACTGTGCATAGAAACGTTTGATCCGTTCAGCCTTATCTGTGACCGGATATTGGGCGGCTTTGCGGACATCTTCCTCGAACCCGTCGATTTTGCTAAACAAAACCTGACTGCCCGCGAACGCGAAACGAACAGGGTCACTTCCTTTTTCAATAACCTGTTTCACAAATGTCTGTGTGGAGTATTTCCCATCCACATAGCCGCCTTCGTAGGTGATGAGTTCCATGTTGAAAAAGAGGATGCGGTTCTCCGCAAAGTGTTTTTTGTAGTCATTGTCCGAGACAAAGATCATGATATCGATATCAAATGCCGGTGTTTCGAAGCCATGTGCGATGAAGCCGCCAAGCAACAGGGCAAGCACTTCGGGGTCGCGTTGGAAATATTCTGTCAAGTTCTGGATGGATTGGCTGTGATGTGGATTCACTATTGATCGTATCATCCCTTTACATAGGACAACTTTTCAGAGATAAGCCCCTCCCTGACATTGAAGATATCCACGCCTCGGACATGTCCCTTTGTGCCCGATTTATCTTCCCATTCATATCTCCAACGCATGACACAGCGTTTACCAAGACCAAAGATCTCCTCGATCTCGATATGGGCATGAGGCGACTCACGGAAAAAAACCTGCCAGAATTGCGCCTCCGCCTCCTTCCCCTTGTGGACTGTTCCATCCGGCGCGGGAGCCGTGTTCTCGAAGACACAGTCCTCGCTCATCAACTTCATCATCCCATCGACATCATGATGGTTGAACGCATCCTTGAATTCAAGGACGACGCGCATTGACGTCTCTATCTTGGACATGCGGATCGGGCTCATGGTATCGATCCTTTCTAAATGGATGTTGCTTCCGCAACAACTGACTTTTTGCTCAATTCTATCAAGTAAATTCCATCGTTTACGCAATGTCCATGAGGGTACAAGGTACCCGAAAGGGTATAATTTTCCAGCCCTATGAAAATCCTAACTGTACTCACCTATTACCGCCCGCATACATCCGGGCTCACCATCTACGCTGAGCGCCTTGCGCGCGCCTTCGTCAAACGCGGACACGAGGTCACTGTGATGACCACGCAATTTGATCCGTCCCTTCCGCGCGAGGAGGTGATGGACGGTGTCAAAGTCATCCGTGTGCCCGTGGCAGTGCGCATCAGCAAGGGTGTTCTCGCTCCCACGTTCGGTTTCGTCGCGACCAAACTCGTTGCCCAGCATGATGTTGTGCAGATGCATCTCCCGCAATTCGACGCGCCCGGTGTTGCCCTGCGTGGACGTCTCTTCAGCAAGCCTGCCGTCCTTACCTATCACTGTGACCTGCAACTGCCAACAGGACTCTTCAACCGCTTTGTCAACACCATTGTGGATTTCCAAAACAACATGGCAGGACTCCTATCGAATCACATCGTGACCTACACACAGGACTACGCCGACCATTCCCCCTACCTCTCACGCTACGCCTCAAAACTGACCCCGATCCTGCCTCCCGTTGAAATGCCCCTTCCCACGCCTGAAGCGATCCAAGCCTTCGCCAAGGAACATCACATCGCCGAACGGCGTCCTGTCATTGGCATGGTCACCCGCTTCGCCTCTGAAAAGGGTGTTGAGATTCTCTTGGATGCCCTGCCAACAATCCTGAAAAAATATCCCAATGCACAAGTCTTATATGCTGGTCAACATAAGAATGTGATGGGCGAAGAAGCATACTTTGACCGTTTGTATCCAAAGATAAAAGAATACGAGCAATCGGGTCACTGGACATTTCTCGGCAATCTCTCGCCTGTCCAACTGTCGGCGGTCTATCCCAACCTCGATGTGTTGACCGTCCCATCGCTCAACTCCACAGAAGCGTTCGGGCTCGTGCAGATCGAAGCAATGATGACCGGCGTACCGAGTGTCGCGTCCGCGTTGCCGGGAGTGCGGCAGCCGGTGGCGATGCATAGGATGGGACGAATCGCCAAAATCGGTGACTCCGCAAGTTTGGCAGAATCCATTCTCGAGGTCCTGAGTGAACCGAAGAAATTCCAGGGCGATATCGAGGGAATCAAGAAATCTTATAATCCCGATTCCATTGCTAAAGAGTACGAAAAACTGTTTACAAAACTCATTAAGAAAAAATGACCAATCGTCAATCTGAAATCGCAAATCCAAAATCGAAAGACTTTCTCTTCCTCCAACTGCGCGACCTCCCCTATTTCCGCGCCTTCCTGCGTGCGGTGGAAAGTTCGTATTATCAAGATCTACCCCTGCCCGCGCCCGTCTATGACGTCGGGTGTGGGGACGGTCATTTCGCTTCGTTGACGTTCGAACAGAATATTGATGTGGGACTCGACCCGTGGCATGGACCGATCCACGAGGCGAGGAAGTTTGGCGCATATAAATCGTTGGTGGAATCAGATGGTGCGAAGTCACCGTTTCCTTCGGAATATTTCGCCAGTGGATTTAGCAATTCGGTGCTGGAACATATCCCGCACATTGACGATGTGTTGAAGGAAACCGCGCGTGTGTTGAAAAAGGATGCGCCATTCTATTTCTGTGTACCAAACACGAGGTACCTGAGCGAGCTTTCGATCTCGCGTGTGCTGGGAAAACCCTATACCGAGTGGTTCCGAAAAATTTCGCGCGTCCAACATGCGGACGAGCCCGATGTATGGCAGGAACGGTTGGAGCGCGCAGGTTTTGAACTTATACGGTGGTGGCATTATTTTTCACCTGCTTCGATGCGCGTGTTAGAATGGGGACACTATTTCGGCGTTCCATCGGTGTTCGCGCGAGTCCTTACAGGTAAATGGATCATTTCGCGGACAAGATGGAATTTGTTTTTCACAAGGAAATACGTGGAGCGATACGCGTCGCTAGAGCCTGTTGAGAATGGGACGTTCACGTTTTATATCGCACGAAAGAGACCATAGACGATTGACCATCGTCCACGGTCCATTGCAAAACTATGTCTTTCGACGAAAAATATTTCTCCTCCCACACTTACGCAAACATCACCTTCGCCAAATACAGCATGTATTGGTGGTCGAATCGATTCT
>CAYTDB010000233.1:0-4380 GCA_964436455.1 uncultured Anaerolinea sp. | reverse complement strand
ATGCCTTCTTTATCTCAAGTTACCCTGTTTTTACCCGCAACCTTGCGTTGTAATATTAGTCACATTCAAATATTCAGCCAAATCTTTAATTCAATCCGATATTCGCTCAGCCCCCAAAGCTAACAAGCTTTGGGGGCTGTTGCGTTGTGGAGCATGGGCAGTCTGAACATCACCAGTGCAAGTGAATATGCCAGCAGGTTGATAGAACCATGAGCCTTTCCCTCAGAACACACAGCCGCCCTCTGGGTGCCGACAGGAATGATGCAAGGCCATCTCGGATAGCAGCCCAAGACGCAAGGTTGGGCGGAGCTTCGGTTACCAATCCCTGATATACTTAAATCCAATGACGTACAAATATGCCTTCACGCCGGAGATTGTGCGCCAATTACAGTCCATTGAACGGGCACGGACCGAAGTGACCCTGACCGTCCTGCCGCCCGGCATCGCGGAAGGTCTGCGCCTGCGGGCGCGTGTCCGCTCCACCCATTTCTCCACCCGCATTGAAGGAAACCGTCTGACCCTGGCGGAAGCTGAACAGGCGGTGTTGGAGGGCAAGGATTTTCCCGGCCGCGAACGCGACACGCTGGAGGTCCAACACTATTTCAAGACGCTGGCGCAGGTCGAAGCCTGGGTGGAGGAGAATAAACCAATCACAGAGGAACGCATCCGTCAGTTGCACGCCCTGTTGTATACCGGAAGAGGCAGACGGCCCACGCCCTATCGCGACGGACAGAACGTCATCAAGGACAGCGGAGGCGGGATCGTCTATCTTCCCCCGGAGGCCGCGGATGTCCCCGCCCTGATGCGCGAGCTCACAACCTGGATCCAGACCTCGGAGGGCAACCTGCCTGTGCCGGTCATCGCCGGGATCGCCCACTACCAGTTCGTGGTGATCCATCCGTATTTCGATGGCAACGGACGGACGGCACGCGCCCTTGCCACCTGGATCCTCTATCGCGGCGGGTACGACCTTGGTCGCTTCTACGCCCTCGAAGAGTTCTACGCGCAGAACCTGCACGGCTATTACAACGCGCTGGTCACCAGCCCGGGTCATAACTATTACTTCGGACGCGCAGAAGCCGACATCACCCCCTGGCTGGACTATTTCCTCGAGGGCATGGCGGCCGTCTTTGAATCGGTCGCGCGCGAGATCCGCGAACAGGCGCTGCTTCCAGATGAAAAGACCGAACGCCTGCTGCGCAAACTGGACCGCCGTGCACGTATCGTGTTGGGTCTGTTTTCCCGTCAGGATGAGATTACCGCCAACGATGTGGCGCGTGTGCTCGGGCTCTCTGCCCGCCAGGCGCGCGAAGTCTTGAACGAATGGCTGGAAGCCGGCTGGCTCGAGATTAGCAGTACCGCCCGGAAGACCCGCAGATATCGCTTATCGGCGGAATATCGGCGGTTTATCGGCTGAATAACGGCGGCTTTTTTTCAACAACAGCCCGGCAGGTTTTACAGCCCCCCGGGCTGTTTAATTCCATCTATGCGGCCATGCTGTACAGAGGCCGCCACCTAGCCATACGGTGAAATGCGGATCGCCCGCCATGCCGCTTCGACCATTGCCCAGCGCAGTTCCTTACGCCCACTCTTGGTAATCCGTTTCTCGATGTGTTCTTTGCCGCTGTCATGTACGCCCGGTCCCAAACCAGAATAACCAACCAACTTCTTCGCGTCTACAAAGCGGCTTATGTCACCAATGGCTGATAACACGGTCATGGTCATCACCACACCGAAACCCGACAGTTGTAGCAAGCGCACCGCCTGTTTGCCCCACCTCTTGCCCAGGCATTGACGCCCCAATTCGGCGTCCACTTCCGCTTTGTTTTTGTCCAGGTCTTTGAGCAATGCCAGTTCTTGACGGATTTGAATCTATTCCAGCGCACTGAGCGTTTGCGCTGCCCACCACGCCTTGTCCGTCAATGCACCTTTCGGCAGAATGAGATTGTACCGGTGAATCAAACTTTGCAAACGATTACGAATCACACTTGCACCGCACTGCAAGTGCAGGTGTCGTACTCGTTTTGACCAGCCGGTTGCGATATGAGATCATTCCGCGCAACTCGCGCACAGGCACCGGCGGGACCCACACCTCCGGCACGATGTCTGCGATCAACAAGCGCAGCAACCGCTCGATATCCTTCTTATCGGTCTTCACCCGCGCTTCCGCGATCTGCCGCACTCCCCCGGCATGTGCCACCACCACGTAACTCACCAGCGGCGCGACGATGTCGTACACGTCCCACACGTTCGTGGTCGTCTCGATAATCGCGGCATCCCCTGGGCGGAGATGGGCTTGCGCCCACTCGTGGAATTTCTCCAACCCTACCCGCGCGGCTGCATCACCCACTCCTGCCGCGCGTTTTGTCCCCCCGCCAGCGCGTATTCTTTGTGTATGTCGAAGGCGATGTACCTCTTTATCCCGCTTGTATCTTTTTCGAACTTCATGCTAAACTCCTTTTGTTCAAAGATATGGGACGTGGATTTCCCTGGCACCGCCCGCCAGGGCAGGTGTAGGGTTAGAGTTGCAGGTACCGATGCGGGCTTGGTGGTCGCACCATCCCAGATTAGATTCCGCGGGCGTCCAAACACCTGCCCAGTACCGCAGGTGCTGGGTAACGCAACGGGCTTTTGATTTCTTGCGACGAAATCGATCCCATACTTGCTCTCGGACAACCCAGACACTCACACCCCATCAGCGTCCCTGCGGCGGTATCACTCCAAGGATACGCTGATGCCACGTCCCACACAAGAACATTCTAATAACGCAAACCGTTGAGACTGTCGAATAAGTCCTTTTTCAAAAACTGATCTTTGAAAAGTGGGAGGGAAACGCTAGAAAACGACTGATTTTTGGTGCTCCGCACAACATTTTGGTAAGATTTCGGCTGTTTTTTAGCTTGTTGTGGGAGATTTTTATGAACATTTTTCGATCCAAGAGTTTTTCGACAGTCTCGTTAGCCACCTATGGAGAAGTAGTCACGAATGACCTCATTATTTGCACAATTCGACGGCCCACGCCTGCTGCGCCAAGATGAACTGATCGCTTCTGAAAGGCTGTCGCGTATTTGCTTTGGGGGTCCAGAAATTGATAATGAATCAGAAATCCTTGCTAATTATGTGCCGTCAAAGCGTGGGGGAACGTATATCTTAGCCCATCAGGGCAAACCAGTTTCACAGATCGGCACTTTCCATCACCGTATCAAAATGTACGATGGAGATATACGCACAGGTAGTATTGGTGGGGTATGTACTCATCCTGATTATCGCGGCAAACAGCTAGCAAGTCATCTATTGGAATACTGCACACAGCAATTGGTTGACGAGGGGGCAAAGCTCATGCTGATTTCCGGAGCACATGGGATATATACCCGCCTGGGTAATGTGCCTCACGGCCGATATGTTAGCTTTTCCATCAAACCCAGTCAAAATGGTCAATCGCGGTCAATACCAGCCACTCTTGTAGTACGCAAAGCAACGGAAGCAGACGCTTTGATATGTAATCAGCTTTACCAGGCTGAACCGATTCACTTCATCCGCCAGAAATCTGATTTCTCTGCGGTATTACATAACCCGATGAGCAATCCTTATGTTCATGCTGAACAATGGATCATCGAACTTTCCGGTCAGGCAGTGGCGTATCTGTTTCTGGGAATAGAATGGGGCGCCGAATTAGGCACTGGCATTCGACATGTAGGGGAATATGCGGGCAGTCATTTGGCGTTGGCAGACTCGCTTAACATTATCATGACCTCAAAAAATTTGAAGGAATTGTTCTGGTCGGTCGCCTGGCAAGATATCGAGTTGATTCATTTGTTGCAAGATGGCGGTTATAACGGGGCTACAATGCCTTTATATGGTAATACCTTGCGTATCATCAACTTCCCCGGATTCATGAATGATTTGCGTCCAATCCTGCGGGCGCGGCTGGATGCAAATTTGTTGCGCGGCTTGCGCTTTGAACAAAGCGGTCCACTCTTGGGCGGACTTGGAGCTGATCACCATACAATCACGCGCGGAGCTGATCGCTTGCAATTGGATGGCGCATCCATGACACGCTTGATTATGGGTGGAACTGATATCGAAACTGAGTCTATAAACCTTCCTGGTGCATTAGCAGAAATAATTCCGGCGCTCTTCCCCTTACCATCGTTCTTGCCAGGTTTAAATTATCACTAATCAATGTCGTAGAATCATGAAAGGTGGCTAACACAGCGTGTACTTGACTGGTGGGAGTCGGCGCGTTTTTAGGCATTTTGCGTGGCTTGAAGTTGTTTCCGATAAAATAGCGTTATCCCGTCCCGCCCACCAGCAAGTAACGCAAACCGTTGAGACTGTCGAAAAAGTGGGAAAATTTAACAACTAATGCCGCGCGACGGG
>CAYTDB010000232.1:0-4523 GCA_964436455.1 uncultured Anaerolinea sp. | reverse complement strand
TTCGTCCTGGCTTGTTCCATCAACTTCCTTTGGTAGGTCGCAACTTGGGTTAATTAAGCGGACTTGATGACCCGCAGATTTCAACCCGCTGCCAAGCACTGCATAAGGCTGAACGTCACCGCGGGAACCGAGGGCAAGGATGGTTATGTGCATGGCAATTGAAGGCGCCAGGGATTAACTGGATCCATCCCTCCTTAACGCAAGGCAATCCAGATCATCGCAAGCCGTCAATGCGCGTTGCAGCATGCGCAGCCACACATGCGTCCAGCGTTCATTGATTCCGCCGCGGCAGTATTCAGTGGCGATGTAAACGCCCATGACAATACATAAGCGATAATCATCATAGAGTCGTTCCCAGCTGTAATCCGTCACACCACGTTGTATCAGCGTTTCATGATACCGCTTGAGCAAGGGGATTTCACATTGCCTGCGCAGTTCCACTTCCCAATCCAGCACGATGGCGTAGGCAAGGTCATACACTCCCAGCCAGGTGGTGAGACTCCAGTAGAATGGCTGGCGATCAATGATGTAGAGCGGGCGGTCACCATCACGCGGCACCAGCACATTCGCAGATCCTACGTCGCCGTGAATCAACGTGAAACCGTTCAGATCCTGTGAACGTTGAATCAATGCCTGCGGATGGTTGGCATACAACTCGCGCATTAGGTCAGCCCAATGCGGCTTCAGTTCAGACGAAAACCGCTCCACAATATGACCAACACCCGGCCGGGCAATATTCACCCAATTCTGGATGTGCTTTGCATCATGCGCCTCCGAGCCTGATTCTGCCAACCGAGCCTTTCCCCACCACCGCGCATGGAGGATCGCCAACCCCTCCGCCAGCGCGAGACCATATTCAAGAGACGGCTGTTTATCGTACACTTCGATGTGCGTTTCAGAAACATCCTCCAGCAGGAGGTGATAGCGGTTGAGTTCTTTGGAATACGCCGCATCGTAACAACGTAATACCGGGGCATCCTTCACATCCACATAGTCGCGGGCATAGTAGGTGACTTCGCCTTCCGTGAAGAATTCGCCGTTCCCTGTATCTGTATCCACCATTTTGAGGAAGAGATGTGCCGGTAGAGAACCTTGTGCGTCATTGGTGTAGGTCATTTTCAAGTTGGCACTCGTGGACCAGTTGCCCTGCCCTGTGCCAAGTTCGAAGGATTGCACTGCGCCGCAGGTCAACGCTCCGCTTTGGGTGAGGGTAGAGGTCAGCCAAGCGGTGGAGATTTGGTCGAGGTTGGTGATGACTTGATCGGGCATGGGCTTGTCCTTTGAGTGATTTTATGCTTAGGGACATAGCACCGCTGTGTCCCTACGAAAATTTATCGCTTCATCGTTCCATATTTCACCTGATGCTAGGTGAAATCTTTGCCAAACATTTCTCTCATCATCGTTTCGTAATCGGACCCGTTGCCAAGGTACATCTTGGCAATGGAATCTCCTTCAGAGGCAATGAAGTGGGTGCAGATGTGGTCGATGAACTAGTGGTCGTGGAAGACGACGTGGTTCTGATTTCGTCGTTAGGCAACGGCATACAGCGTCTGCCATAAATATTCCACCTCCGCCCCGTCACTCACTCGATAATCTACCGAGATCGTTACTTTCATGCGCCAACGAAAGCGACATTGAGGGGATTGCAGTAGCGGTGGTGTCATCACTTCATGACATCCGCAACCGGCCTCGCCCACCCACCATTGCCTTCGCTATGTTGGCATAATGGAACACGGTATAGGGTGACCGCAAGGCTGGTTTTGCCAGCCAGAGAACAGGTCACGCCAAAAGACCTTCCATTAGTGTAGACCCGCTTCGCGTGCGCGGACAATTGCCTGGGCGCGGTCAGCCACCTGCAGTTTGCTGAATATGCTAGTGATGTGATTGCGTACCGTCTTTGGACTCAGCACGAATTTCTTCGAAATCTCCTGATTATTGAGTCCCTGCGAAATCAGGCGAAGAACTTCCAATTCGCGTTCGGTCAATTCAGGAAAGGGCATGCCTAGCATGGCGGGTTTGGCGCTTAGCTCCTTGAAGTAATTCATCAACCGCGTGGCAATTGACGGACCGAACAACGCCTGCCCCTCTGCCACAGCCCGGATGACGCTCAACATTTCATCTGGGTCGGCACCCTTCAATAAATAACCCCTCGCACCAGCCCGCATCGCATGGAAGATCGAGGCATCATCCTCGAGCATGGTCAGCATAATAATGCGGGTTTGGGGGTGTTTCTCCAGGATTTGTTCGGTAACCTGAATGCCGTTCAACCCCGGCATGTTGATATCCATCAGAATGACATCCGGCTCGAGTTCCCGGCATTTTTTCAGCGCGGCGTCCCCGTCGTCCGCCTCCCCAACGATCACAATGTCATCCGTGACGGTGAGCAGGGCTTTGATGCCCTCGCGGAATAATTTGTGGTCATCGGCGATCATCAATTTAATATTCGTCATGGGTTACTCCCTATAGTTGAGGATCGTGGCAATTTGGCGGTGAAGAGGGTTCCACAAGGCTGGACCGGCTCGACACTGAATTGTCCACCAAGCTCCTCTGCGCGTGCCCGCATGGAACGCAGTCCCACACCGGGTCGGTATTCTTTCGGCATACCAACGCCATCATCCTGAATTGAAACGATCAGCGAATTCTGCTCCACCAGCATTTTTACTAAGCAACGGCTGGCATGTGCATGCCTGACCACGTTGTTCCACGCTTCGAGCAGGATGCGATAGGCATTGACCTCAACCGCTGCAGGCAAATGGGGAAGTCCATCTGACGGTGCATTAATTTCCAGAACCGGTCCCCCGCCATGATTGCGTGCCAGATCCCGAACAGCCTCCACCAAACCAAGTTGATCGAGCACCGGCGGGCGCAGACCATGCACGAGCTGGCGGACATCCGCGACGGTCTGCTGGCTTTGTTGAATGACCTCATCCACGAGGTTCTCTGCTTTTTCAGGTTTTGTGCGCATCATCTGCCGCGCCGCGGACAGTTTCAGTCCCTGGGCGGCGAGCATGGGACCCAGCTCATCGTGCAGGTCGCGGCGGATACGCAAACGCTCGTCTTCCCGTTCGTTTACGATCTGCGCCCGCGAGCGGATCAACTCGGCATGCAGGCGGACCGTCTGTGCGGCAGCCCCAGCCTGATGCGCGATATTTTCGATGAGGCGCAGATCCGCCTCTGAGAACTCTTCATTTGCAGCGCGACGGGTGACCTCGAGCCTGCCAATCGTCTCCCCTTGATATACCAGCGGGAACGAAACCAGGTCGGTGGTTTCCGAACCAGATGAAGCAGCCAACTTTTCCCCACCATCCTGATCCAGCCATATCGCTACATAGGGGATTTTGAGCGAATGCCCAATCGTCTCTGCGATGGCTGGCAGCACCTCGTTTGTAGCGGGTGTCCTCTCGAGAGTCCCCACCAGCCGTGAAAGAACGGCATACGGATCATCGCGTTCGCCGTACATCCAGCGGTTGACCGCGCGCTGCTGGCGTTGTCGTAGCGGCTCGAACAGGATCGCGACAGCCCCTGCCGCCAGGAACGAAATCACGGGGTTGGAGAGCCCGGTGAACAACACATGCAAGACAAAGATCGTTCCCAGATACCCAAGCATCGTCAGGACGGAGAGGGAGCCATACACGAGCACGCGGTTGAGGATCAGTTCGATGTTCCACAGGCGGTAGCGTAGGATGGCAAAGGCGATGGACAGGGGCAGGCAGGCTTTCAACAATTGTCCCAACGGGTACAGCAAAAAATCATACAGAGCGCGCGTGGAGGCATTGAGGTTGAAAAGAGAAGGAAAGATTTGAAGCATCATTCCAACAGCGCTTGCACTCGCGCCCCAAACGATCCAGCGGATTTGCTGGCGTTGAAACGAGTCGGAGTTTCGATAACGATGTATCAATGCAGCTGCCCCTGTGGCAACCCAGAACACTCCGAAAGATATATAGAGCAGGCGCGGCAGATACCAGATGAGCAGCGAGCGCTCAAACTGCCCCAGCGTCAGCCCAAGTCCAAGTGCCAGGGCCAGCCCGATGGTCAGGTTCGAGGCAAAGCGTCCGGCAGGGAACAGATAAAAGAACAGGATCAGCAATCCAAAGCCGAATGCGAACCAGACATCCATCCAGTACTGAAATGTCCCGCTGTGCAGACTATTCGCAAGAGCCAGTACGGGAAGGGACAAGCCGGTCAGGAGTACGATGATCAAGAGGGAGGATAATAATGCCATCCAGTCATCCGAGCGATAGCGGACGATCACAACCGCGATGCTCACGCACAACACAGCCAATAGGAGTTCACTTGCCAACGCAAAGATGACTGCAAATTGACTGGACAAGCCGTACTCGAGGAGAATGCCTCCCGCCCAACTTCCGCGTGTGACTGTGACCTGCCGCGGCAGAAAATTGCCGGTCCGCACGCTGACGGTGACCGGCGCACCGATCTCGCCAGTGAGCAGTTCGTCTGCCTGCCCGGCTGAGGTGATCTCCACCCCATCCACCGCCAGTAAAATATCCCCCTCCAGAATGCCC
>CAYTDB010000231.1:0-4529 GCA_964436455.1 uncultured Anaerolinea sp. | reverse complement strand
GAAGCGATATGGAGGCATATCGTCATGGCCTGCTTGCTTTTGCATGGGATGCCCGCCTGCTTACCCGCCCATGGGGATTCAAACTGGAGGAAATCAAAGTGCCGGTCCACCTCTGGCATGGCACTCTGGACAACTCCACAACGCTGGTGATGGCTCGATACATGGAAGAGAAAATCCCCAACTGCAACCTCACCATCTGCGAAGACGAAGCGCACATGTTGCTAATACCCCGCTGGGAGGAGATTCTCTCCACCATCAAGCAGATGTCAATTTCAGCCTGATAAATAACCTATCTCTTGCAGTGTTCGCGATATCCTGTGGATTTGGCTTGCCACCCTCCATGCGGATCTTCATCGGCTTTGCGGATTGCGGCACATGATGCAGGTATTCGTACATACGTGCTTCTACTGCTTTCTCATCCAAATCAGGTTCGGCAAAGGCTTTCACCAGTTTGCGCTTTAGCAACAAATCCACTTCCGCGCCGCCGCGCAAATTCTTCCACCAGGTGCGGTCGCGGCTGGTGATAACCCACAGGTATCCGCCCGCTTCGTAATATCCAACAGGTGTTGTGAATTTCCTGCCTGTCTTGCGACCTGTAAACGTGATGAGCATCATGCCATTGCTCAACATGCCGTGAAACGGGGAACGCAAAATCCAACTCATAAAGTCATTACCAGTCATTCCATCACTCCATATATTTGATTCAGCTTGCGCATTTTATGGAAGCGTAACCCTCGAAAACCATTTGGACAATTCATTGTCCAAAAATTGATGGGCGGACAATATTACGTGTCCACGCATCAGTGCAGGAGGAGAACAAGGCGTTTTCCACATCGGCTTGATTCTTTGGGTCCGGTCCGAAGCGGAAGTTGAAAGAATTGTCACCCTCCCTCAACGGGAACCAAGCGGGCTGCCATTGCCAGGCGGCATAATTCCAACCATTTTGCTCGAAAAGATCCATCTCGTCACGTACATAATCTGCTGCGCCAGCCACCCAGCGTTCCGCACCATATTCGTTCACCGCCAGCGGCACACTGTATTTCGCGGAGAAATCAATAGCGATCGATAGCAAGTTTTCCAACCAAGCGCGGTCAAAGTTCTCTGGATTGCCATCATAGTTTATGTCGAAATAACCGGGATACGAGCGCATCGGGTCGGGAGGATCCTGGTGGGTATATTCGTGCGGTGAATACTGGTGGATGGTGTAAACCATGTGTGGATCATCCACCAGCGTCAGGTATGGCAACCACTCTGCACCGCTGTAATTGTTACCGCCAACCAGAATGGGCGTGAATGAATCCACTTCGCGGATGGCAGACACAAGATTAGGATACCAAGCGTTCCAATCGTAACCGGTTCCGGCGTATCGAGAATAGAAGATCTCCGCGTCCCAAATGTCGAGCATCGCGTTGGAGTTTGGCTCACACATCAGATCGTAGCCAATGACAATAGGGTTTCCGCGATAGCGTTCCGCCGTAAATCGCCACATCTCTGCCCATGCCTCGCGGGCGGACTCATCCGTCCAGACTGTATTAACGATATAACTTTCAGCAGGCCACCCACCGCCTCCGATGATGGCAAACTCACTGCGCCCTGGACCAGTGCGAAAAGTGATGACGGCGAACATATCCGCGGCTGCAGTCATTTCAAGAAGTTGATCCAGGCTGGCAACAGCTTCCTCATCTATTTCGTACGGCGGTTCGACAGTGAATAATCCCGCAGTGGATATATTGACATAATTCGCGCCAAGAGCCGCGAGAAGACTGAAATCATCCTGCGTGTATGGCGGACCAAACGGACCTGGTCCAATGAACTCCGTTCCATCCAGTTCCGGGAAGACGCGCCGCTGATAGATGTTTGCGCCTCGTAATCGCGTGCCATTAGCCCATAACAGCCACTTATCCTGGGATGGAATTGAAACCGATGAAATCGAAGTCGAAGATAACGAAAGCAAGGTTATTGGTGTTATGCTTTCCCGCTGAGAAGGCGCGCAACCTGTCACCCCTGTACCAACAACAACCAAAAGAAACCATGGGAGATATTTTCGTAAATACCTCATGGCAATTCTCCAACGATCATGGCGAGTGTGTTTATTATTCCATCACCCCATACATCTGGTCAGGTGCAAGTAATTCGGGGAAGCGTGTTCTCAGTTGAGCCCGCATTTCATAGCACAGGTGACAGGCATCGGCGTAGGATGAAGCGTGCTCAAGGTTGTACTCGGTCACCAGCAAGACAGGTCCGCCTGAGTGCAGGAGTCCGCAGATCGGGTGGGAATCCACATCGTACTCTTCGCAAATTTGCTTCAACGGTTTCTCAAACAGATTGCCGATGACGATGCCTTGACAGATGTGGAGGTTTCCAAGCGGATCGAGATGGACGCGTCCCGGTTCGACGAAATCTTCATGCGGACAAGAATCGAATCCTTCCCATGGATGCTTGTCTGCTCTTTCAGCAAGATTTGCCGCTGCCCGACCTCGATACATCACCCGGCTTTCATCCTCTTCAAGTTGACCGTGCGACTCCTTTGCTTCGCCATCAGGCTGTGCCACACTGATCACGCCTGTTGGAATACCAAGCCACTTGGCGGCGACCACTGCGTTCTGTGGTTTCTCGCCGAGACATTTTTCGCAATGATACAGGTCACTGCTGACAGAAAGATCACGTACCCGTCCCACAAACGGACGCAGCCACTCTGTGGCATCCGCAACTGAAGTTGCCCAGTATGAATTCGAGACAATGCCAACATAAAAGCCCATGTCGGCTGCCATGTGGACTGCTTTGTTCAAGATGGCATAATACAAAAACGGCTCGCCGCCTTCAAAGTATACAGATGTAACGCCTGCCTCTCGTGCTTGATTGAGAATTTCTTCGATCTGTTCAAGCGTAAGCGTGCCGGTCTGCCACGGACTGCCCCATACAAAACAGTGGTCACACTCATATATACATTGATAGGTCAACAGGATGTGTAAGCCAGAAAGTTTCATTTTGGACTCCTTGACTTCTTCTTAACTGTACGTTTTTTGCAGACAGAAGTCACGGGTCAAAAATCATGTTTTGTTACGCAATTTCACCTATCCCATCGGCTTGCAAAATCAAAGAACAACCACTACAGGCTGGTCGATGGATGATAATCCAACCAAATCGGCCAGCCTGCAATTTTAGTCACTGCCTACGAATTCCTTTGCCACATACTTGCATAGCCTCAGCCCATATTCTGCATCCAATCCACCATCTTCATCATTGGTTCGCCTACCGCATCGGGGAGTCCGTGCGCGATACCGGGCGCCAGGAGGGTTCCCGTCTTTTCACGGATAAAGCCAAAGAATAAGCCTGCTACTGCGTTCCCAATCAGCAACCCCCACTCCAACGACGAGAGACCAATCGCGGGGTCGAATGTATTTAACACATGCAGGAGTCCAAACAGGAGGGAGGAGACAATCAACCCCACGCCAAATGGAATCCCAAGCAAACTCATCGGACGCCCGAATGCCTGGTTCAGTCTCGATTGAATATAACCGCGAAAAGCAAATTCCTCCCCAAACCCCGAAAGGATGAACTACCAGACGATGGTCGATACGATCACCACGCTTAATTTCTTCATTGTCAGTGCCATTACAATTGGGAGCACAAGCAGCACAGCGATCAAGATCAGATTGTTCTTGTCTGAAGCAGCAGGCTTGTGTCTGTTCATCACCCAGATCATGACCACAACTGCAATCACCCAGGCAATATCCAGAACAACCTCTCGGACCGTGCCTGTTAAACCCAGGAATGATGTGCCGACCCTGCCGAACAGATCAGGAATGAACCTGACCAGGAATGCCTTGACGCCAATATCCAGATACGTCCGCCAGTTCGCAAAGGTAACGCCATACTCCGCCCAATTCCTGCGCGTCAGCCAGATGAGCGCCGCAGGGATGACCACAAAACAAATCAGTGGGACAGAATACGACCAGCCCAAGGTCTGTTTTTCCCGTTTTACAACAGGTCTTTCGGTTAAAAAAATGAGCAAAACAAAGATTGGTCAGGTACACTGGAGAGATGAAAACTCCCCGCATAAGCCAGGAAGCCATCGCGGATGTGCCGTTGTTGATGTACGGATTGCATGAAAGATTGGGATACGACGAGATTCTGGATCAGATCAGCCCGCCGCACAAAAACTGGCAGGGCTTGAGTCCGGGAAAAACGATGGTCACCTGGCTGGCGCATATCCTGAGCGAACACAACCATTATATGAGCCAAGTGCAGGACTGGGTGGGGCAATTGCCGCACCTGTGGGCAGGCTTGTGGGGGCAAACGGTGCGTGCGCTGGACGTGAGCGATGATCGCTTGGCGGAAGTCGTGCGGCGGTTGAGCTTGTCGGCGGTCTGGGAGCCGTTGGAGCAACAAATCACCCAACGCATGGTACGGGTATACGAGTTGCCGAGCGAGCGGGTGCAACTGGATACAACCACCGCCAAAGTGTACGGTGGGGACGATCTGTCGGTGCTGTTCCAGCGCGGCCACTCCAAAGACCATCGCCCGGA
>CAYTDB010000230.1:0-4599 GCA_964436455.1 uncultured Anaerolinea sp. | reverse complement strand
AGTGGGGTGCGATGTAGGTAAACTGCACTGGGTGTCGATGTGGGTAAACAATACACACGCATGTCCGGTGGTGTGAGAGGAGGCGGTTAGCCGCCGCCTCCTACTCGATTCATGTCAGTTTTTACCATAAATAATGCACGTCTATTCGTTACGCTCCGCAGGTTCCATGAGTGGGGTTTTTTTATCGAACACGCGATCACGCTTTCCATCGGTAACAACGCATCTAATTCCTCTTGCGTTTGGGGCTGTAATATCACCCCCTTGTGGGGCTCTCGCAGCAACGCCAGCCCCGCCTGGACGCTATCGAGATACGCCACGATGCGCCGCTGTTTACAAGACTTTCGAATTCTTGAGAATTCGAAAGTCTATTGGCGTTTATCCCTGCATTGGGTCAATTACTTTGAGAGACTTGATCCACTCAAAGTCCTTTTTGTTATGTGTGGCAAGCGTCAGTCCATGATATAAGGCGGTCGCCGCAATCAGTGCATCTCCAAGCGATATGGCACGTCGTTGTCGTAATTCAATTGCCCGATCAAACTCTTCCACTGTTGGGTAAATCACATTCAAACGAGAAAAGAATCTTTCCAACTCCGCTTTTTCCGCAGACTTTAGGTTGTGATAACCCAAAACCTCAACCTTGCTAACCGCAGACGCCGAAGGCGCATTATCCAAAAACCAGTTTGTCAGCTCAGGATACTGCCCCGATGTGACATAAATGATAATGTTGCTGTCTACGAGAATCATACAGTCCGCCCAGGCAATGGTCGGTCTTTACGGATTTGTCTTTGCCACGCAACAGGGTCTTTAATATCTGCAAACACTTTCATCTTTGCCAATTTATCAAGGGATTTTTTTAATGCCTCTCGCTGGCTTCTTTGGAAAGAGTCCAATAAATCGCGCTGGCGTACACTGTCAATTAAACGCGATGCCAGTAATAGTCTTTCAGTAGGTGAAAGGCTACCCGCTTTTTCAATTAAATTTTCAAGGGTTTCTATTGACATGGTTTCATCCTTTCGTGTGCAATGCAATTATAATGCAGTGGCATAATTACAACTCTCCCTTAAACTCCCTATCCAGCACGGGCGGTAACAACGCGGACAACTCCTCCCCCACAGCGGACTGTAACTCCCGCAGCGCCACCAACCGCATTTCGTAATCAGAATTGATTATCTCTCGTTTCATTCATACTCTCAACTCCCCTTCCTGTATTGGCTACTTATGTCATCCGTCAGGTTTTTGGAATTCTAGATAGGAATTTCGTCAGCCCGTACGCTTGACAACTGCCATCAAGGGGTTTCTGAAAGTGTACCTTGCAAGTCCGTGTCATTCACAGCAGCCAAATACAACTCGATTCCATTTCCTGATGATTGATCCATGCAATCCAACCTTGCTCGTTAGAGTTTTGGTGGGCTACGAGATAGGCTAGTTCAGATACATTGCACGTACATAGCTGTAATGTAATCCTGTGCTGGTTACTTGGGTGATCTGTCTGGATTCGCAATTTAGAACGACTCTTGTTGTGACATAATTGGAAATCTGTCTCGATTTTGGCTCAATCCCTCAAAAACTGCTTGACCTGGCTTACAAGTCATAATAGAATTTTGCCGTCGCCGGGTAAAAAATACCCTGATGATTAACCAAATCCATCGAGAACCACCCTGGTAGTTACGCTCCGCGAGTTCGTTCCCCGTCGGGACCGCCAAACATATAACAAAAAGTCGACCCCAAAACGGGTCGATTTTTGTTGTTTTAGAACAATTGGACTTTAGACAAAATTTGACAACAGAGAGGAACTGCGTCAAACTGAGAGCATGAACAGTCATGAACACGCTACTCAATTGACGCAGTTCCGGCAAGAAGTGTACCAGAACTTTAACAAACGAACCGATGCGCTCATGGATTTGTTGGATGCCTTGAGCAGTCAAAACCGGGCGCAATCAGTGGTGGAACTCAGTCTTGAAAGTTGTTTTCGGCGGGAGCATACTTCTGTCTTCAAGGCGATTGCATCCTATTCTCCGAAGTGGATGAAAAAAAGTCTGGCGCAGTTGGCCTTGCCCTATCTTCCCCATCCACGACACCGGCCATTTTGGGCGTTGGGAGTGGATACGACTCCCCAGCCGCGACCCTATGCTCAGACCCTGAAAGATCGGGGTTATGTGTATCAACCTGCCCTTTTGCAAAGCAACAAGCCGGTAACGATTGGGCATTGCTATTCGGAGGTGGCCTTGCTGCCAGAGCGGGAGGTACAACAGGGCAGTGCCTGGGTTGTTCCACTGAGTTGCCAACGGGTCAGCAGTGCAGAAGACAAGGAACTGGCGGGCGCTATCCAGATGAATGTTCTCCTGGACGACCCGACCCTGCCGTTTCATAACCAGTTGTGTGTGGAAGTGGGCGATACCAGCTATAGCAAACCGAAATATCTCTTCGCCAACCGCCCGAAATCCAACCTGGTGAGTCTGGTTCGCGTGCGCAGTACCCGCACGTTCTATCGGAAAGCAAACCCTGCCGGTCAAAAGCCTGCTCGTGGACACCCAACCTGGTATGGCACGGCTTTCTCGCTCCAGGCCCCGCAGATCTGGCCTGAACCGGATGAAATTGCGAACACCACCACGACCAGTCGGCGTGGACGGGTCTATCAAGTCAAGATCGAAGCCTGGCATGATATGCTCATGCGCGGCAAGCGCAAACCAATCTACATCCCGATGCACTGCTATCCCTTCACCCTCGTCCGCATTTGCCTGTACAAGGCAGATGGCACTCTGGCTTACCCACAAGCGCTTTGGGTCATTGTCATGGGAGAGCAACGCGGCACGCTCAACTTATTGGACATTTTCACCACCTACGACCAACGCTATGATCTCGAACATTTCTTCCGTTTCGGCAAACAGAGACTGTTGTTGGATGGCTTCCAGACCCCAGAGGGAGTGCATGAAGAGAACGGGTGGTCCTTGGCTCACCTGGCTTATCTGCAACTATGGGTCGCCCGCCCCTACGCTGAAAACCATCCGCATCCCTGGGAAGGCACGCAGCCTGCCTCGAAACTACAGTCACTTTCCCCCACGCGTGTCCAGCGGGATTTCGGACGAATTATTCGCCAGATTGGAACACCCGCCGCTCAACCTAAACGACGAGGTTATTCCCCAGGTCGCCCGAAAGGCATTGGTTTGGCTCGCCGTCCACGTCTTTCGCCGATTTTCAAAGGCTTCACCTGACCAGAATCAACTCGTAGGTTCAGTTTTTAAAGTGCTTTCCTCGCCCATCAAAACATGGGCTATGTCTCTTTGTCTAAAGTCCAATTTAACACGTATGACGATTATTTGATTGTCATCAAACCTCAGGTTCTTTAAAATCGTAAACCGCAGGGGTGAGTACAAATACTAACCTAATGCTCCAAAGTCTGCGGTCGAAGATTGACCCTCATAACCCAAAGGTCGCAGGTTCAAATCCTGCCCCCGCTACTAAAACAGGTGCTTTCAAGTGCCTGTTTTCTTTTAAACTGTGCGGAATTAGGTATCGAACCTACGACCCAAACGGAACGAACCTGACGGGCTGAATGATACTCCCCAACGAATTATTTTTGATTATTATCTCCTTGATAAGTTCTCAATCGATCGCGGCAATGTATTCCTACCCTTTTGGTTACTACGGCGGTACCCTCATACCATGTGCATGTGCCCGGGCGGCTGTGACCAAATATCAAAAGCGGATCTCTGATTCCATGCTGGACTGCACTGGCATCTGTTCGTGCATGTCTACCAACGCACTTTACGCTGAAGTACACGATTCCAGTTCTGGAGTGATGATAACTTCTGATCCGGTTTCTGCAAAGGCGGTGCAGTTTCATATGGAAATATTGCTATAACAAGCAAACAAATCTTATGTGGAATGTCTGGCCTTCTCCCCCGATGGCGGGACGCTGGCCGCCGGTTCGGATGACGGAGCCGTGCGCGTGTGGCGGGTCTCGGACGGGACTCTCCTGCGTACCCTGCGCGGCAGAGGGGAACGCGTCCTCGCCGTGGACTTCCTCCCCGATGGCAGGCTGGCTTCCTTCTCGCAAATGACGAACGCTCCCAGCACGGACGGCGCGCTCTACCTGTGGCGCACATCCGAGGGCCTGTTGCTGCTCAACCTGTCCGTGAGCGGCGCCGGGGCAAAGGTGGCCGCCCTCTCCCCGGATGGCCGCTGGCTCGCCGTGGGAGATTCCGAGTACGGCGTGTCCGTGTGGAGCGTAGGAAATTAGCGATGCACTGTCGGCTCGCACCTAAGGATTCAACGATGAACAAAAAGATAGATAAGAATTTCAGAGCATGGCTTGAAGATTTAGCCCTGAATTGGGAGATCCCTGTTGAACAAGTTGTCTTCAATCTTGGTAGTGAGGAAATAACCAACAGAGTACAAAATTATCCCAAAGCAGCTTCCACTCTTTCAACCTTTCCCTTTGATCTCCAATTATTTGCAAACGTGGTTCGTAGCTGCTGGGTGATGGGGGGACGCTTCGCTGCCATTCGCTTCAATAGAGTTATTGAAAATGGTGACAGGTCGACTGAAGGGTGCGGGTTTTTCTTGTAGCTGTTGGATGGTTTTGATATTCATTACGCC
>CAYTDB010000229.1:0-4829 GCA_964436455.1 uncultured Anaerolinea sp. | reverse complement strand
TTAAGTGGTCGATTGAGTGGGACACGTGTTTGACAAAAAAAAGAGCTACCAACTAAGGTGACTCTTTTGTGCCCCCAAGGAGACCTGTTCCGAACCATACCCTTCCCGAAATTAGGCGGAAATACGGTATATAAGGTTGCCTTCTCAAAAGTCTTGTAAAGAATGATGAAATCGTCAAGTAGGCCCATTCGAATCTGTTTGAAAACATATAAATTATCCGCAAGTATTAAATTTGCTTGAATTTCTGCTTACATGGATGTATGATAAAAGGGTAGCATAGCCACCCACGCACCACATACGCATCGAACATTCTGCCAGAGCATTCATTCAGGGTTTATCGCAGCTCTTACAAGAGATAGGAAGGAGAGATATGAACTACGGTTTCATGGGAAAGTTATTGCGGGTGGATCTCACGGACCACAAAATCACTGTTGAAGAGACAAACCAGGCATGGGCAAAACAATTTCTGGGGGGCGCCGGCCTGGCGACGAAATACTTCTACGAGGAGGTCCCAGGCGGGGTCGACCCGCTGGGGTTGGATAACAAGCTGATCTTCATGACCGGACCACTAACAGGCACTGCCTCTGCCAGCGCCAGCCGGTATTCAGTAGTAGCTAAGTCCCCCCAGACCGGCCTATGGGGACAGGCAAATTCCGGCGGCAGCTTCGGTCCCGTCTTGAAAAAGAGTGGCTTTGACGGCATCATCTTTGAAGGGGTCTCACCTACTCCTGTCATCTTGCAAATTACTGACAGTGATTCCGAGTTGCTGGATGCATCCCATCTCTGGGGGAAGACGGTACCTGAAACTGAGGATGCCCTGCAAGAACGCGCTTGCCAAAAACTGACCGTTGCCGCTATAGGCCCGGCAGGCGAAAACTTGGTGACCTACGCCGCAATCATGAACAATAAGCACCGCGCCGCCGGACGATGCGGGCTTGGGGCTGTGATGGGCTCCAAAAACTTGAAAGCAATCGCCTGTGCCGGATCACAACCGATCCAATTGGCGGACAAAAAAGGATTCCATGACGCGGCAACCAAGCAATTTGAGCTGATTGATGAATCCATGCTGAAGGTCGGGTTTGATACCTTCGGCACCAACATGGTGGCAGATTTCGTGCATGTCCGAGGCGGTTATCCCACCCTGAACTGGCAGCAGGGAGTCTTCGAAGGGATTGACGATATAAACGCCCAGGCAATCATGGATACGGTGTTTGTGGAGGGCACTCATTGCTTTGCCTGCCCAATCACCTGCGGAAGGGGGACCGCGATTAAAGAAGGCAAATGGAAAGGAGCCAGAGGCGAAGGACCAGAATACGAGTCAACCTGTACGCTGGGGAGCATGTGTGGTGTATCTGATATAAATGCGATCACCAAAGCCAACTATCTATGTAATGAATATGGGCTGGACACGATCAGCGCCGGCGCGACCATTGCCTTCGCAATGGAATGTTTTGAAAAGGGGATTCTCACCAAAGAGCACACAGATGGTTTGGAAATGAGATTTGGAGACGGGGAACTGGTTGTCACTCTTGTGGAAAAGATTGCCAAACGCCAAGGGATCGGCGATTTGCTTGCACAAGGAACCAGGGCTGTTGCAAAGAAACTTGGCCACGGCAGCGAGAAATTTGCCATGCACGTCAAAGGACTGGAATTACCAGCCTACGACTCGCGCGCTGCAAAAATCACAGGCCTGGGCTATGTGACCGCCAACCGCGGCGGAGATCACATGACCGGTTATATCCAGGGACCGACTTTCATCGATGTTCCATTTTTAATTGTGGATGACAGCAGCATTCGCGATCCATTCCAGGCCAATCCGGAAGAAGCCCATGTGCTGGTTGATATGGAAAACGCTTTAACCGTACTGGATGCCTTCGGGGGATGCAAGTTTATGGGCATGTTGCTGCCTGCTGATGAATTGATTGAGTTGTATGGGCGCGCCACTGGATGGACGCTCACGATGGAGGACTTTCGCAAAGCAGGAGAACGCATCTATAACCTGACCCGGGCTGTTTGCGTTCGGGAAGGCGCTTCTAGAGATGACGATGTACTTCCCGAGCGATTGATGGCACAACCGATACCAGAAGGTCCAGCCGAAGGGATGGTCAACGACCATGCGATGCTCGAGTTAATGAAAGACGCCTATTACGACTTCAGAGGATGGGACCGTTCCACAGGCGTTCCCACACAGGAAAAACTGCGTGAACTGGATCTTGAGCGCTTGATCCCTGATCTGTGGGGCTGATGAAATTGAGAGAGAGTGAGTGAGTGAACATGACCTATTTAGAGAAGCCCTGGTTGAAGAGCTACAAACTAGGTCCGTACAAACTAAGAGAAAGCTTGGAACCGTATCCAAAAGTACCGGTCTTCAAGGCACTGGATGATGCTGCAGAAAACTATCCCAGCCAGACAGCCATCCTGTTTGAGGGGGTGGAGATCAGATATCGACAATTGAAAAAATTGGTTGATAAACTGGCATCAGGTCTAATTAAACTGGGAGTGGAAAAAAGTGACCGGGTGTGCCTGTTTCTACCTAATTGCATTGAGTTCATTCTCAGCGATTGGGCCGTGGTGAAGAGCGGAGCGACAGTAGTGCCGACCAGTATCCTGCGCACTGACGAAGGATTGATCCACGAAGCCGGAAGTTCAAACAGTCGAGCGATCATATGCTCGGAAACGCAACTGGAGAGGGTCCTGGCGGTCCGAGACCAAACCGATCTGGAATACATCCTGCTTACATCTCAGGATGGTTATGGTGAGTCCTTGAAGTGGGGCTCGCTCCCAAAAGGTGTGCATGCGCTCGCCGAAATCTTGGATCAAGGAGAGGAAGACCTTCCACAAGTAGAAATTGACCCAGAAAATGATCTGTGCGAACTGGGCTTTACCGGGGGGGCAACAGGTGTGCCCAAGGGCGTGATGGTAACCCACGCAAATCGCTACAGCTGCATCTTGCAGGGGTTGCCGTGGCTTATGGAACCGATGTTACGCGGTTTTGCTGGCAAAGCCTCCGTCCTGGTTGCTGTTCCCCTGTTCCATACCTACGGTCATTACGTTTATCAGTCTGCTGCGTATTTGGGCATGCGTACAATCCTGCTTCCTGACCCCCGCGATACTACCTTATTGGCTGAAACCATTCGAGAATTCCGCCCGTTTTTGATCACGGGTGTGCCGACCCAGTTTATGCGTATAACAGAGGAGTCATTGCCCCGCATGAACTCCATGTTCCTAAGCGGTTCAGCTCCTTTGCCACTGGAAGTATCCAAAGCCATCCAGAAAAAGACAGGCATGCCGATCTCAGAAGGTTATGGTCTGACGGAAACCTCGACCGTGTCAACTATGAATGTTTCCGCCTTCTCCAAGATCACCGGGTTCATGCAAAAGACAAAGTTTGGGATCGGAATCCCAACTCCAGATACCGAGTGCAAACTGGTTAATCCGGAAAGTGGCAAGGAGATCCCATTGGGTGAGCCGGGTGAGATCGTGTTGCGTGGTCCGCAGGTAATGAAAGGTTATTGGCCGGAAGCAGGCTCTGGGCTGACAGATACTGGCTGGTTGCATACCGGGGATATCGCGGTGATGGATGAAGATGGCTATCTACAGCTTGTCGACCGCATCAAGGACATGGTCAATATCTCAGGAATGAAGGTGTATACCACGCATGTGGATGAGGTTTTATTCGCCCACCCCGCGGTTCTGATGGGAGCTGCTTTTGGGGTCCCAGATCCGCAAGTCCCTGGCAGCGAGCGGGTTATGGCGGTTGTTCAATTGAAGAAGGAACACAGGGATACAGTATCTGAGGCAGATTTGATTGCATACTGCAAAGATAAACTCCCTCCCTATGCTGTCCCGAAAACCATCGAGTTGCGTGATGCGTTGCCGCTGACAGTAACAGAGAAAGTATTCAAAAAGGCATTGAGGGATGATGTGCTAAAAAGGACCCAAACCCAAACTGAAAAAATAGGGTCTTAAGAATAAGGAGAGACAAATGACAATCCGATATTGTTCGCCGGAATGGTTGGAAGACAGTGCAAAGCTGTACCGCACAACTGATCACTTCGAAAATGCGCTCAAGAAGGTGACTACAAAAATCTTTTATCGCATAACCGCTGAACCCGTTTGGGGTATAGAAAAGGATGTAATCTTCGGCGCCGAAGTTGATGCGGGGAAATTACTGGAACTGTCCTTTTTTAGTGAAACAGAGGCAAAAAACAGGGCTGAGTTTATCCTTTCAGCCACCCCCCAGGTCTGGAAAGACATTCTGCGCAAAGACAAGAAGTTCATCACGGAGTTCATGCTGGGTAAGGTCAAGCTGGAATCTGGTAGTAAGCCGGGACTGTTGAAGATTACCCCATACGCCAACCACTTCGTTGATGCGCTGACCCAGTTCCCGCTTCAATTCCAAGACGAGATGTCTGCCGAGGAACTGGATACCTATCGGGCTGACCTGTCTGGATTCCGAGAGGCTGCTGGTGTTTAGATAGGCAATCTGGGCAATAGATTTGATCATTAAAGTAAAGGGCTACCTGACATACAAGGACGTGATTGGGCAGCGCGAAATGAAACAACCCGATGATGTCCAAATCACCCTTCTTGCCTTCATCTGTGATCTGGCAGTTGAGATCGGTGGAGCGCATGGTCGCGCGTTATTCGATAGTGAATTAGGCGCAATAGGAAAATCCGTGGCGATTATGCTCAACGGGATTCACTATAACCACCTTCCTGAGAGGGTGAATACGGTCTTGAAAGATTTGGATGAAATCGCTGTGTTTCCGCCTGGTGTGGGTGGTTAGCAAGCGAATACCAAAAAATAATGTCAGGACTCGAACCGT
>CAYTDB010000228.1:0-4990 GCA_964436455.1 uncultured Anaerolinea sp. | reverse complement strand
TAAAATAGCATGATAATCCTCTTTTTCCCGGCGCGTGAGCGAAGTAGCCAGCACAGGAGAACGTGGCTTCTTTCCAAAAAAAAGCGCCTCGGATGATGGCATCTGAGACGCTGATGAGGAAACGATTTCTGAGGAGGGCGTTTTGCTAGACCCCGCTCTATTTTTCAGATAACCAATTGGATAGATTCTTCTTGACACGGTTCAAACGTTCGCTTGAAATTTCACCAATTGCGCCAAGAAGAATTTCCCCAGATATCACTGCCAAACGCCCAACTCGAATAACGCTCGCAACTTTTAACCCGCTTTCTTTGAAATCTTCAGAGCCATCTTCGATAATTTCATCAAACCCCGAAATATATTGGCGAGTTTGCGAAGAAATCATACAAATTAACCAATCATCATACTCACCAGGCAATTTGCCCAATAAAAGAGCAGGGCGTAATTTGCCTTCTTCAAGGTTAGTTTGTGGAAACCGAAAAACAACAACCTGCCCTGACTTTTTCATGCAAAACTTATCCGAATATCTGACATACTATACAAAGTGGTTTCATCTTCCATATCCCGCATTGCTGATGATAATGATAAAGAAGCCCAATCTTGCTTTTCTTGTTGTTCAGCCTTCACAAGTAAATACTGAACAAAATCGAACAATTCTTCCTGAAATGAGTACGGAAGTTTTTGCGCGTATCGATGAATTTTCTCGTCAAGTGTCATGGCTTTTTACTCCGTTATTTGTGAAAAGCGAACTACATGTTTTATTTTACACCAATATCAGACAGGTTTTAGAACGGGCTCTAACAAGGTGCGGGACAAGCAGCGAGTGGGCATAGTACTGCACATCATGGGTATCGCCCACAATTACGATTTCAATCCCGATATTCTCGAGCACGTGCAAGAACTTAAGAACCCTCTGAAATAATTCATCCTTCTGCATCCATCTTGTCCTCTACCTCGCTTAGCTAACACAACCGAAATTAGCTACACGCAAGCGGTCAACCCCTTTTTGTAGAGTTTGAATCTATCTACCAGAAAAATGACATTGCATCTGATCCTTCAGAGTAGTCGCCTAAAATTGGAAAACATAAAAAAAATCTGGCGATAACATACCTCCGTGCTATAATCAAAATAATACCGAATTTACTGAGCGCCCAAGTAGTTACGCGTCGCTGTTTCGAATCCCGTCGGGACCGCCAAGAATAACGCAAATGAACCGATCAAGAAGGTCGGTTTTTTTGTTGCTTAATACTATTTTCGTCCCAAAATAAGGCATGGCTGATAGTTACGCTCCGCGGGACCGTTAAACGGCATTTTCTGATTAAACCCGCGACACAGCATAACGATTGTATGCTAGAAACACACATTCAGAAGGGTCAGCCTTATTTAATTGAAAATTATTTGCGATAATCAATACCTCATCCACCATCATACATGAACATA
The DNA here is from genome assembly GCA_964436455.1 of uncultured Anaerolinea sp. Taxonomy (GTDB): domain Bacteria; phylum Chloroflexota; class Anaerolineae; order Anaerolineales; family Villigracilaceae; genus Defluviilinea. The sequence continues at coordinate 3,553 of CAYTDB010000228.1, read as the reverse complement.
CAACAGGGTCCCCTATCGAGTGGTGAAATAATAACCACCAATAGCTGAAAAGATAAATAGAAAGCCAAGATTTTCTCTTCTTATAAGAGATGGATTTCGGCCTCTAGTTTTCAGGCAAAAGAATACTCTTTTTGTCTCATTTGCGATTAAAATAGAATGAAAGCAGTAAACCTTCGAATGCCCCCTTATTAAAGGTGCTCAAGATGGGAATTAGAACCCGGTTGTTTGGTGAATTTTCCATACAAGTGAATGATGTTGAAATCAGCGGCTTGAATTCACGCCACCAAATTCTGCTTGCCTACCTTGCCATCCATCACCCCAAACCAGTTCCCCGATCCGAACTCGCCTTCACACTGTGGGCGGACTCTAACGAAGAACAGGCGCTCACCAATTTGCGAAAAGCCCTGTATCATATTAGACAGAAACTAAACAACGGGGAAGTAATTCAAATTGACTCACGCACGCTTCAACTGAATCCAAAAATTCAGATCGATCTGACAGATTTCACCACTGCATTGGATTCCGCCGAACGTGCCCGCCACACCAAGGACGCAGATGCGGAACAAGCCGCGCTCGAAACTGCCGCGGCTTACTATCGCGGAAACCTACTCCCAAACTTTTACGACGACTGGCTTATCCCTGAGCGAGACCGCCTGCGGGATATGTTGATCCGCGGTATGGATCGGCTAATCGCCCTTCTCGAAGTCCGCCAGCATTACCGCGACGCCATCCAATACGCACAGAGACTCCTTCAAACCGACAACTTGCGTGAAAAAACCTATCGCACATTGATCCGACTCCATGCCATCAACAACGACCGTGCTGCAGCATTGAATGTGTATCATGCCTGCGCGAGTGTGCTGTCCAAAGATCTGGGTGTCGAGCCCGACGCTTCCACGCGTGAGTTGTACGAACGCCTGCTCAAAAGCGACTCGCAACCGATCCGAGGCAAGATTCCTGCCAGACCCCTTGCCACTCCCCTGGTTGCGCGAGAGCAGGAATGGAAGCAATTGGTGGCAGAGTGGAAGAAAGCCTCGAACAGCGAACTTCGGACAGTTCTGCTCAGCGGTGAAGCCGGCATCGGCAAAACTCGTCTGGCCGAAGACTTGTTGCATTGGGCGTCGCGGCAGGGCATCCGGACCGCATCTGCCGCTTGCTATTCTACCGAGGGACACATCTCGTTCGCACCAGTTGCGGAGTGGTTGCGCTCCATGCCGTTACAAGGACTGGATGCGCACTGGCGGAACGAGCTTGCGCGTATTTTGCCCAAATTGCGAGATCAAGATGCAGTTCCGCAATCCACGGTTGAGAACTGGCAAAGGCAGGTCTTCTTCGAATCGATGGCACGGGCTTTGCTGGTCGAAAGCGAACCGTTGGTGTTGCTGCTTGATGACATTCAATGGTGCGATAACGATACACTCGAATGGCTGAGATATTTCCTGCGTTTCGACAATACTGCAAAAATATTCCTGCTGATCACACTGCGTGCCGAGGAAATTTCCTCGAACAATGCACTGTATCTATTGCTCCTGGATTTGCGTGCCGAGGGTCAATTGACGGAAATGGAACTCAGCCGCTTCGATGAAAAGCAAACTGCTGAATTGGGTGCGCACGTGCTCGGCAGAAACATCACCGAAGCAGATTCGGCATCCTTGTTCCGTGCATCAGAGGGTGTACCGCTATTCGTGGTGGAGTTGGCAAACGCAGGTGTCAGCGTGGAGTCGGCTCGGATGGTAGAAGCAGTCACAAGGGATAGCGATACGGCTCTGCCGCCGCGATTGAAAGCAGTTCTGGAGGGACGTCTGGCGCGGCTGTCGTCCCCGGCGCGGGCAGTGATCGAGTCGGCGGCGGTCATCGGGCGGGAGTTTGATTTCGATCTTTTGCGCAAGGTATCTGAACTTGAAGAGAGCATTACCGTTAACTCACTCGATGAATTGTGGCAGTTGCGCATGGTGCGCGAGCGCGGCGGCCACTATGACTTCAGCCACGATAAACTGCGTGAGGCAACGTTGGCCGGCATCAGTCCGATCCGCTTGCGCTGGCTGCATCAACGCGTGGGAGAAGCGCTAGAAACAAATCAGGCTACAGCGGAGTATGCACACATGGCTGAGCATTTTGAGCATGCGGGCATGCATGTTCAGGCTTCCGATTATTACTTGCAAGCCGCCGCCCAGTCGCGGTATGTATTTGCATACACTGAGGCGCTGGAGTATCTCAGACGAGCCATCCTGCTGGAATCCAACACGATGATGCTCGCCAATTTGCACGAAGCGCGCGGTGACTTGTTGAAGATGCTCGAACGGCGCGAGGATGCGTATCAAGCGTTTGCCCAGGCACATGGCTTGAGTGATGATGCCCTGCAAAAAGCACGCCTGAGCCGCAAACAATCCACATTGACAGGGCGGTTCAATCTGGAAGTTGCCCGCCAAAAATATCAAGCCACACTGGCTGACCTGAGCCGGGCTCAAAACGAAACAGGCTATTGGTCGGAATGGATCGAAGCGCAACTATCATGGATTGAGATCTGTTATTGGATGCAGAATGGCAAAGAGGTAAGCGACTTATTGAAACAGGTCAGGGAACCCATCGGACAACATGGAACCCTGATGCAAAAACTCACCTATCGTGCCCGGCTGATCTCGAGCGCATTCATTGACGAGCGCTATCGCATGAATCAATCGCATCTGGCGCTGGCGCAGGAGACCATCGAACTGGCGATCGAGTCAGGCACCCCTCATCAGATCTCCAATGCCAAGCGTCAATTCGCCATGGTGGCATTGTGTGCAAATCAACTGGAGGTTGCTGAAGCCGCGTTCCGCGAAACGATCTCGTTAAGCAAGAAGAATGGTGATATGAACTCCATGTTGATCGCCCGGACGTATCTTTCGCTCACCCATCGCCGCCAGCGGAAACTGCCCGATGTACGCGCCGATACAGATCTGCTCGAACTGGAGTTGGAGCAAGCCAGCCAAAACCCTGCGTATCGCGGTGTAGTGCATGCCAATCGCGCTTGGCTCGAGTATCAGGATGGCGATTTCAATTCGGCACGGAAATTGGCGCAGTCCGCGCTCGAGATCTGGAAGAAACTCGAAAACCCATATCCTCTGCACTCGCTCGCACTATTCCTACTCTTCGCCCTGGCTGTGCAGGGGGAAAATACGGACCAAGCCTTTGCCTGCGCCCAAGCCATGCTTGCCCCGCCGCAGTGGAAGCTCACCTTTGAAGTCGAGTCTGCGCTTCTTGCCGCGCTGGAGTCTGGTTCGGCTGACAAGACCCCCCCCTTACGCCTTTGCCGGGAGGCAGTAGAGGTGGCAAAAAAGGCGGGGTATTTGTAGTTCCTGATCATAGACCGCCAAACACACAATTTTGCATCACGCTGAGCGGAGCAGCTTTTCTTGCCACATAATCGAAATGAGGGAACGCTTTGGGAACGGGAGATTTTATATACTCCTATTCAGAAAGAAATCTAATCTATCCGCAAAAGGAGAATTTGCAATGAATAAAGCAGCCGTATCAATAATGACCTGGGGATTGTATGAAGCCGGTACCGGTT
>CAYTDB010000227.1:0-5018 GCA_964436455.1 uncultured Anaerolinea sp. | reverse complement strand
AGGTTGTCTTCCACGGGGCAGCAGTGTTCCTTCTTTTGGAGAGTGGAAGCTATCCTATCATATTCTCCGGCACTATGGAGTTACCAACTACCGATTGCGGCTGTACCAGATTATCTGCTAGTTTCATGGCCTCCCATTTCGAATTAGGGGCATATCCAAACTTTGATAATAACGCCATCAAGATAAAATGCTGTCCTGGCTCATCTTCCGCGCCAGGTTCTGTATGAGTGCGCCTCATTTGATCATCGAGTTGAAACCATTGATCGCGATTGAGTTTCTTGTTAATCATACTTTGAGGAACCTATATGTTAAAGCTTAAAGCATTCTGATGATGGTTATTATTGGCGCCGAATTAATGGATTTTAGTACATTTTGTAACCAATTTTTCTTGAGACAATGAGCCCTTTTGCAAGATTATACAACGCACTTCTTAATCATTTGGTCGCAGAAGAGTTGTTGAACTAATCCATTTTTCAGACTGAAGCGTGGGTGCCTCTCCAAATCACTCAGAAAAGGACTCAACTCCATGCCATCTCCTTCAGGCGAGGGACAAACCGACACGCCGATCATTCGTCACGATCTGGGAGAGGTCAAACTGACACGCCGATTAATCGTCTCTATCTGGGTGAGGTCCATCCCGCCCGAGACCGTTTTTCATTAACCTGTGATATAAACTGCGACATGACACAACAAGGCTTCTTGATCATTTCTGATATTACAGGGTATTCAAAGTATGTCAACGAGTCGGAACTCGAACATGCACGCGACAGCCTGACCGCCCTGCTGAATCTATTGATTCAGCACACACAGTCTCCCCTTGTGATCTCCAAACTGGAAGGCGACGCTGTGTTTTCGTATGCGCCAGCAGGCGGTTTCTTGCAGGGACAAAGCCTGCTGGATATGATCGAAACCACGTATGCGTCCTTCCGCAAGGCGCTGGAACTGATGGTGCTCAATACCACCTGCCCCTGCAATGCCTGTCGTAACCTGCCCAGTCTCGATTTGAAGTTCTTCGTCCATTTCGGTTCATATATGACCCAGAAATTGGGTACCTTCACGGAGTTGATGGGGAATGACGTCAATTTGGTGCATCGCCTGGCAAAGAATCACATCAAAGAAAAAACTGCCTTCAAGGCGTACGCTGCCTTTACCCAGTCAGTGATGGATGCGTTGGGGCTGGCAGATTTCCAAAACAGCCTGACCCCGCATCGTGAAACCTTCGCGGATGTAGGCGAAGTGCAAATGTATGTGTATGGTATGCATTCAGTGTGGGAACGCTTGAAGGACAGAGTCAGGATCGAGGTCCGACCTGAAGCGGCGATGGCTGTTATCAAGTATGAGTTCCCCGTCCCTCCGTCCATTTTATGGGAGTATCTGACTAAGCCCGAATATCGCATTCTCCTCCTCGGAGCAAGCAAACTGGAGCTACGCAACCAGTCACAGGGTCGTACGGGAGTCGACTCGGTCTTCTACTGTTACCACGGTAATATGGAAACTCCTCAACTGATTTTGGATTGGAGCCCCTTCGAGCAGTTTACGACGGATGACGCCAACTCTTGGGGTTTGACCACTAGGATCACATGTAAATTGGAGCCCACCCAGGCTGGGACGCGTTTAATGATGTTGATGGGCAAGCCACGCGGAACAAGGCTTCGAGTGGTGTTATTCAGCACGATCGCAAAGTTAGTTTTTCTCCCACAAATGGTTAAGTCGGCGGAACAACTTGCTCAGCGCATTCAACAAGACCTTGCCGATGGGATTGCGTTCGTCTCCCCGTCCATTGACGTTGACAAAGATCAGCTCGCTTCCCTTGCAATCCAAGCGCTGACCCATGACCATTAATTGTTCACCGCCAGCCAAATGCAACTTGTATTTCAGACTCCGTCGATGAAGTAATAACTTATCAAAACAACAACATATAAAAAAGCGCTCATGAATGGGCGCTTTTTGACATATTCATGTGACTCGCCGCGAAGAAGCGCGGTCATGATGGTAATGAAAACGATTAGGATAAAACAATCCTAAGTTGAAATGACCATTTTTTCCAACCGCCCAAACATTCTTTTCTGGTAGGTCGCCATCGATTTTGCCAGGAATTTTGTGAGCCATCCGGTTCTTTCTTCAGCAGGTTTTATGTAGACATGAAGCCTGGATGTTTTATCACCGACTTGTTCGAAGATGAAGGTTTCCTGCAGGCGGGCATTTAATGGGCGGACCCGAAATTCGGAAGTGAAATATTCAAAGGGACGCCAATCGAGGATGGTTTCAAGGGTATCGCCGATGCCATGGTAACAATGGTTGACCGCTCCTGAGCCTGTGCGTCCGCCGGGGCGGGTCTGGGCCGACCATTTTAAGATATACCATTGTGTTCGTTTACCGGGATCGTTAACCCAATCCCAAAGGGTGTCGCGAGATATTGGATAATCAAACGAAAAGGAATAATGGGCTTCTTCGGGCGAAATTTTCACGCGTCTTTGCTCAAGCATGGCTTTGTATCGGGCTTCGAGATCCAAGCCGAAGGTCCGCACAGAGCCGCCAGGGATTTCCTTCACCTGAAGGTCATCCGGCTGGAGCCTGAGTTGCTTGAGACTTTCCTCGGTAAAAAGCGCATATCCCTGCCATTGCGTTGCCTCTTTCACGGGCTCCTTCCATTCGCGCTTGCGGATGAAATAGGGCGCAAGACCGATCAAATCAAATTGTTTTTGAAATTCACTGGGGATGTATTCGCCGTAATGAACGGCAAACTTGAGATCGAGTTTGGATGTATTGCGGCAGGCGTTACAACTGCAGGTGCGCACACGGCTGACTTGTAGGAGTTGATCTTTGTACGCCGAGTAGGTTGATTCGATGAGTTCGAAGACCGCTTCGCCGCGGAAGATACGTTCCTGCGGCGCGTACGCAAAGATCGCATCGCCGTCTATTTGCGCTACTGTAAAAAGCGGATTGATCTTTGTAATAATAAACCCAAGCAGCTCGCGAATGATCTCGTTTGCGTGTTCGATTTCAGACTCGTTTACAAATTGAACAAAACCTGAAATATCCACAAGGAGCGGGTAACCGTGTTTCAGTTTTTCTGTCATTTCCACAACACCTTCCAAAATTTTGTATCAGTATAGGTAATATAAGGGGAAAAAGCAAGCGATTCGGTATTCCTTGCTTAAATCCTACAAGAAGATGATGTGGAGAAGGGACTACTTTGAGCGCAACACTTTATTATTCCCCACCACTGCACAGAAACGGATTCAACCCCATGCCATCTCCTTTAGAAGAGGGGCAAACTGACAAGCCGATTATTCGTCACGATCTAGGTGAGGTCGCATTCCCACCCCGCCCGGGACCGTTTTTCATTGCAACCTACCCACCACGCGGATTTGGTTTACCAATGTTCCTTCCTCACAATCTCTTCCAACGCCTTGCGCCCTGATTTTCTCACCGGGCGCGGCTGTTCAGCGGAGTAGCCGAAGGAGATGCCAATTTCCACGCTGGCTTCGGCAGGGATGCCAAGCAACTCCTTCAACTGATCCTGTGACCCAAAGTACGCAAGGCACGAGCTCACGCCCAAATCCCAGGCGGCGAGTTGCAGATACGCCGCGGCTTGACCGATGTCGAACGACCAATTGTTATGATCCACCAAAACGACAGCGAATGCCGCCTCCGCAATGTGACCTGCGTACGTGCCGCATCCGCTCACAGCTTTGAGTCGCTCCTTGTCCTGGATCAGGATAAAGGTCCAGGGCTGATCGTTCTTACTGCTTTGTGACATCCGCCCTGCATTGAGAATATCCCAAATGATTTCTTCAGAGACAGGCTGGTCGGTGAAAGTCCTGACCGAGCGTTTGGTACGAATGGCTTCAAGAGTGTTCATGGATTCTCCTCCTCGTCCATTTTATCAAAACAGAGGAGCGCGCATCATTCTGCGGGCACGGGGTTTTGACTTGTAGACCAAAGGATGTCTCTATGGCACAAGCTGGAATGCATGCAATGGTTGGAATGGCGGTGCAAAAGGTCGCGGGGAAAAAAGAGTGGCTGTTGCTAGGTGTGATACTCGGCAGTTTCATCCCAGATATGGACAACCTCGGTGTGGCAGTGGCAACGGTGGCGAAACTGCCAACGGAGGGCATCCATCGCACAATGACGCATAGCATTTTCTTTGCGATCGCTGTGGCAGTGGTGTTTTATTTCATCGGTCAAGGGAAAAAGAATGAACGCTGGTCAAACCTGGGACTCGGTCTCGGGCTGGGGATCTTGCTCCACAGCCTGCTGGATTTTGTACTGTGGTTCAACGGCTTGGAATTCTTCTGGCCGCTTGGAGGCGAGATCAATTTCTGGACGAACAGCAACCCGCCCGCATGGTTGACCAAATTCCTGGACCCCGCCGAGTTTCTGTTCTTCGGATTGTATCTGTGGGCGCTTGGGGCTTGGGCAAACAAATTCGGCACGGACAGTGATTTCATGGGCAAGCATCGCATCTGGATGTGGCTGGAGTTTGCGCTCTTTGTCATCTTCACCCCGATGTTCTATCTCGTAAAAAGTGGATACCAAACGATCTACGGATTGCTCTATCTCGTCTCGATCTTCATGGCGTTCTTTGTGACGATCCGCATGCGGATAACAGTGGAAGCTGCACTGTAGAAAAGCTCAACGAAAACGGTCTCGTGGACATTCCGTCCCGAGACCGTTTTCATTTGACCGAACAAACCCCTCTCCCGTCTCCCCCACGGGGGAGAAGCTATTTGCTCCTGTAACAAACTTCAACTTGGAAACTCAACCACCCATCACACAGAAAAGGGACTCAACCCCATGCTATCTCCTTTAGGAGAGGGGCAAACCGATATGCCGATTATTCGTCTTTATCTGGGTGAGGTTCAACCGACACGCTGATCAATCGTTTCCATCTGAGTCTGTTTTTTCATTCTGAGGAAAACAGAAAGCTGATAAAATCCACCTCATAAAAGTATCCACTTATTAGTGAGGCGATCTAATGAACAATCTTATTAGTTTTTGGAACAAATGGCTTG
>CAYTDB010000226.1:1203-5068 GCA_964436455.1 uncultured Anaerolinea sp. | reverse complement strand
AGAATAAATCCATATTGAACAAAAAGGATGTGTTGCTATGTTACCCGTTCGGTCCAATAACATTCAGGAATTACGGAAGATAAAAGGGTTGATCATCGATATGGACGGTGTGCTCTGGCAGGGCGATACTCCCATGCCGGGCTTGTCCCGGTTCATCGATGTTCTCCGGGAGCGCCAGATCAAGTTCATCCTGGCAACCAACAATAATACGCAGACACCGGAAGGATTTGTAAAGAAAGCGAGGAAATTGGGGATCGATGTGCAGATGGAGCAGGTCTTGACCGCGGCGGTTGCCACGGTCCATTATTTGAGTTCGAAATATCCGCCTGGAAGCCGTGTCTATGTTGTTGGGGAGGCCCCTCTAAAGGGGCTGATCACTGATGCAGGGTTTTCGCTAGCTGATACAGATGTTCATGCCGTTGTAGCGACAATGGACCGGCAATTGACGTATGAAATGCTCAAGCGCGCCACCTTGCTCATTCGATCAGGGGCTGATTTCATCGGCCCGAATCCTGATCCGGCTTATCCAACTCCGGAGGGGCTTGTCCCAGGAGGAGGAGCCATTCTGGCGGCCCTCTCTGCTGCTTCAGACTGTAAGCCACTGATCATTGGGAAGCCGGAGAGATGGATGTTCAATATCTCCATGGAACGGATGCAACTGGGAGTGGAGGAGACCGCCTCGTTGGGGGATCGCCTTGAAACCGATATTGCTGGTGGTAAGCGTCTGGGACTAAAAACGATCCTGGTTCTCAGTGGAGTCGCCACTGAGAATGATCTGAAATCCAGCTCAATCCAGCCGACTTGGGTATTCCCGGGGATTCAGGAGCTGGCAAACGCGTTATGCGCGTGAATTGCACACCATGCTTTTCTGCGCGGTTAGCTGTTCAAAAGTATCGCAAAATCGATGCAGAGCGGCCATGATCGTCTCCAGCGTGTCGACTCCCGGCAGGTCGGTGAGAAGGGAGTACTGCAAGTGGTTCGGATCCTTGGGGTCCGAAAATAGATCAAAGCGGGCGCGCAGGCCGGGGAAGTGCAATAGTGAATCCCGCAAGGCAGATTCCTGATCAAAAAGTATTTCATTCAGACCGGAAGGAATACAATAAATACGAAAGCGATTGACGAACGCGATCACTCCGCTGTCCTCGAGCCAATCTCCGAAAATTTGCAGTCTGGTCCGCCTTGGATTCTGGATTCTCATACGGATCCTGAGCGCATTCTCCTCGTTCGACATGCCGATGGTAAACCAGCGATTGTTGTAAACACCGCTGACCAGGTGAACCTGTTGAGGGGTATAACGTAACCCTCTCTGCCGAGCCCACCCAGCCAACATGGGGCCAAAATCCCGGTCCTTCGGCTGTGGAACAAGCGACCATTTCTGACTGATTCCTATGATGAACAGGACGGAAATGATTAATATAATTGCCTGGATCAAGGGATTCATAAACATACTCACCTCATTTTTCAATTGTGCATACCTTAAAAGAATTTTTATACAAATAAAGACGATGGCAGTTCAACGGATTTTACGGGTATGCCGACGACGACCTGTGGTCAGTTACGGCAATATTTCCTGGGACGAAACCGGATAAGTGCAAATGCGCCCGCCTTCCGCAATGTCATGCATGCTACAATGATGGCCATTGGAAATGACTGACCATGAATCGATTATATCTTCCATTCCTCTTATTTCTGATTTGTGTAACCTCTGCCTGTACCTCCATCCCAGAACAATATACTGACCTGGATGTTCGTACTTTCGATGTTGCAGATTCAGGATCAATACTCATTCGCGTTGATTTTGGCGAAGTGACGATTTTGGAATCGGATGACGCGTACGTGATTGTTGATGGCCAGGTGTTGTTTGCTGACAGTTTGGAGTATCAGGTAAGCACTATAGAAAAACAGCACGAGATAAAAGTATTTGCTCATCGCGATTATTTATCATCACCACCACTGCGAGTGTTTGTTCATGTCCCGAAACAGATGCAAGTGAAAGTCGAAACAGTTGGTGCATCCAGCCTAGTAAAGGACTATCAAGGTGATGTTAACATTGCGTCCCTCTCTGGGGCTATAGGCATTGAACGAGTGACCGGCGTATTAATGTTGCGTTCAAACCGTGGGAGTATCACCGTTCGAGAAAGTTCGGGTGATATTGGCATAGTGGGGAATTATGGTGCATTGACCGCGCAAAACGTGCATGGCGACGTTTCCGTCTCGACGATCATGGGAAATATTTTGTTTGACGGTTTGATTCAAGACGGGGACAATATCCGCCTTGAAGCAGACCATGGGTCTGTTTCCGTTAATCTGGACGTGGACTCTGCCCTGAGTCTTCAGGTACGTTCCACGAGTGGGGATGTGGCATGCATGTTGCCGGGCATGACTTCAACGACAAGAACATGCGATGGAAAACTCAACGTGAACGGCGGTGCTCTCTCGATCCGGACAGTCAGCGGCGCTGTGACCCTGCAAGCGACTCCCTGATTGATCGGACTGTTTCCGCCATATCGATAGATCGAAATAATGCCGTTCCCACGATCAGGATGTCCGCACCCGCCTGCACAAGGCTGACAGCATTCTCAGGCTTAACCCCTCCGTCCACGGCGATGAGAATTCGATGGTTCATTTGATCTGTATATTTTCGGGCGGTTTCGATCTTTTTCAGCGTGACCGGTTGCATTGATTGTCCGCCGAAGCCTGGATAAACTCCCAAAAGCAGGAGCAGGTCAAGGTCTTGAAAGAGGCGGGAGGCTTCGTCCAAAGGATCGTCAGGACTCAGCCCCAATCCGACTTTCATGTTTTGTGAACGGATTTTTTCAAAGGTCCGGGATGGGTCTGTGAGCGTATCCCATTGCACGATAATCACATCCGCTTGCAGCGACTCAAATTTGCATAAAACATCGTCTGGATTGTCCAGTTCAAGATGTGCGTGGAATGGCAGATGGGAGTAAGAACGTAACGCCTTTAGGTGATTGGGGGTTAGTGCGAGATTTGGTACGTAGTGCCCATCCATCATATCGAAGTGAAAGGAATCCACGCCTGCTTTTGTAGCGCGTTGCACTTCCTCACCCAGACAGGCATAATCCGCGGCAAGCAAGGATGCGCAGATGTGGGTCATATCAGTCGTGCCAGATCTCGTGGATGCGCTCTGCGATCTTTTGCGCGGTTTTTGCAGGGTCGGGTTGTGCGGTGATGCCGCGGCCCACAACTACTCCATAGATTGGCACGCCGCGCAGGAGAGGGAGAATATCATAATGAATACCGCCGGCAATGGCAACATCGAGACCGAGGCTGCACATCTCACGAACGGTATTTATGGCTTTTTCATCCCAAAGCGCTCCTTCAGTCAGTTCTTCATCGATACTGCGATGATAGAGCACGAGACTCACTCCTGCCTCTTTGACTTCCTTTGCGCGTGCCACTGGGTCCAGGACGCCGGTCATATCCACTTCGGCACGGCGTTTCCATTTATCCGCTTCGCGCTGGACCTCGGCAATGGTTGCAAATGTAGTAATTCCCTGTGTGGTGACGATATCCGCCCCAGCGGTGAATGCCATGTTGGCTTCATAAGCGCCCACGTCGCTGGATTTTAGGTCGGCGAGAATGAGCTTATCAGGATGGGCTGCTTTGAGTTTTCTTACAATATTGATACCAAATGATTTAATGAGGGGCGTACCTGCCTCGAGAATATTTACGAACGGTGCAGTAGCGTCGGCAAGGTGGAGTGCTACATCGCCATCCAGGGTGTCCATTGCCAGTTGCAGTTTGACCATGTCGTTTGCTCCTATTCACAAATGTGAGTATAATATCACAATTGTGAATATTGTAACGGGGAGCGGTGTCGTTGTCAATAAAATGGAGGAAC
>CAYTDB010000226.1:0-1103 GCA_964436455.1 uncultured Anaerolinea sp. | reverse complement strand
ACAATTGTGAATATTGTAACGGGGAGCGGTGTCGTTGTCAATAAAATGGAGGAACGATGGCGGAGAATATGAAAGCGGCTGTCTATCTTGGTCCTGAAAATATCGAATTGCGTACTGTTCCGATTCCTGAACCCGCCGCAGGCGAGCTCCTGGTGAAAGTTCGTGCGGCTACCACATGCGGTACTGATGTAAAGATGTATCGGCGTGGACATCCCAAGTTTCTGCCCCCATTCATTTTCGGTCATGAGTTCGGCGGCGATGTTGTGAAAGTTGGAGATGGAGTGAAAGGCTTCCGTGAGGGGATGAGAGTCACAGCCAATGTGTTTGCCGAGTGCGGGGAATGTTTTTACTGCCAGCGCGGGCAGGGAAACATCTGTGCAAACCTGGTTTATAACTTTGGTGCCTTTGCAGAATACATGATCATTCCTGCCTCCATTGTACGCGGGGCTACGTTTGAGATCCCTGCTCATATTCCGTACGCCCATGCGGCTTTGCTTGAACCATTGGTCACAGTGGTACACGGATGGCACAAGCTGGGGATCCAGCCAGGGGAAACAGTGGCAATTATCGGCGCGGGAGGACCGATCAGTCTCATGTTTATGCAGTTGGTTTTGCGTGCGAGGGCAGGTCAGGTGATCGCAATTGGTCACAGTTCTGCGCGTCTGAATGTTGCCGGACAACTTGGTGCGAGCCATCTAATCAATGCGAAGGAAAACGATGTAATTACGACCACACGGGAGTTAACCAATGGGTATGGGGCAGACGTAGTCATCGAGTGTGCTGGGACAAAATCAACTTGGGAGAACTCGGTGGATATTGTTCGGCGGGGTGGGCGTGTGTTGTGGTTTGGGGGGCTTCCGGGCGGCACGAGGGTTGAGATTGATGCGGCGCGTGTCCATTATGGAGAGATCGATTTGCTGAGTATGCATGGCGGGACGGTCAATGATGCATGCGAGGCATTTGATCTGATCGTCTCTGGCGCTATCAACGTGGCGCCGTTATTGAACGGGAAACTCCCGCTGGAGCAGGTGGAGCTGGCTTTGAAAAAGATGATTGCCGGGGAGGTGGTCAAAATGGTGATCAATCCCGAATCTAGGGAATCA
>CAYTDB010000225.1:0-5081 GCA_964436455.1 uncultured Anaerolinea sp. | reverse complement strand
TCATTATCAAAAGCGGTTGGTCAATGCACATCTACTGCCTCGGTCTCAATCACAACACCACACCCATTGAACTTCGTGAGCAATTCTCGCTCAGCGAAGATGCGATTCGTTCCGCGCTAGCCCGTCTGGCATGCGGACATCTCGCCACTTCCATTGGGGAACTGGTTATCCTCTCCACCTGTAATCGTACCGAACTCTACGCTGCCTCCAGTCACATGGCAATTGCCGAACTGGAGGCTTTTTTGTCGGATGCGAGCGGCGTACCTGCGAATCAGTTTCACGCTCATGCTTACCGATATGAAGATCTCGATGTCGCCCACCACCTTTTTGAGGTTGCTGCAGGGTTGGATTCTCTCGTCATCGGCGAACCGCAGATTTTAGGGCAGATCGTCCGCTCGTTGGAACTTTCTCGTGGGCAAAACATGGCTGGTCCTGTGCTCAACCGCCTCTTCCAATCTGCCATTCATGCAGGGAAACGTGCCCATACTGAAACAGCTATCAGCCGCAACCCTGCTTCGGTGTCGTCGCTTGCCGCGTCGCTGGCGGAGCGAGTCGTTCATCCCATTGCTGAGGCACAGGTGGTCATCCTCGGTGCGGGTGAGATGGCAGAGTTGGCAGTGGAAGCGTTGCGAAAACGTGGGGCGAACCGCATCCTGGTTGTCAACCGCACCTTGGAACGCGCCCACACCATTGCAGACCGCTGGGGGGCTGAAATCACAACCTTTGAAAATCTTGATTCTGCACTGGTGACTGCCGGCATCTTGATCTCCTCCACTGGCGCACCGCACACGATCCTGTCTGCCGAAATGGTCAAACATGCAATGCAAGCGCGTGCGCATCGTCCGTTGGTACTGATCGACATCGCTGTGCCGCGCGACATTGACCCTGATGCTGCAAATATTCCCCACGTCAAATTGTATGATATCGATAGCCTGAATGAAAAACTCGAAGGTGCGCTTGCTGAACGCCTGTCAGAAGTGCCGCAAGTTAAATCTATTCTCGATGAAGAGATCAAAGAGTTTTCTGAATACATGAAATCACTGGAGATGATTCCGATCATCTCCGATATTCGCCAACAAGCTGAGGGCATCCGTCAGGCGATGCTCGAAAAAACATTGCGCCGCCTGCCCGACCTGACCGAAGCCGAACGTTCCCGCATCGAAGCCATGACTCAGGCGCTGGTCAAACAAATTTTGCACGCGCCCACCAACCGTCTGCGTGCTGAAGCGTCTTGTCCTCATGCGCCCGAATATGCCGCCGTCGCCCGCACCTTGTTCGGTTTACAAAGCGAAGGCTTGTGCGGTTTCTCGGGTCAAGCCTGCCCCATCTCAAATGCTGCTGATTAGGTAATCATGAAACTTACTTTCGCCACCCGCCCCTCCGCCCTCGCCCGCTGGCAAACCCAATGGGTCATCAATGCCCTGCAAAATATTTATCCCAACCTTGAATGTGAAGAAAAAGTCATCACTACACAGGGCGATAAAATTCTCGACAAGCCTTTGCCCGAGATTGGCGGCAAGGGACTCTTCACACAAGAACTTGAATCTGAATTACTCAATGACGGCGTCCACTGCGCGGTTCACTCGCTCAAAGACCTGCCCGTTGAAAACCCCGCTGGATTAACAGTCGGATGTATCCCCGCCCGCGCCGAAGTGCGTGACGCGCTGATCTCTGCCAACGGATACACCCTCGCCACCCTTCCAACCGGCGCTTCAGTTGGGACCTCAAGCCTGCGTCGTGCTGCCCAAATCCTTTCCCTCCGTCCAGACCTTCGCATCCAATCTCTGCGCGGCAACGTGGATACCCGCCTTCGCAAAGCATTGGACGGTCAGTACGACGCGATCATTCTTGCTGGTGCAGGGTTGACCCGCCTCGGCTTGGACTCACACGTCACTGAATGGCTCTCACTCGATGTCATGCTTCCTGCACCAGGACAAGGCGCGCTCGCCGTCCAATGCCGCGCGGATGACTCAACCACCCTTGAACTTCTCTCCGCGCTCGATGATGAATCCACGCGCAAAGCGGTCACTGCGGAGCGGGCGTTTTTGCAGGAATTGGGAGGAGGGTGTGCGGTGCCTGTGGCAGCATTCGCGGAGATGAGTTCCATGTTCCAGGTATCAGGTATCAGATTAACTGGCTTGGTGATATCGGAAGATGGCAAGAAAGTTGTGAAAATGACTGGTGAAGGGATTAACGCCCTTGAACTGGGTAAAGCGCTCGCGCAACAAGCCATTCAAAATGGCGCAGATGAAATCTTGAAACTGATCACTGTTCACTGATTACTATGAAAGTCCTCATCACCCGCCCCCGCACTCAAGCCGATGAATTCGCAGAAAAACTGCGTTCTGCGGGCTTCGAACCGATCTTTTTCCCAGTCATCGAAATCCAACCGATTGGAGATAATGTTGCATTGGAACGTGCTCTTGAGAAATTGAAATGCTATGAGTGGGTCGTGTTCACATCGGTCAATGCCGTGGACGTTGTGTTTAATGAGTATTCTGCTTTCTTATTGAAAGAGAACACAGGCGTGAAGTTTGCTGCTATTGGACCAAAAACCGCCGGGGCACTACGCAAATACAATATCGAACCAGACTTTGTCCCTGAAGAATATGTTGCAGAAGCCATCCTGCCTGGGTTGGGAGACTTACAAGGCAAGTGGGTCTTACTCCCGCGTGCAGAAATTGCACGGAAAGCATTACCTGAAGGGATTGTGGATGCTGGCGGAATCGCTCACGAGATTGCGGTTTATAAAACCTTGCCCATAGAGCCTGACCCCGAAGGTATCACCGCGGTGAAATCAGGTGTGCATGTTGTGACCCTGACCAGCCCATCCACTGTCCAGAATTTCGTTGCAATCTGCAAACAAAACGGATTTGATCCATTGAACCTTCCAAACAATCCTTTATTTGCCTGCATTGGTCCCATCACCGAACAAGCCGCAAAAGAGGAAGGGTTGGTCAAACTTGTCGTTGCGAAAGAATACACAACCGAAGGGTTGTTAGAAGCTATCACCAAATTGGAGATACCATGACCCTGTTCGAACTTGAAACTAACCAATCGAAAATCGTAAATCGAAAATCGAAAATTGTTACTCGTCCGCGCAGATTGCGCGCCAACCCCGCCATCCGTGCGATGGTACGGGAGACGGAGCTCAACGCGCGCGATTTCATTTATCCACTGTTCGTGCGGCATGGGCACGGCCGCAGTGAGATCCGCTCGATGCCAGGTGTGTATCAACTGTCAGTTGCGGAATCTGTTCGTGAAGCGGAAGCCGCCGCAAAGTTAGGGGTGAACGCTGTGATCCTGTTTGGGATTCCCAAAGAGAAGGATCCGATCGGGCTGGAAAACTTTTCGAAAGATGGCATTGTCCAGCAGGCAATTCGCGCGATCAAACGTGAAATTCCGGAGATGGTCGTTGTGACGGATGTGTGTTTGTGTGAATACACCAGTCATGGTCATTGCGGAGTTTTGAATATGGGCAAGCATTACCACTCTGCACTGCCTGAAGGCTATGTACTCAATGATGAGACGCTTGATGTGTTGGCGAAGGTGGCGATCTCGCACGCCGAGTGCGGTGCAGATTTGGTTGCGCCAAGCGGCATGATGGATGGCATGGTCGCGTCCATTCGTGAGGGGTTGGATTTTGCCGGTTACGAAAATCTTCCGATCCTGTCCTACGCCGTGAAATATGCATCGTCGTTCTACGGTCCGTTTCGCGATGCGGCGGAGGGTGCGCCGAAATTTGGCGACAGAAAATCTCACCAGATGGACCCCGCCAATGTGCGTGAAGCCTTGCGCGAAGCTGCGCTGGATGTGGAAGAAGGCGCGGACATGCTGATGGTGAAGCCCGCGCTGGCGTATCTCGATGTCATTCGTGTGGTGAAGGACGCCTTCCCTGAATTACCGATGGCGGCATACAACGTCAGCGGTGAGTATTCGATGATCAAAGCCGCCGCCGCGAACGGCTGGGTGGACGAAGCAAAAGTCACGCTCGAAACATTGACCTCGATCAAACGTGCAGGTGCAGATGTAATTATTACTTATCATGCCGTTGATGCGGCGAAATGGTTGAAATAAAAAGGAAACTATCATGTCAACAGAAAACCTAACTCCCCGCGCCGCATCTGAGCGAACGATGCATAACGAACGCATGGTACATGCCGATTTCAATATGGCGCCTTTCACCATCGCCTGGGAAGTGACGCGTGCCTGCGCGTATGCCTGCGTTCACTGCCGCGCGGATGCGATGCACACGCCTGACCCAAACGAATTGAACACGGAGGAAGCGCTGCGCCTCATCGACCGTCTGGCGGAGTTCGGCTCCCCGATCTTGATCTTCACGGGCGGCGATCCGATGATGCGCAAGGATCTACATGAGTTGATCGCATATGCCACGCAAAAAGGATTGCGTTGTTCATTGACACCGACCGCCACCGCACTGCCAACAACCGCACGGCTTGAGAAAGTGCGTGATGCAGGGATTCGCCGCATTGCGCTCTCGCTGGATGCACCCAGCGCAGAGATCCATGATCATTTTCGGCAGGTTGCTGGCTCATGGCAGCGCACGATGGATATTTTGCACCGTGCTCAGGAGATCGGGATTAGTGTGCAGGTGAATACAACCATCTCAAAACATAATGTCGATATTCTCGATGAAATGGTGCCGTTCATTCAGGAAGTAGGTGCAGTGCAATGGTCTTTGTTCTTCCTTGTGCCGACTGGGCGTGCCCAGGTCAAAAACATGATCTCCCCTGAAGAACACGAGCGTACCTTCAATTGGTTGTATGACCTTTCCAAAAATGCACCATTTGACATTAAATCCACGGCTGCGCCGATGTATCGCCGTGTGGCGATCGAGCGTAAACGCGCAGAACAGGGCGGTGATAAACCTGTCACTTTTCAGGGCGCGGGCTTCCAATATGCAGATGGACTCAATCGCCCGACGCGCGGCGTCAATGACGGAAACGGTTTCCTGTTCATTTCCCATGTGGGCGATATTCAACCTTCTGGCTTCCTGCCGCTCACGGCAGGCAACGTCCGCACCGATGATGTGATCGATGTGTACCGCAACTCACAACTAT
>CAYTDB010000224.1:0-5085 GCA_964436455.1 uncultured Anaerolinea sp. | reverse complement strand
CAGATCAATCCTATTGTTGGCGGGTTCATTTACTTTTGCCTTCCTGTTTGGTGAGATGGTTCATGAGTACGGTCACTATCTGGGTCATCTTGCCTACGGAAACCCGGATAATGTCCGGGTCCACGTTGACCCGTTCGGAGGCACGATGATCGTTGGCGTCAAGTCCCTGCCAGACAAAATAATCAGTGTCACTTCTGCTACCGGTCCTCTGTTCAATCTCTTATTGGCTGTCATCTGCCTTCTCCTGTTGTGGCGCATACGAAGACCAATCCTGCTTCCATTCCTGCTTTGGGGACCCATCGCCATGATCCAGGAAGGTGTCAACTTTTCACTTGGAATGATGACACCGGGAGGCGACGCGCAATGGATTGCTGCCATGGGTGTGCCGCGTCCGCTCCTTTTGTTAACCGGTTCATTCCTGCTGGTAGCTGGTGTCAAAACGATCAGCCTTCTCCTCCCTCTGACTGATATCCAACGTGACAAGCCTTTCAAGGATAAATTTCTGATCGTATTACTGGGGATGTGCTCATTGATGTTTGTTCGTTTCATCCATTCCGTTATCGCATCCCCAACTTCAATCGTGGAAAACCTTGTCCCTTTGATATTTTCATTGCTGCTCGCAGTGTTTGTTGTGCTTTTATATAAGCCAACAAGAGAGAGCACACAGGTTGTAAATGAAAAGCCCAAACCAATACCATGGTCAATCACTGCTTCTTCATTAACGTTGGGTATAAGTCTGTTTCTTTTCCAACTCATCCTGCCAACTTGACGGACTTCTCAACTTATCCAAAAAGGAGAGTTTTCAAAATGAACGAAAAAACGAAGATCACCCTCACACCTGAGCAGGAAACCCTGCTTATACCGCTCTTTACAAAGGCGCAACCAGAAAATCCTCTGTTTTTTGACCCCAAGGCTCAGGAGATCATCCAGCAGGTAAATTATGACTTCTCTCGCCTGCGCATACCCTATAAAACCGTCATACTGGTTTGCCAGCGGGCAAAGAAGCTTGATACAGTTACCCGTGCTTTCCTGGCAGAGCACCCCAATGGAGTGGTTTTGCACCTGGGCTGCGGACTTGACAGCCGTTTTTGGCGGGTCGACAACGGTAAGGTTGAATGGTATGACCTGGATATGCCGCCTGTGATTAAACTTCACCAATTGTTCTACCCAACGAGCGAACGCTACCACCTGATTGCTTCATCGGTAACTGACCTGGAATGGATGACGAGGGTTGATGCAACCGGGCGCCCGGTATTGGCAATTGCGGAGGGATTACTGATGTACCTGAACGAAAACGATGTCAGGAGTTTGCTGCTTAAACTGCAAGGGACTTTTTCGGGGTGCCGGTTGATTGCTGATGTATTCAGCCGGATGACCGCCCGTTCAGCAACCCGGCATCCTTCACTAAAACAGACTGGTGCAAGCATTGGATGGGGTATTGACGACCCCCACGAGATCGAAACCTGGTTATCAGGTATCAAACTTATCGAAGAGTGGTTTTTTACCCAAGATCCCGATCTGGATCGTCTTAGTATGGGCTATCGTTTGGCTTATAAGGTGGCGGGTGCTTTTAGGATGGTCCAGCGGGCGCATCGCATTGTGTATTATCAGTTGTGATCTTAATCATGAATCGGGAACATGTTGGACCGATTCAAAGATGAGAGTAAGAAAAATGTCCAATCGCAGACGACTGCCACGCGAACGCCTTGAATATTATCTGACCTATCTCATCCTGGCATACCGCCGTTTGATATTCATTGCTGGATTGCTCCTGCTGATCTATGCGGTTATGACCATGTTCGTACATCTGCCTGGAAGTGTCGTGGCATTGATCCCTGCCATCTACCTGCTCCTGTTGAGCAACTCTTACAACATAACGGTCTACACCGCCCGGCTCGGTGCGTGGATGGGAACGCTCTGGAGGCAGGACGACTGAATCCAGTTTTGAAATAGGCAATAAACACGAAAGGAGTTCGACATGTTTAAAAAAGAAGCCCGACAACTTCGTCTGTTTGGCTGGGCGGCTGCTATTGCAGCGATTCTTCAAATGGTCGGTTTGATCCGTTATATCGGCCGCCTGCCGGAAGATTGGATCGGGATTACGTTGTATACCATTACATTGATTGCTTTTATTGCAGTCAGCATCGGATCATTCATCCAGGCGCGCTAAAAGGACAAATAACAATGAAAAAGAAAAGTTGCAAATATACGCCACGTTCATGGATAGCCCTTGGGATCGTTTTTCTGCTTTTATCTGCATGTAGCCCCGAATATCCAGAGTCCTGTCCATCCGATACGCCCGTTGGGCTGCTTGACGCAGACGAAATTGCCAGTAACGAAAACCTGCCCTTCCGCTTCCCGTTGGACGAGTCAGAAATTGACAGAAACTTGTACTTTGGCTGGTTCGGCGTTTCCAATGAATGTCCCCCCGGTAAAACAGACTGCTACGAATATCCCGTTCGCATGTTCCATGCTGCGGAGGATTACAAACGACCTGCCGGTACTCCCGTCTATGCCATGGCAGATGGACGCATCAGTTTTTCTGGACCTGCTGGCGGCTATGGCTGGCTGATCATCATCGACCATCCTCAGGCGAATCTCTACTCGCTGTACGGGCATCTCAGCCCCAGTCGCTGGAAACAGGGATCAGGCGTGGATGTGAAGCGCGGCGATTTGATCGCCTATCTGGGCGACTCGGACGAAAACGGCGGCAGTGCTGAAAGTCCGGTGGAGACACATCTCCACTTTGGGATCCGCGCCGGTCAAATGGCAGATTATCCCGGTAAAGGCGAATGGCGCTTCATGGCGGGATGGATCCGTCTTTGTCCACAGGATTTGGGCTGGCTTCAGCCTTCGTTGGTCATCACCAGCCAGGAAATCCCTGTGGGTGGGTATCCACAACCCGAGGTTAATTTCCTGACCCGTTGGGGATTGGAAATACTTGTTATTTGCGCCTATGGAATTGGCGGGGCTTTCATGCTCATCATGGGAATTAGGAAGAAATCGATTTTCTTTCTGTTATTTCCGGGACCGATTTTGATCCTGGCAAGCATGATATTTTACAAGGAGCGCATGGTCAGCACCTACGCCTTGCTGGGAGTTGGATTTGTTGTGATGCTAGGCGGCATTTATGCAGTCATACAGCAATCAAAGCAAAAAGGACAAGGTTAGGTTATGTCTAATCGCAAACGGCTGGCACGCGAACGGTGAAGTTGAAGTAGATAGTAAAGGAGTGATAGGTGAAATCCTGGAGTGAATTCAGCGCTGAGAAACCAGAAATGGCCATGCTCGGGAGGAAAATGCTCTTCCGCACACGAGAACATATGGGATATGCATTCCTTGCCACCCTGCGAAAGGATGGCGCACCTCGTTTACATCCCATCAGCCTTATTCTCTCCAATAGTCATCTGTATGTGATGATTCCACGTTCTTCCCCAAAATGTGGCGATCTGCTTAGGGATGGGCGTTATGCGGCACAGGCATTTCCCTTGTCACCGACCGAACCAGGCGACGAATTTTACCTTGCAGGTACTGGCGAACAAATCCACAACCCAAAGATCAGTCAAGAATTGACTGAAGATACAAAGGTCACTCTAGAAGAGAACGAAGTGCTATTTGAGTTATTTCTTGAGCGCGCAATGTACACAAAGTTGGTGAATCGAGGTGCTCATAACGAGCATCCCATTCGCTTGAAATGGCGTGCCAGCCGAATACAGAGTCCAACGCTTCGATCACAATCATGATGAGCTGACAATGTGAAAAGGATAATGAACAATGCTGAAAATCATTCCACTCAAAGAAGAACATCTCGAAGATACTGCCTCACTGGTAAGCAGGCGTTATCAACGATTGCTCGATCAGGAACCCCATTTGCCAGGCCGCTACTCAAAGGTGGAAAACCTGCTGCCTCTTTTGCAAAACATCCTAAAAGATACTGAAACCGGGGTGGCAGCGATCCGAGGAAACCGGTTGGTTGGATTCCTCACAGGTTGGCAAATGCAATCCTTCAGGGGAAAGAGAAGCGTATTCAGTCCCGAATGGGCGAATGCCGCAGATCTTGAAAATGGCGCACACATCTACGAAGAAATGTACAGCCATCTTGCATCCACCTGGGTTGCCGACAGGTATGTCGCGCACTACATCAGTTTATTTCCAAATGATGTTGATGCAATGCGAGCCTGGAATTGGATGGGCTTTGGGATGTTCGCCATCGATGCCTTACGAGGTCTGGAACCAATACAGGGTGATGTTGTAGACGTGCGTATACGACGTGCAGAGTTGAGCGATCTTGGGCAGGTGATGGAGCTGCAGGAAGCCTTGTGGCAGTATATGAAAGGATCTCCAATTTTTCTTTTGTCTGAAAAAAGAGACCGAGCCTACTACGAAGAATGGTTAGGGAACCCAGACAAGGTGATTTGGCTGGCTTATTCGAACGATGAACCAGTGGCTTTCATGCAGTTGGGACCAGCCGACAATGACGTATGCACAATCATCATTGACGAGAAGACCACCAGCGTCTACGCCGCCTTTACAAAGGAAAAGGCGCGAAGCGAAGGCATTGCTACTGCCCTGCTTGACCATGCGCTCAAATCGGCGCGGGCATCGGGATATGAACGATGTGCGGTCCCGTTTGAACCGATGAACCTGCTGGGTACGCGCTTCTGGCTCAAGTATTTCAAACCTGTTTGTTATTCGATCCTTCGCATTGTTGATGACAGGTTGATACAAACACAGATGGATTGAAAAGAGGGGAGATTTGTATGGCAAAGTGTAGGATTACTGTCTTGAAAACGATGTTCAACCCAGACCTGGCGGAGGAATATCGCCGCGCAGATATTCATTACGGTCCCTGCCCATATTACGAGGAAGGGGATGAGTTCACTGTGGAGCATATGGGTGAGTGTCCTGCAAATTTCTTTTGCGATTGGGCATGGAACGACCTGCACAAAATCCTGTTCGCAATGCAACTGGGAGGGAACTTCAGTCTGTGGATGAAGGACAGGAAGATATTCATCGCGTGTTGTACGGATGGAGTGAAACCGGTTGTCTTCAAGGTGGAACGCCTTGCAGGATGAAGAAAGAAAG
>CAYTDB010000223.1:0-5230 GCA_964436455.1 uncultured Anaerolinea sp. | reverse complement strand
CGTCAATCCGCAGACCCGCTTCTGCCAAAATAAAGATAAGCGCTCTGTCTCTGCGGATGCGCAGCATTTCGTCCCGGCCTGTGCCGGCGGGTATCTGGTAATCTTCCATGAACCAGAGGAGTCTCTTGACCCCTTCGATGTCCACATCGGGTATACGTCGGCCTTCTGTGCGGCGAAGCCTCTTGATTTTCTCCAATATGCGGATGACTGGAATGTCAGCATACTCTTCTGCAGAGAGAAAAGATATGAATTGACGGAAGGCTGTCAGGTAGAGCCTTTCCGTTGCGACCGTTATCTTGCTGTCTTTATCCTGAAGGAGGGCTATAAAATCGTCGATCAGGTTGAAGTCTATCTCGTTGACCGCCATCGTTGTAGAGATGTGGTTCAATTCCAGCACTTCCATAAACTTGCGCAAAGCCGCTCGATAAGCATGCGCAGTTTTATCTGCACCTTTGTTTTCATAGATGGCCAGAAATTCTTCAATCGCCGAATCGATAGAAACACTGATGGACATCTATCTGTTTCCTTCTTCCTTATGTGAGAGCTGGTGATCTCGCAGGATTCTGCCGATCCGTTCGGGCAGATCAAAGGACTCCTGCACTGTGATATTGTTCTGCGTTAGCCATTCAGCGCTGCATGGATCGCGCTGGACCTCAATGGCATCCGCCGTCTTCTCAAGTCGTTCCAGCATGCATGGGGAGATCATAAAATTTCTCCTGCTTTTTTCATGAACCCTCTTATTAAATGAAGAGAGGCCTTACCGTTAGAGTGCAGTGATGTGCGAAAAATCGCTTTTCCGCTCTAAAAGTTATCTATACATGTGGTTTCGTTATTGGTAATTAACGAAACCACTATGAAGTTTATCCAACATTCCCTCCCCTGTCAAGTTGTTACTGTATCTACAAACGGTGAATCAATGTGATGGCTTCCTTGAGAAGCCGGTATGCTTCATTGTCCTATTTGAACTGCAGGACGATGGATTTCCCGGCAGATCGCAGGCATATTTGACGAAAAGCCACACCGGTCCACCATCATGCGAGATCTGCGTGACCGTGTGAGACTGAAAAGGTCTTGGATGAGACGCTCTCGTAAATAAATTAAGCACCCACTACAAGCCTCATCCCCCTGCCCCACTGAAACTTCATATAGAATGCCCCCTGTCACAAATTGCGCTTCCCGCCGGGTAAAAAAGGCGCAATTTGTGATCGTGAAGGGTATAACAATCACCGTTTCGACGACCAAGATGTCTGCATGGCGCACAACGGTAAGCAGATCGGCTTCGTCACATCCTGCGCGATTGACAGCGAGCGCTTTCTGACAGGTCAGGCGAAGTGATCCGCCCGCAGGATAGGGAGATCGGAGCAGATCCCAATGCCATTCATGGGATGCAACATTTCATTGGACAAGGGGAATGGGAGAGCTGGCCCTTGATGATCCATGCTCAAGGTTTGGCGCCCGCGGGCTGGCGCGTCCAGACTGAAAAATTCTCTGCGATTTGGCGAGCAGGCTCGAGCATAGATTGAAGCGGGGCACTTCATCCAATTGGAATTATGAATCGCGCAAATACTTGCGTCCGGCTTCTTCTATTTTCTCGCGGCGTTCTTCATCGATCTCGTCTTTGAAATAGGTGTAATACTTTTGAGCATCTTCAATTGGTGGCAAAGTCAGATGAGGCAGAATATTTTTAGGAATGGTCTCTGGGCTCTCGCCCATAAGCAAATCACCGATGATGTGACTTGCTTTATGACAGCGGAATCGCCTGCGGTGAATTTTACCGTTTCAATGCAAGGGAATTCTGGCGGTGAAAGAACAAGGACACGCACGCGTTTCGGCCCTGCAATGGGAAGCACGCCATCCAGTTGAAGTTGATGGTTTTCGTCCACCGTTCCTGGCATTTCCATTCAAATGAATAAATTTATTTCGGTATTCTCTATTTTGATTCCACCCCATTCTGAGCGGTAACAGATGAAAACGAACTTTTCGATGGGCGGGGTTAGGACCTCACCCTGATTGTGATGATTGATCGGCGTGCCGGGTTGTCCCTTTGCGTAGCACCCCTTTGGGGCTCCCGCGGGGAGAGGTATGGGGACGAATCCTTTTCTGTGGTGATGAAAAGTTTGGTTGCATGATTGACTACTCTTGTGACAATAGGTCAGCATCAATCAAGTCCTGTTTTGAAATGAAGATGACGTTGAGTCCATCGAAATCGACTTCCATGCGCCTGTTCCAACATTCTTCAAATTGAATTCCAGGAATTCCCATTAATATATCCACCCGTACAGGCGGTACGCCCATTTGAAAGAAAAATCCCTCCTCAGAGAAATCCTTTGCCGTCAAACCTGCCAATGGCGCTCCAAACTCAAGCAATGCTTTGTACACCGCTTCCGCATTCGTGGTATCCGTGCTGATCAACATGTCAAGGTCTTTAGTGAAGCGTGGTTCGGCATATTGAACGACTGCATACCCGCCAATCACCATGTACCTAACGCTGTGGTCGTTGAAAATGTGTAACAGATCGCTGAAGTCGGAGTTGACGAACATCCTGTCCCTTTACCTTCATATAGTGAACAATCATTTCCCAAACCGCGTCGAAGCGTGCTGTTGGCGGCTGTGCCTGCCAGAATTTCAGGTCAAATGACCTGTCCATATCCTGTAGTTTGCCTCTTCTTTCCATGAAATTAGTTCTCATATTTCACCTGATGTTTTGATTCTACCTTATTACAATGATGAAAACGGACTTTTGGATGCGCGGGGGCGGGACCTCACCACTTCGACACGCCCTAACGGGCAGTCAGTGCATCGCCTGATTGTGTTGAGTGATCGGCGTGTCGGTGTGTCCGCTTTACAACACTTGCACCTGGCGCAAGTGCAGGTGAGCACCCCTGTGGGGCTCCCGCAGGGAGAGGGCAGGGGGACAATTTTTTTCTGTGGGGAGGCAAAGCGGGATTGCATGGTTGATGGAGAACCTTTACGGCGGTAACTGGTGAAGATGGACTTTTCAATGCGCCCCGTCATGAAAGGTCACCTTGGATGGGATTCTACCGCCCCCTCTGTCGCTAAAGCGCTATCTACCACTCCCCCGCCCGGGTACTGCCGCTGCTTTGCGCGGCGTTCGCGATCCTCCAAATGCGACGATGAAAATTTTGGTTAATCTCATTGCTGGATCATTACCATCACTGTGGCGGTATCCACTATCTTCGGGCACCTGCACTACCTCCCCGCGCCAGCATCCCGTTGATCCAATCATCCGGGACAAAACCGGACCGTAGGATTGTGTTGGACGGGCACTTTGTCAGTCCCTCATAATCTTCGCTTTGCGGAAATCCCCCCTCAAGAAAGACAGCGTTCATACAGTATGTGTCGTTTTTCGGGCCCCTCCCCCAATCCATTCCACTGGGTGACACATGGACTCCTGAAAAATACAGTTGTATATTCTGTCCATTGCCTACAACTCTTGATATGGTTTATGTTGCCTATAAGGGCAAAGACATTTTGCGGATACAATCTTGCAATAAGCCACATATGGATTATAATAATTTGTGTGTGGCTTATTTTCAGGAGATAACCCTATGTTTGTTGATCGTCAGCAAGAACTTGTTTTTTTGAACAATTTATTGGAAAGACAACATCCTGGACCGGCTCAAATGGTGTTGATATACGGCCGGAGAAGGGTGGGGAAAACTTCTCTACTGCTGCGTTGGTCTACTCAGGCAGGGATACCAGCCACCTACTGGTCCGCCGAAAAGGAACCGGCAGCCCTGCAGCGACGGAAGTTATATGCGACTTTATTGAACATGCCCGTGAACCGTGCACCCATTTTTGAAAGCTGGGTGGATGTCTGGAATGCTGCTGCTGAATTAATCGGTGAGCAGAAGCGCATCTTGGTTTTGGATGAATTACCCTATGCAACCGAAGCTGATCCCGCCATGCTTTCAGCTTTGCAGCATGCCTGGGACCATCATTTCAAAAACTCGAATCTGATATTGGTATTATGCGGTTCCCAGGTACATACCATGGAGACACTGTTATCACACCAATCCCCGCTTTTTGGCCGGATGACAGGGCAATGGCATTTGCAACCACTTACATTTTCAAGCCTGCGTGAGTTCTTACCCAAGTGGTCCGTTGAAGAACGCGTAGCTGCTTACGCAATGGTTGGCGGTATCCCAGCATATCTTGAGTGGCTGGATCCAAAACAGAACTTAACGCAGAATATGCGCGAAGTGATGCTTTCTCCTGGAAGTATGTTTGTGGCAGAGCCAACCTTTTTGTTGTATGACGAAGTGCGAGAGCCAAATATTTACCTGGCGATAATCAAGGCAATTGGTGAGGGAGCACATACACTGAATGACATCAGCATTGCCAGCCTGATTGGCAAAGCTCATCTCTCATCGTATTTGACGCGTTTGCAGGAACTCCATCTGGTAGAGCGGCGTTTACCTGCAACAGTTCCAATGAGAGGCTTACGCAAATCTCGGATGGGACGTTACCATTTGAGTGATCCCTATTTTCGATTCTACTTCCGCTTTTTGGCACCATTCCACGATACCTTGACATTTGATCCAGATCGCGTTTTGGCGCAGGTTAAAGACGGGCTGAGAGCATTTGTAGGCCAAACCGCATTTGAGCAATTATCACGACAGTGGGTGATTGGGCAGGGCAAGAAGGGACAACTGCCCTTCGAGCCGGAAGTGGTCGGTAGTCATTGGAGCGCGTCTGTACAGGTAGATGTTGTTGCCATCAACTGGCACGAAAAACAAATCCTGCTGGGAGAATGTAAATGGGGCCTGGATGGAATTGATCGTCAGATTGTTCGCGAATTGATCGAACAAAAAATGCCAAAGGTGATGGCAGGTTTACCAGATGGTGGCAATGATTGGCGCGTGCATTATGCTATTTTTTCACGGGGTGGAGTAACACAAGCAGCGTTTGCGGAACTTCAAAGGTATGGGGGGATCTCAGTAGATGTTGAGATGCTGGACAGGGATTTGGCGACTTAATTGGCCGTATGGGATATTCTGTCCTCGGTAGTTGTATTTTGGATAAAAGCGCAGAACATCGTCCCGATGCCCTTCGGGAGAATCCCTTTGTGGAGCGCTACCACCGCAACTTCAAGTACGAATGCCAGTTGCTCGAGCAACCCCAGGATCTGGCACAAACCCGCCAGGTGAATCAGCCGTATGTTCATTTCTACAACTACGAACGTCCCAACCAGGCGATCACCTGCGGT
>CAYTDB010000222.1:0-5244 GCA_964436455.1 uncultured Anaerolinea sp. | reverse complement strand
ACCTCATCCCAAAAAACAACGGATGATCATGGCCACGAAGAGGGTGTACCTGATGATCACGGTCATGACGCGCAGGGGTCCACGATCATCGGTGAAGAAGAGACCAAGATAGACCATCATGGCAATCCCATCTTTGATGAGGAGGAGCGGGTTTACGAACAGGTCATTGAGGGAAACATATCCGTGGAGTTCACTGTTGAGAACTTCCTGGGAGTGGGAGGGCGCGGGGGCGAACTGGCACCCCGAATTCTGGAAGGGGAGCATGCCGTATTACAGTTCCACCTCACCGATGCAGTGACCGGGGCTCCGCTGGCGGGGATGAGACCGGCTGTCTGGCTGGATTTGGGGAAAGAAGATAACAGCGAGGAAGCCTGCCGCGGTCTGGTGGAGGGGTACATGGGCGGCATGCTGAACGCCCGCCCGATGGTGGATCTTAATAGTTACTTTATCCTGGGCATGAACAAGGACAACACCATCTCCGTCATTGACCCGATGGTGGATGTGGCAGGGATGACCAATCTTTTTGCCGTGATCCTTTTGCAGGGTACACCGCAGGATTGGGCGTTGACAGCCGATCATCTCAATCTGTTTGTTACGATGCCTGGGCTATCCAAAGTTGCGATTGTCGACCTGGATGGCTTTCAGGTTGAGGCAAATATCGATGTAGATGGATTCCCAATGGGGATCGCCATGCAGCCGGATGGGCGGTATGCCTGGGTGGGGATCGAATCGCAGGATAAACGCGATAGCGGAGTGGCGATAATCGATGTTGTTGACCGTCAACTGGTCAAACAGATTTCCACCGGTGGTGGGGTTCATGACCTGTCCTTTTCGCCTGATGGACGCCATGCGTTCATCACCAACAGTGAAGATGGTTCATTAACGGTATTTGATACATCCTCCATCGAGGTGATCAAGGAAGTGGAAATAGGTAACCAGCCTGCATCGGTAGATGTTTCCGCAATGTCAGGCGATATCTATGTTACTGACAGGGAAAGCGGCTCGATCCTGATTTTGAACCGTGATCAATTTGAAGAAGTGGGTCGCCTGAATGCCGAGCCTGGGATGGACGCTGTTGGCATTTCCCCGGACGGCAGGTGGGGATTTGCGATCAATCCCGATAGACAACAGGTATTTGTATTCGATGCCGTCAGAAATCGCATTACACATGTTGTTCCGGTAAAAGGAGTTCCCGACCAGATCTATTTTACAGATGCTGCGGCATACATCCATTCGGCCAGTTCCCCGGCGGTCTTTGTGATTCCATTTGAGGAGATCGATCCCACCGGGAACATTTCTGTGTTGACGGTGCCGATGGGCGATCTTCCTCCAGATTCATCCGAAACCTCCGCGTTGGCAAACGCCATCTCCATAACACCGGATAATTCAGCTTTGCTGATCAGTAACCCTGCCGACGACAAAATCTATTATTACCTGGAAGGCTCGCAATCCCCAACAGGAGGATACCAGGGGCATACATTGGTGCCGAGAGCGGTTACGGTGGTCGATCGCAGCCTCAAGGAACGTTCTCCCGGCGTGTATACGGGGGGGATCAGAATTCCACGGAGTGGGGATTTTACCGTCGCGTTCTACCTGAACGATCCGAAGATCGTGCATTGCTTCAAGTTCACAGCAAAACCCAACCCGGAATTGACAAGTTCTCTTTCCGCATTCCGCCCCGAGCTGACCTTCCTGAACGAAGAACTTCCCAAAGCCGGCCTGCCGTATGCATTAAAGGTCAGTTTTACCGATGCTGAAACAGGTGATCCAATCGAGGGCGTGAGCGACTTTTTTGGGATGGCAAGGGTGCTGGCTGGCAATTGGAACCAGCGGCTCTTCGCCACCGATCTTGGAAATGGTGTGTATGAATTTCAATTTACCTTCCCGAACGCAGGGGCATATAACCTTTTTTTCACTGTGCCATCCATGAATATCGGGTTTGAAAAATTCCCTCAGAGAACCATTCAGGTGACTGCCAAATAGTCCTGACAGTCCCTTGAATGAGTGAAGAGATGATTATGCTGCGTAATATATACAAGGTCTTCGTCGTACTGATGCTGGGAGTTTTCCTGGCCTCCTGTACCACTTCGAGCTCCCCTACTCCGAAAACAGAATTTGGGGAGGCACTCTCAAACAAAACAGAGGATTTTCACAATGAAGGTGAGGTTCACAGGCATATCAATCCAGAGGATGCCACGGCTCAAATTCAACTTGTGCTGATTCCGTCCGAGGTGATTGTTGGACCCAATCGTTTTGCCGTGGGGATCTTCGATCAGGGTGGTGATTTGGTTCACGAGGCGGGTGTCCACCTGCACTTTTACGATCTGACCGATCATTCCAATCCCTTCTTTGAATCAGAGGCGGATGCCTATTCCTTGAGCACTGATAGGGGTGACGTAACCATCTTTGCCTTTGACAGGGAGTTCGATCATGCAGGGGATTGGGGTGTGGAGGTGGAGGTTAACTTCCCGGACGGGTCCGAGGCCATCAATGGCATTCGTTTCTTTGTCACGGAGGATTCGCAGTCGATAAAACCGGGAGATAAGGCACCTGTTATTCATACTCCTGTTTCTGCGGATGTAAATCTAAACCTAAGTCTGTTGAGTTCAGCAGAGAAACCCAACCCTGCCTTCTATGCAACAAGCCTGGATGAGTCGTTGTCCAGCGGACGTCCAACTCTATTGTTATTTGCAACACCAGCCTTTTGTCAGACCCGTTTTTGCGGTCCTTCCTATGAAATATTCAATGAACTTTATGGAATCTATAACGACGAGATCAACTTTATTCATGTGGAGGTGTTCTCTGGGCTGCCCAACCCGGAGATCAATAATTATGCTGTCACCCCTGCCATGGAGAGTTTTGGGCTGTTAAGTGAACCCTGGGTCTATCTGATCGACAAAGAGGGTGTTGTTCTTTATCGGGTGGAAGGATTGTTTACATTGGATGAATTGAAAAAAAACATTAACACATTCCTGGGATTGTAGCGGGAAGTTCTACTGACCCAAGTCAACAAATTTCATAATGGTAAAAAATGAGATTGAACGATGGCTCTTCTTTAGAAAGACCCGGAACTTCTTGCCTGGTCTGATAATATTCTTATTCCTGTTGGGCGGGATATGGTCTGTAATAAATCACCAGGATGACAAGGCGTATGTACCTACCCAATCCGCGTCAGTAAATCGAATAATCCAGGTCGAGGTCAACGGAGCAGTGGTGAATCCTGGATTATATGAATTGGATGTGGATGGCCGCGTGTTCGAAGCAATCGCAGCTGCTGGTGGATTACAACCAGGCGCCGATACAAGGGGAATAAACCTGGCTGAACATTTGTATAACGGGCAACAGCTCGAGATTCCATATCCAAACAATACTTACGCCCCTGTCTCAACTGAAACACCCTCTATCGCCATGCTGGTGGATGAACCCAGGATAAGTGTTTCCACTGATATGGAAGCAAGGGAGGGGGGTGCGGTTCCTTCCCTGACTTCCACGCCCGGCAGCGATTCGTGCTCGAAGCCGGTAGTCGGGAGCGGAGTGTTCATTTGGCCCGTACAGGCTCGTTTCCTCTCTGGTAATGATTTCTCCCCTGATCATCCGGGAATCGATATAGCGGCCGGTATTGGGTCCCCTGTATATGCGGCTGATAGTGGTGTGATCAGCCTGGAGGGAAATGACAACAGCGGTTATGGCAATGTCATCGAGATCGACCATGGTAACGGTTATTCGACGATGTATGCTCATCTTAGTGTTATTGAGGTGCAGACCTGCAGGAGTGTTTATGCCGGTCAACGGATTGGTTTGGCTGGCAATACCGGCAACGCGGATGGTGCCCACCTGCATTTCGAAGTGATTCGGGAGGGCGTTTACATTGATCCCTGGTCGGTTCTTCCTGAGCCGTGAATGTAGACTTATTGAGTATTTGTCAAGGCTTCAAACACGGTGGACAAGCAGGTCCCCTCTACTACTACTCTCATGGGATTTTTTTCTTTGCTTTCCTTGAGATAAGCGCTTCCCCTGTGATATTTCCTGCTCCAAAACAAATCTTGCGATTAGCTCGGTGGAGTATTGCGGTTGTCTATTTGATGAAGGCGATATTGGGATGACTTTGGCCGTGGCTGTGGTCATGGAGTGATGATACCACCACCCAACTATCTTTTCTCTTACCCGGTATCCCATAATCATCGTTAAGTTCCGGGAAGAGTAAAAATAAAAACCCAAGAAGCAATGAAACCGTATGAGATAAAGAGAGTTCTATATCAATAGGTAACTGCTCACGACTTTTATAGTAGAACGGTGTTGAAACGGGCGTGATACCGGAGAAGGTGCGAGTAGAGGAATTATCGCGCGAAGATTTGCAGGCGCTGGTCTTGCAGTTGATGGACAGAGTCCGCGAACTGGAAGAGCAGTTGCGCGTCAAGCGCACACCGCCCAATTCGAAGAATTCCTCACAGCCGCCGTCGCGGGATTTCAAAAGCGACAAGAAAAAGAAACGTCGCCGCAGGCGGGGAGCCAAAGCTGGTCATGCCAAGCAGGAACGCGAACTGGTCGAGAAGCCGGACAAGGTGATCTATGCGTTGGCAGAAAACTGCGCAAGCTGCCAGGTGAACCTGCTGGATCAGGTACCGGTGAAGATCATTCGCCGCCAGATCACGGAACTGCCGGAAATCCAGCCGCTGGTGATCGAAACCCAGCAGTATGAGGTCATCTGCCCGTGTTGCGGCGAAACCCAACGCGGACGATTGCCGGAGGGCTTGGAGGCTGGGCGGTACTTTGGTCCGCGGCTGGAAGCGCTCGTGACGGTGCTGCACCACGAACATCATATGGGACTCGAACGGCTGACCCGCCTGTGCGGCGAAGTGTTCAACCTGCCGCTGAGCGAAGGCGGGGCGGTGGCGATTGTCAAGCGCGCCGGGCAAGCCGTGTTTGCAGAGGCAGAACGCATCGGCGAACGGGTGCGGCAGAGCGCCGTGATTGGCAGTGACGAAACCTCGGCCCGGGTGCAAGGGCGTAACTGGTGGCAGTGGGTCTTTGTCAGCCAGGCGGGTGAGTATCACCTGATCCTGCCCAGCCGCGGCTACGACGTGATCGAGACC
This sequence comes from uncultured Anaerolinea sp., assembly GCA_964436455.1. Classification (GTDB taxonomy): domain Bacteria; phylum Chloroflexota; class Anaerolineae; order Anaerolineales; family Villigracilaceae; genus Defluviilinea. Next base: position 151 of record CAYTDB010000222.1, on the reverse strand, counting down.
TTCATGCGCGAATGCGAAGCAGAAGTCTGGGTCTGCGACTGCTGGAAGGCACAACTGAACGCCCCGGCCCAGATGTGCCAAATCTGCCTGGCACACCAGATCCGCAATCTGCAAGGCTTGATCGAGAAACGTCCGCGCCTGGTCTGGGCGC
>CAYTDB010000221.1:0-5270 GCA_964436455.1 uncultured Anaerolinea sp. | reverse complement strand
TGACTTTGTTGTGGGGAGGTGCAAGGGCATAAAGACCACGACGCAGTTGACGGATCTTCCCTGCACGCGTCCAGCGTGAAAGTTGGCGGCGTACATCGTTGGGATCCACATTCCCCACAAGCAATAAACCCGTTTCAAAAAGCGGCTGATCTCCTACTAAAGAAAGGATATCTTCAAATTTCATGTAATTATTATGCCATAAATGGCAAATTAATGCAACGAAATTAACAAATCAGACGATTTCAACCCGACGCATCCTTCTGGATCTTGACCTGCTTCTCCAAACTAGCCGCCAACACGGCGTCACCATCACGATTCCTCTTTTATATCTTTAAATGCGGTTTGAATTGCTTTTTGACTTATAACCTGATACACGGCGACCAACATGCTCTGCAACCCAGGTTCAGGAGAAAAATTCGGCTCACCCAATCTTTTTAGCAGCGGCATCTCGATCGCAGGCGGACGAATGGACACAGCAAATCCTTCCAGTGGTGCGCGGACATCCCAAAAGTTTTCGATCTGCTCTTCAAGCGGAATAGAAACTTCTGCATCTTCTACTTCCTCTTCGTAGAGTTCTTCCCCTGCGCGACGTTTGCGAAGTTCCTGCATGACCTGTTCCTGGGTCCGTCCGCGCAGTCGGAAAATCAGGAATGGGTCTTCATCGAAGCGTTCCCCCAAAATGTAATGTGTTGCCGCAATATGCTTGCATGGATTGGAATAATCGGGGCAGGAACAATCGGTTTCTAAGTCGCCACGTCTGGATGGGAACAAACTAACCTTCGCCCGATCGAATGCCTGCTCGATATCCTGTGGCATTTCACCCGCCAGCAATTGCGCGGAAAATATGGCTTGCTCCGCCAGTGCATCAATCACCTTATCCCATTCCGCGTCGGTCAGGTGGTTGATCTTGATACTGATCTTGTATGGCGTCGGTCTGGAGCCCTGCACGCGCGCGACAATTCCATCTTTGGTCTCATCAATCGAAAGCACCTGACCTTTGCGTGCGTAACTCCGCCCGCGCGAGAGGCGACCTGAATCCACGAGCCGTTCCAACGCGGTGATCCAGCGCTGTGCCCACCAACTTTTGGCAAATGCTCCGCGTTTACTTTGGGCTTTGATCCCATCCTTCGTTTCAATAGCCTTGGTGGGCTTGAAGTAAAAGTAGTCATCATAATAATTTTTTCGCCGCGCCATGTCACTCCCTCCTCAAAGCAACCACGTTTCGCAACTCATCCGTGCTCATTTCCGTCAACCAGTTCTCGCCGCTGCCGACAATTGCCTGCGCCAGTCCCTTCTTGGATTCGATCATATCGTCGATCATCTCTTCCAGCGTTCCTGTGGTGACAAACTTGTGCACCTGCACGTTGCGTTTCTGTCCGATACGGAAAGCGCGGTCGGTGGCTTGATTCTCCACAGCTGGATTCCACCAGCGGTCGAAGTGGAAGACGTGATTTGCGCGCGTCAAATTCAAGCCCGTGCCGCCCGCCTTCAAGGACAGAATAAATATTGGCGGCGCATGTTCGTCCTCCTGGAAACGCTTCACCATCTGGTCGCGCATCTTCGCGGATGTACCGCCGTGTAAAAACTGTGTTGCCGCGCCAAATGCCTTTGGCAGATAGCCTGCCAGCAATTCGCCCATCTCTGCGAACTGCGTGAAGATTAAGGCGCGGTCCTTCTCCGCCAGCACTTCTTCCAGCAACTCGCCAAGACGTTCCAGTTTTCCGCTGCGATTCTCGAGCGAAGCTTCTGTCTTGCCCGCCTGGTGAAGATATTGCACGGGATGATTGCAAATCTGTTTCAACTGCATCATCATGCTCAACACCAGCCCGCGCCGTTTCATGCCATCCTCTTCCTCGATTTGTTTCATCACATCCTGCACCACTGCTTCATATAATGTGGCTTGCTCCTCAGTCAGCGTACAGTAGGCTTTTGTTTCCACCTTGTCGGGCAAATCGGAAATCACACGCGGGTCGGTTTTGACACGCCGCAAAATGAATGGCGTGGTCAACTGCTTCAACTGTTTGATCGCTTCTTCATCGTGATAGCGCTCAATCGGTAGAGCAAAATTTTCACGGAACGATTTTCTTGCTCCCAAGTATCCAGGATTCAAAAAGTGCATGATGGACCACAACTCGGACAGGCGGTTCTCCACGGGCGTCCCCGTCAACGCAATGCGAAACTCGGCCTCGATCTTGCGAATGGCTTGTGTCTGTTTCGCTTCGGGATTTTTGATATTCTGCGCCTCATCCAAAATCACCGCCAGCCATTTTATGGATTGGAAGGATTCGGCGTCGAGCCGCGCGACGGGATAACTCGTTAGCACAACATCCTGACCTTTGACAGCGTCCCGCATCTCTTCGCCTCTCATCCTGCTTGCTCCCCGATGAATGTATGTTTTCAGCCCCGGGGCGAATCTGCCAATCTCCCGCTCCCAGTTGGTCACCACCGATGTAGGTGCGATTAGCAACACAGGTGCGGACAATTTATTCCTCGTCCCCTTCTCGTGCAGCAAAAGCGAAATGGTCTGAATCGTTTTGCCTAATCCCATGTCATCTGCCAGACACGCGCCCATGCCCCACTTGCGGAGAAATGCCAACCACGAATATCCATAAAGTTGATATGGTCGCAGTTGACCATCCAAGCCTTTGGGTTGTGATAGTTGTTCGAGTTTGTCAGCTTGCTCGAATTTCTTTAGCCAACTCGATAGCCATTTATCAGATTCGATTCCATCAATTGGCAAACCGCCCGCGGATGTTTCTCCGCCCAAGCCAAGTTTCATCGCGTCAAGTAGGGACATCTCGCCTTCGAGTTGATGTTGCTCCCAGAATTTGATCGCCGCTTCGATTTGCTCGGCATCGAGCGAAACCCACTGTCCGCGAATTTGCACCAACGGTGACTTCAATTTTGCCAGCGCCCTAAATTCGGCTTCAGTCAACTCGGTTTCGCCCAACGATAACTTCCACTTGTAGTTGACCAAACTTTCCATGGACATTCTGCTTTTGACATTGGCGTCACCGACCTTTGATTTCATCTTCACTTTGATGCCCAACCGCGCACCCTTCTTATTCCACCACGGCGGGACGAGAATGCCAAACCCCGCGCCTTCGAGCAATGGCGCAGTCTCGCGCAGAAAAGTGTACGCGCCACTGGTATCTATACTCAATTCGGTGGGACGTTTGCCTTTCAGGCTCTCTGTCACAGGCGGAAATAATCGCGAAGCGTAACCAAGTCCCGCCAGTAATATTTCCTGTGGCTGTTCAAAGCGATGACCGAGATGTGTCAACGCGCCTTTGGTTTTCTTCCACACTTCATCAGCGGGAATCAACAGGCTGGGATCATCCTTTGCTTGAATCAGATAATACAATTGCCAGGGCTGTTTTTGCAATGCGGGCGACTCCAAACGAAATGCGATTCGGAACGCGGCATCGCCCGCAACATGTAAATTCCGCATCCATGCTTTGTGACTCGCCGCAAGGTTCTGCGCCTGTGCGGATGATAGTTGAATGAGGGCATTCTCGCTGAATAACGCTTTGATCCAACCTGCAGCGGACGAATCATCATAGAGCTTCGGCGCGGCAGATTTACCCCACTTACGTGCAAGTGAATCACAAATAGTATTAAGAAAACTGTTGAGGAGATTCTTCGGCGAAGCATCATCAAGGCTAGCACGACAAACAGCAGGCATCGCGTCTTCGAGTTGTTTCAATCGCGCCGCGTCTTTGGGAGAATCCAATACGGGTAGCCAACGCGCATAATACTTCTTATCTTCGTTCACGATGATGGGGACAAGTTTGTGCGCGGCAAGAGTCTCCAATGCCAGGGCGCTGACCATATTCCAGAAACGGGTATCCGCTCCGAGGGTGAAAGAACGCGCCGCGTCCGCGTTGGTGGAAAAAATCAGCAAAGCGGAAACTGCTTCGGGCGGATGCATCCAAATCCCATTTATAAGAAATGGGGCGAGAGTCGGATTTGTTGAATCCATATTCCAGTTGTGAAGGAGTTGCGGCGAGGGCAGCGGAATTCCCTTGACGGCAGGCAGGCGCAGCGTGACGGTTTTGGACGCGCCCTCGATATTGAGCAGGTGTTTGAGCGTATCTGTATCCACGCAAAATGGATGCAGGCGCGACTTTTCTTTATTCGCGGTGCGTCCGCTTTTGGGCGCGGGGAGGTCGGATGTTTCCATCCAAATTAATATGCCGCCCGTTTGGTTGGGTGCTTGATGAGAGTGGTAATGTGCATGAAGGATGTTCATGATTATCTGTTTGCTGTTCATTGTACAATAAATTCGCAACAGTTCGTTCAGATTATGGGGGCATCAAAAAAGGGATTGCCTGCGATCTCATAAATTGAGAGAGCAATTGGTTTTATTACCGTACAATCCACGCACGCAGGGATTCATTGGGGCAATGCTCTGGAATTTCTTAGCGACACTTTGATTCCACCCTTTCTATATCTTGGGTATATTTGAACCGATAGGTTCAAATATTTCAATACCGAGGAAACCAAAATGGCTCACAGAGCAGTAATTTACGTCCGCACCTCATCCGAAACGCAAGGCGAAAAATCTAGTCCGATTGAACAGGAGGTGGATTGCTTGCATCTTGCCCAAGAAAAGGGATTGAGTGTTGTTCGTGTTTATCGGGATGTGGAAAAATATCGGGTGGGTAATAAACTGGTCGAACCTTCAGGTAGCCGCTCAGACCGCCCTGCTTTGCAAGCAATGCTGAAAGACGCTGCCAAAGATGAGTTCGATATCATTCTTGCCTGGCGTGAAGACAGACTCTACCGCGGATTACGTTCCATGCTGACAGTCTTGGAAACCGTCCAAGACTATAAGATCGAAATCCTATTGGCAAAAGAAAATTTCGATTCCAAGATCGCTCCTGTCCGTGCCTGGGCAGCCCAGATGGAATTGGACGGAATGAAAGAGCGATTGGGGATGGGTGTCAAAGCACGACTGAAAGCGGGCAAAGCAAATACCGGACAAGATCGCTATGGATATATTCGTATAGGTGACAAGATCCATGTTGTTGAGGAAGAGGCGGACTGGGTCAGGAAAATCTTTGATTGGTACAACCAAGGTGTTTCACTGTTGCAGATCCGTGAAAGACTGATTGCCGGCAAGGCTCCCCAGAAGGGGAGTAGTACACCAAGGCATATCCAATGGGCTCGTTCCAGCATCCAGGGGATTTTGGAATCCGCCAAAGAATATGCATATGGCTACAAGGAACAGTCGCGTGATGGTGAAACCTTCCAAATCCCGGTGGAGC
>CAYTDB010000220.1:0-5322 GCA_964436455.1 uncultured Anaerolinea sp. | reverse complement strand
TCTTTGTAAGTCTTTACCTGTTCTACTGCAACCATTTCAATGCTTTGATTAGAAAGATACTTTCACAACGAAAACGTTTTGCTATGGAAGCGCTGAATAAAGGGTTCTGACTTAATTTACGACAGACCTACATCAGTACACAAGCACCTGATCTGCCTCCATCGTCCAATCGCCAAGCAGATCCATGCTGCCTATTTCCACACCTTCGGTTAAATCCTCTGCCCCGAGACCTCGGGGTCCACAGCACGTGCCTCAGGTGGCGACTTTGCCGCGCTTCGCCAATGATTTGACCATGCGCTCGATGTTGTAGTAGCCATCAGGCGTTTTCTGATCCTTGCGGGCGCAGTAGACAGCATCCGCAACCAGGAACACTTTTACCTGCACACCTTCGCGCTTGACCAGGTTCATGGCATGGCGCAGGGCGTTGTATGGACGCTCATCCCCATATGGCGCGTCGTTGATGATGAATAGATAGTTCATTGTCTCTCCTTGAAATTAATTCAGTAGTGATGTTATGAAACCAGTGAGAGCGCCGCCGACAATCAACCAGGTCGTATTGACCTTGTAGCGTATCAACAGAAGGGCAGACAAGATGAAAATGACAATCGTTGGAAGATCAATCAACGAAGCCAGCCCAAGTTGGAACGTGACCGCCGCCATCAATCCAAGTGAAGCAACGATCACTCCGTCCAGCAGACTGCCCGCCCAGGGGGATCCCCGCAGTTTGGGAATAATCGGGTTGCTGATAGCGACGAAAATATAAGACGGCAGGAATATTCCCAGTGTGGCGATCAGCGCGGCAGGGACTCCGCCGAGCAGATAGCCAATGAATGTGGCGGATGTGAACAATGGTCCAGGCGTGATCTGCCCGATGGCAATAGCATCAATGAGCTGCTGTTCGGTCAGCCAGCCGAGGCGTTCAACAAAATCAGCACGCAGGAAAGCGACCAATACATATCCACTTCCGTATAGGATCGCGCCGATTTTGAGGAAGGTCAAAAAGAGGGTGGATAAACTAAATGAAACGGGAGCCGTTGCCAGTGCGGGAAGAAACGGGAGCAGGATGGATGGTTTCGCCTCGCGCAGTCGAGTCCAGTTTTGAATCAACATAAGGGTTGATCCACCTGCGAAGAGCAGCAATACTTCATTGACCCCGAGGAAATACAAAACAATACAGACAATCCCGATGGCAAGGGTCAACTTCCCCTTGATGGCTTTACGTCCGAGGTTCCACAAAGCCTGCAGGATGATGGCGATCATCACGGGTTTGACGCCGTAGAGCAGCCAGGACGCTTGAGGTGTGGAACCATATTCCACGTAGAGCCAGGCAAAGACGAGCACGATCAATACGGCGGGAAGCGTGAACGCCAGTCCGCCAAAGATGAGACCGGCCCAGCCTGCACGCAGATAACCGATGTGGATCGCCATCTCCGTGGAGTTGGGACCCGGGATCAGGTTGGTCGCGCCGAGCAGGTCGAGAAAGGCTTCATCGGTGAGCCACTTGCGGCGGCGGACGAACTCGTCACGGAACATGCCAATGTGAGCGGCGGGTCCGCCAAAGGCGGTGAAGCCAAGTTTGAGAAAGGATGTGAATACTTCTAAAGCGGGGATCATGTAATGGTTTGCTCCTCCGGAGGTTTGATGGTCTTGAAACTATGAAACAAGCTGAAATCGTAAACGAGTTTTAGTATGCCTGAAATGATGAATGGAAAACCTGAAAAGGCGGTCATGCCGATCAGCGGCGCGGCAAAGATGGGCGCCAATGAAGCGCCCAATGTGCGGGCGATGCCTGTCACACCAGCGGCAGAAGATCGTTCCCCTGGTGAGACGACCGCCAGCGTATAAGATTGGCGTGTGGGCACATCCATCTGGGAGATGCTGAATCGCAGAAGCAGCATGGTGATCGCCAGCGGCAGGTTGGGCATAAGCGGGACAAGGATCAATAAAATGTTCGACGGCACGTGCGTAAAGACCATCGTATTGAGCAGCCCGATCTTTTTTGCGATCCACGCGGCGGAGAGCGCTGAGATACCGGCGAAGATATTCGCGCCGAAGAAGATCGCACCCAGCGTGGCAGGGTTCACACCGTAACGTACATGAAACCAATATGCCACGATGCTTTGCACCACGAAACCGCCTGCGAACGCGTCCACCGAGAAAAGCGCGGCAAGCCTGAGGATTGTTTTGCTCGATTTGCCCAGCCCGAGCAGGTTGACTTTCGCGCCACCATTTCCATTTTCAGGGACTTCCACCTGCGGTGAGACAAAGTTGAACAGCACACCCAGCGCCAACCCCATCGCAGCATAGATCAAGATGATGGCCCGGTAACTTGACAACGGAGCAATGCCTCCGCTTTGCAGGATCTCAGCCAACCCGCCTCCTGCCAGACTGCCGAAGGCTGTGGCAAGCGACCCTGCGAGTTGGTACCACGCGAAGACCTGTGTGCGTTTCTCCGCTGGCAGTGTGTGCGCAAGGGCGGATTGTTCGATGGCAAGGAAGGGACCGACTTCGTTCCCACTCGGGCTGATGACGCCTATGGTAGCGGCAAGGAGCAGTAAATAGAAATTGCGCGTGGCGGCGAATAGGATTCCAGCGAAGATCATCAATGCCGCGCCGATCACTAACATTCGTTTGCGCCCGATGCGGTCGGCGCGGGTGGTGATCCACAGGGAGATGAGCGTATCGCCGATCAAGGTCAGGGTGAGCAATACACCGATCTCTGAGTCGGACAATCCCGCTTCGGAAAGGTAGAGGGCAAGGATGACCGCCAGCAATCCATAGGAGAACATGCGCACGATGCGCGTGGCAAAGAGCAGGCGAATATCTGTGTTGGAAAACATGGTTTTCTCCCTATGTTTCGTTGATTTCATCGATCAATTCCTGCATCTGGCTCATGGCTTTCTCCAGTACGGATCTGCCAGACTTTGTAATTTGATAATACTTGCAGACCTTGCCTGCCACCACCTGTTTCATTGATTCAAGAAAGCCATCCTGTTCTAGGTTTTGCAGGATGGGGTACAGCGTGCCGGGACTGAGACGATAGCCATGCCTCTCCAATTCACGAATCATATCCAGCCCGAAATTGGGTTTTGGCGGCATGGTGCAGGATGTGCAGGCGGATAAAGCCCAAAAAGAAGTTGCGGGTTACTTTATCGGATTTCGTTATCGGCATACGATAATGATAACGCAAAGGCATTGAATTCGAAGTAATGAGATAAAAACACGCAATATGCTACAATTTCCCTTACATGATCAGCCTTGCTGACTTTCTTGATCTCAACCGGTCCATGATCTACTTTATTTATGGGCTGGTCTTTTTCATTCTTGGCTTTGCAATTGTTCTGCAAACCCGACGAAATTCACGTCTTGAACTGGCAAGGAGTCTGCACTGGCTTGCTGCATTTGGCATTGCACATGGCTTTCACGAATGGGGTGAGGTATTCATTCCAATCCAGGCTGAATACCTCGAGCCGCAGACAGTGCGCATTTTGGAGCTCGTGCAATTGGTTCTGCTCGCAGGTTCCTACTGCTTCCTCATGGAGTTTGGCTTTGCATTGTTTTACCTGAACAAACGCCGAACCTGGCTCCACTGGATGATCGCGCTGTTGTTCATGGGCTGGTTTATCGTCACATTCAACATGATCCCCCCGGAAATTGCCAACGAGCGTCTGTGGCGATATCCATCAAACGCATTTGCCCGATATTTGATCGGTTTCCCTGGCGGATTACTGGCGGCATACGGATTGCGTCGGCACACCCTACTCCTCATCAAGCCATTGAATGTCCCCCGCATCGTCCTGACCCTGCAAATAGCAGGAGTTACTCTGGGGATTTACGCCCTTTTGAGTGGGTTAATCCCTCCACCGGTGGATTTCTTCCCTGGAAATGTTCTCAACCGCGTTACCTTCACAGATTTCATCGGCGTACCTCCATTGGTTTTCCGCTCCCTGACCGGTGTGATCCTGGTCGTCACCTTCATCCGTGCCTTGGAAATCTTCGACGTGGAGACTGCCCGCCGCATCGAGGAACTCGAACAGAAGCATATCTTGACGGCCGAGAGGGAAAGACTGGCGCGCGATCTGCATGACGGGGCTATTCAGAAGGTATATACAGCGGGTTTGTTGGTTGAATCTGCATCCAAACTGGTGGATGCCAAAAGCGAAATCGGATCCCGCCTGGAAAAATCCGTCCTGGTCCTTAACGATGCCATCGCCGATCTGCGCCGTAACCTGTTGGAACTTCATGCAGATTCGAACGACTCGGTTGAACCCTTGCCTTCAGCTTTGAGGCAGATTGCAAATAATCCGAATTACGCATCCCTGGTGAATACTCGATTAAATATCCTTCTTCCGGAAGACACTGTGCTTTCGCCTATCCGTTCCAGCCACGTGCTTGCAATTTTGAATGAAGCGTTGGCAAATATTGTCCGCCATGCACAAGCGAAGAACGTGGAAATCGAAGCGCGAGATTTGGACGGACAGTTCTGCATTGTCATCAGAGATGACGGGATCGGTTTTTCCTCCGAACAAAATGCAGGTTATGGTTTGCGTAATATGCGCGACCGCGCCCGCCTGCTGAATGGCAATTTGACTTTTACCAACAACAAACGCACAACCGTAACACTTACCCTGCCGTGGAAGGATTAATAACCTAATGACCGGGATACGAATTCTTCTCGTAGACGACCATGATATTGTCCGTTTGGGGTTGATGACCCTGCTCAACGACCAGCCTGATATGGAAGTTGTCGGTGAGGCAAGCACTGCAGGCGAAGGCATAAAGATGGCTGAAAAACTCCTGCCGGATGTGGTGCTGATGGACATCCGCCTGCCCGGTGAAGGAGGTATCGAAGCCTGCCGTCAGATCATGGCGCAATTCCCTGTCTGCAAGGTGGTCATATTGACCTCGTTTGCCGATGATGAACTCGTGGTAGGGGCGATTCGCGCAGGGGCGGTGGGGTATGTGCTCAAGCAGGTCGGGAATGAAGAGCTATTGAGGGCAATCCGGGTTGCGGCGAGGGGTGAAGCGTTGCTCGATCCATCCACCACAGCGCGTTTACTGGGGCGGGTCCGGGAGGCGGAGCGGAAAGCGGATGAGGACGCCTTCCGTGAGATCACCGACCGCGAGATGGATGTGCTGATCCACCTGGCAAAAGGCAAAACCAATGCCCAGATCGGAAAATTGTTGAATTTGAGCGAGAAAACGGTTGGGAATTACGTCAGCAACATGCTGGAAAAACTCCATTTCACCAACCGTATCGAACTGGCGGCATACGCCTATCAACATCACCTGTTCGACCGTCTGGGAAAGGAAGGCTGAAAT
>CAYTDB010000219.1:0-5360 GCA_964436455.1 uncultured Anaerolinea sp. | reverse complement strand
ATAATCCCACGTACCCGCAGCCGTAACAGGTTTCCGCTTTCTTCCATCTGCCTATCCATCTTCGGATTGTACGAGCCGGGATGTTTTTGTTGTTCAAACACTGACCGGTGAGGCGGGGTGCAATGATTGCATAACGCCGGTTGGCTTCTTCAAAATCTGTAGGACTGGCATTTGCCAGCAATTCCTGGATGGCAGGATTAGGTTTTGTGAGCACTGAATTGCTGGAATTGGACAACTGCCCTTCTTTGACCAGACTCTCGAAAGTTGTTCGGGGCAGATCGATCAAGGTGCCATCTATGGCTAGCAGGGTAACTTGAGTAATGCCAAGGTTGACGATAGTCCAGGATTGACCATCCCATACCACGGATGCGCCAAGCGCTACGGTTACAAAGGGATGATCGTCGCTGGAAGAAGATGAGATTACAGCATAACCTTTTACAGTTTCCTGATCGCGAAAAACTCGCACTCGCTGTGGCTCTGCCAAAGGAGTAGCATGCAGATCAACATGGAGTTCTCCCAGGGCAATCATGGTGAAAAGATTGTCGCTTGAAGTTTTTCCAGTTGCCAGTAATTCCTGAAGCGTTATGCCGGGATGTTCGCTGACCCATGAGGTGATTGAACAAACTATTTCATCATCCAGTTCCTCATTACCTGAGCGAAGGTAATCTTCCAGGAACAGCAGGTTGCGTTGCAAGGCCCAATCGATCCCGGCAGAGGATCGTACTTGGTAGAAGAATCCAAATTGCTCCGCATGTTCTTCCCCTGGCGGACAACGCCATGTGTCTTCTTCTCGAACATAGCGATGAGGCATTTGTTCTGCCAGTCGCAATAGTTCTGCTTCCGTCTTCCATTCTTCCCATCCAATGCTGTCGCTTCGAATGACAAAGTAGTCCGGGGTGTGCCAGATGCCTACCCTCCGTCCGTTCTTTGCTTCATAGGTCAGTTTGATGCGCAATGGCTGGTCATAGTATTCCAATATTTCTGAGTCGTACTCTTTCTCGTAGATGCCAGCTAATTCATTCCGATGACTTTCTGCCTGGATCGTGACACCCATCTTGCGGCTTGGATAGCGGACACTTACATTCCCAGCCGCGCTGCGTACACGTCGCACCGGAGGGGATGAACGGATCTCATCGACCACCTGCTGTGCTTGCTTCGATAAATTGAGTTTTTGGTAAAGCTGATGTAGTTCGGATTCCTTCAACATGGTTTTGCCTCCAAAAGAATGAGATAGTTGACTGACGCAAGTGCCAAGCACTATATCTCATTGATATATTTTGAAGGCGCCGGTTTATACTCCCGGCCATATTATGCTTCCAGGATTTACTTGTGGCCAAGTTATCCTTCCAGATTGTCCCCCCATCATTGATTTGGATCAGCAACGTAGGCTACAATGTGGTCACTTTATGCTTCCAGCCCCGGCCATTTTATGAGTTAAGTTACAAAATTTGTAACTTAACCCATAGTTTTGCCGCCCAGGCAAGACTATGCTTCCAGGCAGAATAATTTGCAATTGGCACAACGGCCAAAAAGCAATCTATCCAGCCCGAAAACTGAAAAGAGCTGTCCCACATGATCTGTTCATGCGAGATATTTATGTATTGATCTAATTTTGCGCTGAAATCACTCACATATTTCTGGCAAAACTATGGTTCCAGAATTTACTAACGGCAAAACTATCCTTCCAGTCTCTCAATATTCGCATGGTTCTTGCATCCTCAACACGAGCAAATCGCGGCAAAACTATGCTTCCAGCCGTGGCAAAACTATGAGTAAAGTGACAACAATCAACCCATGAAAATTTCAAAGCACTTGCTCATTCTGACAATGATATGGACAACATCTGCATGTAATCTGAACAGCACAGGAGGAACACCCGCGTCAGACTCACCACCGGTAGCGACATCAACAGACATTCCTGCCACTGAGACCTTTACCCCTGCCCCCACACTGACCGAGACATCCACCCCCCTGCCCGCCGACACCCCATCCCCCACTGCCCCCCCCACACAGGCTCCCATCCCAACCGTCGAGAGCCTGAAAGCCCAAGTGACCGCGGATAAACTCAGTTGTCGCTATGGACCGGGCGCGTTATATCTTTATCTATTTGCTTTCAATGGGACTGCCAACATCAAATTAGTTGGTCGTACCGACGCAAACAACTGGGTTTGGGTCGCAAACAAGGATGAGAACAATAGAGACAATAATTGCTGGGTCAACGCAAAGTTCCTCGAAATTCAGGGCGACCCCAAGACTCTCCCCATTGTGTATCCCGGCTTAGAACTGCCTGTGTCGCCGTATTACCCCGGTCCCAGTTGGGCAAAAGCCATTCGAAACGGGAACAGCATCGAGATTACGTGGGAACCGGTTCCCATCAGTCCTGGCAAATACGCAGACGAATTCATGCAACAGTATCTGATCGAGGTCTGGCGCTGCGAAGCAGGAGAGATCATCTTCGAAACGCTTGGCACTAACTACCCAGCCATCAAGGTTGAGAATGATGAAGCAGGATGCAGTGTTCCATCACATGGACTGGTCTATCTTCAAGAAAAACATGGTTATGGCGGACCCGTTGAAATTCCGTGGCCCCCGCACGAGTAGAAGAATTCCATTTCATCATTGAACACAAGAAAGCCAACATGACCACAACACAAACAAAAACATCGGCTCTTCCCTTCATCGCAACCGCGGCATATTACCTGTCCTTCATCATCCTGGGACTCACCACCGCTGCCAGCGGGCCCAGTATCCCCACGCTCGCAAACCATACCTCCAGCGGATTGGACCGTATCAGCCTGATCTTCATCTTCGGCTCGCTCGGATACATCGCCGGATCCTATCTTGGTGGGCTTGCCTATGACCGCATATCCGCCCACAGACTCATGGTCTTGACGTTGTTCATCATGGGAGTTGCTTCGGCATTGATCCCACTCTCGCGTTCATTGGAAGTTCTTTTATCCGCCATGTTCCTCAGCGGGCTCGCCTCCGGCACCCTTGACGTGGGCTGTAACACGCTGATCCTGTGGACACACAAGGAAAAGGCGGGACCCTTTCTGAATGGATTACATTTCTTCTTCGGTGTTGGTTCACTGCTCGCCCCTCTCCTCGTAGGACAAATCCTTCCGAAAACCGGCGACATCCTTTGGGTGTATCTGACCTTTTCAATCCTCTGCCTACCAACGGCGGTCTGGCTTTGGTTCCTGCCCGAACCACCCAAACAGGCACATACAGAGGAGGCAAGACCAATAGTATTTCCTCTTGTGCCTGTCATGTTGATCGTGGCAATGTTCCTGTTCTACGTGGGGCTTGAACTTGGCTTTGGCAATTGGATCTACACATACACGCTGAATCTTGGACTCGGCGACATTACCGCCGCCGCCAACTTGAACAGCATCTTCTGGGGCTCGTTCACGCTTGGACGGTTGATTGGTGTGTGGGTCTCGACCCGTCTGCGTTCACAAACGATCCTTTTCATGGACATTTTCGGCTGCGCCATCGGTATCGCGGTCATAATGCTCTGGAAGGACTCTAGCATCGCCTTGTGGATTGGCACGATTTTGTTGGGATTGTTCATGGCATCGGTGTTCCCGACATTCATCATCCTCGCTGGCGAAAGGATGCAGGTCACCGGCGCTATCACGGGCTGGTTCCTTGTCGGTTCCGGTACAGGTGGGATGCTCCTGCCCTGGCTGCTGGGGCAGATCTTCGCCCGCACGAGTCCAAGCGTGATGACAACCGTCCTGCTCGTGGACCTGGCGGGGTTGCTGCTCTTCCTCCTTATCTTTCTCTCTCAAAAGGCAGAACCCTCGCCAAAAGCAGTGCCAATTACAGATTAAACAAATTTAAGGCAAACTCACCCCGGACACAGTTCGGGGTATTTTTTTTACCTATTTTTCAATCCGTATACGATCTTGCCTTGTAAAAATGACCCCATTTTGCTATACTGTTATATAACTATATAACAGTATAGCAAAAAACTTATCATGTCTATTCTCAAAAAGATCCACTTAGATCCAAATGCTGAAATTCCGCTGATTGCACAACTCACACAACAAATCACATGGTTGATCGCAAGCGGGGAATTGCAACAGGGAGACAAGCTGCCCTCAATCCGTGAATTCGCACAAGTCTTGGGAATTCACATGCACACAGTTCGTGCGGCGTACCAGAGGCTGGAAGCCGATATGCTGGTGGCTATACACCCAGGAAAAGGGACGGTTGTTTTACCTTTTGACCCGAAATTCATTTCGGAAGCCCGCCCCCACCTGCCTTCCTTTTTAATCGGGGTATTGATCCCGGCACCTGTCCCCGTCTATCAACCCTTTATCGACGGAATTTATCACGTTTCAAGAAACAGCCGTTGGATGCCTGTTGTCTGTTACACAGGGGACAATCCTCTACTAATCGAAAAGTATGCTCACCAGTTGATTGCGAAACAGGTGGACGGTTTCATCGTAACCAGCGCAGGCATTACGAAAAGCTTTGAAAAATCGGTTCAGATCAATCAATTTCCGCCAGTTGTATTTGTGGACACACCGCATATTCAACGCAACAGTATTCTGGGTGACCCTGAAGGTGCAGCCTATCTGGCAACGCGTCATTTGCTGGAACATGGTCACAAAAGAGTTGCCTTGATCACCGCCCCATTGGATTGGGAGAATGTTGTGCCATGCTTCCAGGGTTATCAAAGGGCGCTTATGGAACGTTCTCTACCGATGGAACCGGATTTGATCATCGAGGTGCCCGACTTTAAACCCGAGAGCGGTTATGAGGGAGCGGTTGAATTGCTCAACAGAAAAAATCGACCATCTTCTGTTTTCATTATTGCCGATGGATTGGCCATTGGAGCTTTGAGGGCTTTCAACAAAGCTGGTGTTTCCATACCTGGTGATTTGGCAATTACCAGCTTTAACAATATCGAAGCTGCCTCTCTTATTAGCCCGGGACTCACAACAACCACCTTTCCGGCTTATGAACTTGGTGTTCTTGCCGTACAACGATTACATGACCTGCTTACAGGTCAGCCTGACATTGAAGATCAAACCATTTTGGAGTCTCAACTGGTCATCCGTCAGAGCTGCGGATGCCCATGATCAACAAATAGAAAGGAGAACCAATGAAAACCCGTGTTAGCCTAGGGATTGTGTCCATTGTCGTCCTGCTGCTCATTTCGTGTTCTTTTCAGCCTTCCCTGTCTGAACTGGAAGAGTGGGATCTAGTCTGGATCAGTGATTCCAGCGGCTGGGGTGTAGCAGAAATCTATGCTGGGATGATCGAGGAGGATACCGGAAAAAAAGTGAACGTAATTGATAACTGGATGGGGGGCTTGAGCGCAGGGGATGTCTATAATGCCCTGAAGG
>CAYTDB010000218.1:0-5446 GCA_964436455.1 uncultured Anaerolinea sp. | reverse complement strand
CACATTACTATAGGACCTGCTCGCAGGTGTAAATTGATACCCACTCTTGTACGGCATGACCATCCCACTCCAACCATTTCGCACATTAATTGAATAGTTCCCACTACCATCCGCTGTCACTGTTTTGGGACCATTATCCATGTACCATAATATCGCCCCTGCTCCATCCACCCCGGCACTGCCAGTGATGGTACGGGAATCATCGACTAGGGACACATCATCCAGATTAAAGTTGACAACCTGTCCTCTCGTCACAGATGAGAACTTTATTTCATGTGGGGCATTTGTGGCAAATGAACTGACATCCACAGTTACCAGTTTGTAGGATGAATATGAACTTTTCTGCGTGGCATTCGCCGTAAACACCGTCACACCATCCACTTGAACCATGAACTTGTCGTTCGCATCACTGCCTGCTTGTGCTGCTCCGATCCAGAGATAGAACTTGAGTTTGAGGGAGGGATAGCCGTCAGAAAAATAGACGGTTTGCGAAAGATAGGCGGTTTCAGAAGCTGTGGTACCGCCGAACCAGCCCCAGACAGAACCAGTCCGAGGACCCGCCGTTCCACCGCCATTTGTGCACTCCGCAACCGTGCACAAGGGCGAACCAAAATTGGTTGAAGACTGTGTCCAAAAGGGATAGGTTGCATAGGAATACTCAAAGCTGGGATCCTCCAGATTGCCAAAGGGCTGGCGTGTGTTCATTTCCACTGCATCCAACGCGTTCTTTACTTCTGAACAATCATCCAATGTGATACTGGGACCAATCAGATTGGTACAGGCTTGTTGCAGAGCAAGATACAAATCCGAGTAGTCTGAAGCGGAGGTCAGCAAGTTGGTCTGGGCTTCATAATAGATGGCACCGGTCTTTTCCCAGCCGATGCCTGCCACTGTTTTCCCGTTGAAATCATCCCCTTCCACCATCAGGTAGACCGCCTTGTTGTTCACGCCGCTGTTCCAATGCACACCACCGTTGTCATCAGAACCTGTATAGTAATTGGGGCTCGTCATCTTATCCGGGTCATAGAAGAGGGTAGGGTCGCTCATATCCCGCAGTCCCAGTGTAGGATAAGGAGCAGGGTTCGTCCACCCCCCAATATCTTCACCGATCCGCCAATCATAGTCAAGGTTGACGTCCATCCCGTTGGTCTGGTCGTAGTATTCGCCCCACAGGTCGGAGAAGGATTCGTTGATGGCACCAGACTGGTAGTAGTAGAACAGATTGGATTCGTACTGTGTCACGCCATGGGTAAGCTCATGCGCGACTATATCATCTGCCAGAGGCCAGCCATGTGCACTACCATAGACCATCTGTGTGCCAGACCAAAAAGCATTGTCATACGGACAGGGCTCATACGGTTCGCAATAGTTCACCGTGGATGTAATTACCATGCCATTGTTATTTATGCTTGCACGATTGAAATTCGTTGCGTAGAAATTGTAGGTGCCGATGGCATATTTGTGCGCGGCTTTGGCATGTGAGTCACCGTAACCGCAGTTCGGATCCGTTTGATCACAAAGGAAATTGCCGGGTAGATAAGGTGAAAGATTCGTTGTATATGTATCTACCAAAGTCGCTCCTACTGAACCTTCGAACGCACCAATATCACAACGTGTCCCAGCAGGTCGTGCAACTCCGCGTTGATCAGTTCCCAGACAAGCACTGCCGCCACTCCCTGGTGTTGCGGGATTTCCCACATTGATCGCAGGACTGCCAGCTATCAATGCGTGGGTTAAAGTCCCACCTCCATGATCCTGTAAGGGTGTGAGATGAGGATTAATTGGGCTGGAACTTGTACCAACGAGATCACCAGAGGTGGATACAAATGTACAATCCGAGTTGTTTCCAATCAGGTTATAACCCAAACTATTGATGGTGCCGGAACAATTTGCTTCAGCACTGTAATAGGTTGACATGTTTCTGGAAATGATAGAATTCTGAAGAGTTATTTGATTCCCTTCAGATAATACTCCTCCGGTAAACGCCCCTTGATTATATGAAATTGTTGAGTTGTTTATGATTACCGTACCAGATCCCCAATTTAAAATTCCTCCTCCACTTCCAGTTCCTCGCAAATTTCCAGAAATTGTGCTATTTTGGATAACGAGGGTGCCGCTATTAGAGATACCACCACCGCTAGTTCCATGAGTCGAATTACCAGTGATGGTCGTGGAATTTATCGTGGCAGTGCCTAAATTGTCAATCCCTCCACCTCTATTGCCAGAATTACCAATAAGTGTGCTACGATTTACAGTGAGAACACCACTGTTTTTAATCCCACCTCCCGTGTCACTTGTTGTGGCATTGTTATCTGAAATCTTGCCATCATTAAAGGTGAGGTTGCCTGAATTTAGGATTCCACCACCACCATAAGAACTAATACCTTTATTGATTTCTAGCCTCTCCAATGTTGATGTAATCCCGGGGTTTATTGTGATACCGCGTCCATTCGAATTCGCATCAATTGTGGATGTTCCATTCTGCGTAGTGAAACTAGCATCCCATCCACCAGAGAGTGTAATGTCTTTATCAATTAACACAACCTCAGTTCCACTACCCGTATAAGTTCCAACTGCCACATAGATCGTATCCCCTGTTGTTGTTTTCCCAATCGCGCCATTGATCGTGGCGCACGGACTGCTTGTGCTCGAACACGAATTCGAATCGTTTCCTGTTGTAGCCACATACCAGGATGCTCCTGCCAAGTTGTGCATGAACTCTCCGGTTGATTTTACGGTTGAATCATCGTTGCCTAATTCAGGGTAAGTTGAAATTTTCGCAGAGAGGACAGGTTTTGCAATTTCGAGTGTATGCACATTCCGCGAACTTGACCACGAGGTATCGATCTGATTGAAATGCAGGCTGATGCTTCCCTTCTGTGCATCCAACAGCACCAACTCGCGCACCGGCAGCCCCTTATCTGCCGAAGTCACTTCCATGCGCCAAACCAGTTCCACAGGTCGCGTGCTCGGTTTCAGCAGGCTTTCATCATAGATCCACAACTCGGGTTCGGAGACAACAAAGTACGCGGTCTCTTTCTCGTACCACTTTGCCACCGCCTGAAGGGCGGTCTCTGCCGCTTGTGCAGAGTCGATCGTCGGTTGGGTTTGAAGCGAGAGATCAGGAGACACTTCGCCGTTCATCGAATACAAGTCGCCGTTCCCGTTCGTGTTCACGATCAACTCCCCGCCCATCACCGGGATGCCTTGATACGTCTGCTGATAACGGACGGTTACGCGTCCATCGTCGGGACGGTTGCTCTTCATCTCAGATAGTTCGCGCCCCGGATTCTGAATCCCAAACTCGGACGCGAAACGATTGATGAGCGCCCTGCCCGGATCCTGCGGACGAATAAATGTGCCCAATGCCTTGGACGCAGGCAGTACGCGTCCGCTCTCCGGACCGATGAAACTGACCCGTCCGCTCTGCGGGTTGACCTGACGCCGGATGCCATCCCCGCCCTTCTGGGCATTGGCTTGGCGTTTGCCATCATCCCCGCCGCCCTGTGCAGAGACATGCACCGGATGTATCGCTGAGAACAGAAAGGTGAATATAACGACAATCGTTGTGATCTGATGGAATTTGGAATTTGCGAACATTTTGCCCTCCCCGGGAAATGGATCATTCCCCGAATACAATGTTTTTACTAGCCGCTCGCCTGAAAAAAATCATCAATATCATTATGCGCCTAATCATTTCAGAATTCAAGTGATGCACGTCATAATTTAGGGCTTTCTCAAAGTAAGGCAGCCGGAGCTTTTTCGGGATGAGCGGCAAAGAAACGGCTGGCTGAGGGGAAATAAGGGAAACCAGCTTTCGCGATAATTGAAAACACAAGGTTGTTAATGATTGCCATGCAGTGGGCGGCAGAGTGTGCTTTGAAGCGCTTCTGATCTTCACGCAAGGCCACATCGCGCGGGCAGTGAAGGCTGTTCTCAATGTGCCAATAAGAACGTAACATCTGGAGCAGTTGAAGGGGCGAAGCCTGTCTAGCAGCCAGACTGGTCACCCGATAGATGATCACACGACGTTTTTACCTGTTTTCATAATTTTGACAGTTCGCTCAGTTTGAAGACCCGTTGCAGGAAGGGCCAATCGAGGAAATCATTCAGTAGACTGCTGGTGGTCAGAGTACACACTTCCAGGCGGCCATGACCTTTGCTGGTCACTGAGGCTGAACGAAGATCCTTTGGCAGGCAACCCCTGCCCGGCAGGAGCTCGATGGTCAGATCAAACCAATCCCGCAGATCCTGAAGCAACTGAGGCTGGTTCCCTCTCACGGTCCACAAGTAATTACCACCGGCTGCACCAATCTGGATCGAGACCTGTCACTGGGTATGCAGGGTATCCCCGATCACGACTTTGTTGCGCAAATTGACATAGCTCAGCAGGGTTGGAGCCACCGTAATCTCGTTTTGCTGGCATTCGACCGCCAACTGTGCCAGGGTGACCCCTTCCCTGGGCAAATAGATCGCCAGCAGACACAGCCCATCATGCACTTCCAGATCAATCGTGCCGCGCAGTCTTTTCCCATCCATGCACACCACCACTTGTTAACCTGCTTCCCTACAGTGCCGATGATGTTCCCGTGCCAGATTTTCCAGTTCATCCAGTTCATCCACTTCGATCCCCTCAGCTGATACCCGTCGATAGGTATGGTGACTGGGCCTCTGCTGCGTTTCAACTCCAGACCTTTGGCGATCCATTCCCGGCGTAGCGCCACCCACTCGGCAGTCCCGCTTGGTTTATCTTCTCAACACAACTTCGCCAATAACATCCCCAGCAGGATTGTCGCCAGTGCATACCGTTTTCCTTTGGGTTTGCGCCTATCAGTCAGTCCTTCAAAGCGATGATACAAGCCACTCAAATCGATAAGCTGCCCTGTGTTAGACTCCATCTTGACCTTCCTCGCGTTTGCTGTTTGTACCTCACACAGTAGCATAACTGAGAAAGGTCTTTTTTTTACCCCGCTCAACATTTACTTTTAGAAAGCCCTACGTCACAATTAAGTTGCAATAAAAAAGTCCGCCTCTTGTGAGACGGACCTCTGATAACTGCTCACTGATTACTTTCTCTACGCCCTCTCCAACCCATGCTCGTTCAGGAACTTCTCATCAGCCAGTATCGCCCTCGTATCCCCATCCGCCACAATGAAACCTTCGTCCAACACCAGTATCTGCGGGTTCATCGAGTCGCAATGGCAATGCGATTCTTCTTCCTTGGGAAGATAAGGTATAAGCGCTCAGGAGCACGGCGGGGTTGTAGAATCCAAATACAAATCGGACGTGGTTCGAGCCACGTCCGATTGTTTTCTCCCAGAGTTACCCTTATATCTATCCCATCAGTGCTCCCCTATGGGACGGCAAAGATCACGGAAGCATCCAGATCCAGAAGCGTGCCATCATAGAGCGGGAACACATAGGTGTGCGACAAGTCGATCAATGG
>CAYTDB010000217.1:0-5519 GCA_964436455.1 uncultured Anaerolinea sp. | reverse complement strand
AGGTGACGTGCTTGTGGCAGTCACCACCACCCCTGCATGGACACCATTGTTTGCCTTGGCATCCGCCATCGTCACCGACATCGGCGGACCATTAAGTCATAGCTCCATTGTCGCGCGTGAGTATAGCATCCCTGCTGTGGTGGCAACGGGCGTCGGCACGCGTCGCATCACGGATGGTCAAAGCATCACGGTGGATGGCAGCGCGGGGACGGTGGAGTTAAAGGAGTAAATCCATGACACGCACATTTCCTGAGTTCGGTTACAACCCCGTTACAGGCGAATGGAATGACAGCCTGAAAGGGGATTACTGTTGGTCCAGCGTCAATTATAGGGAGGCCGCGTCGGATGTGATGACGCCCAGCACCTGGTCGCTGATATGGCTCTATATCAACGTAACCGACCCGAACCGGTATCCTGGCGAGCATCCTGCTGGCGGGAACATTTGTGGGCGGCTGTACTTCAATCTGAGCCTGATTTCCTCGCTTTACCGCGCGATTGGGCAGGATGCTCGCAAAACAAAGTTGGGTGATTTGATGGGTTCCACACCTACCGAACTGAACATCCCTACGATTCCCTTTTCTCCCCTGGCGGTCATCTGGTATGCGTTGCCTGGAACGATAAAAGATCAGATGCTGACCCGGCGCGATAGCCGGCAGTTTCAGGATTACATAGCCCATCACCCGGGCTGGTGCCGGGCAATGAAAACTCGCATTCAACAGTGTACAGATGCTGCCGGACTGCTTGCCTTGTGGAACGAGTCTATCTTGCCCACCAAACTGCGTGGTTCTCGCATGCTGCGCAGTATGACCATCAACTTGTCCGCTCCGGCCACCCGGCTCAAGCTGGACCTGACTGCACTGGTGGGGGATATGGAGGCCACCACACTCCTATCCAACCTTTCCGGCGAATCCGGTGACCTGGAAAGCCTGGGATCGTTGATGGGGCTGGCAAAAGTGAAAGACGGTACGATGAGCCGCGAAGAATACATGCAGCAGTATGGTCACCGGGGTCCGCATGAAGTGGAGCTGTCTGTTCCCGGTTCAGCTGAAGATCCGGATTGGCTGGACAAAAAGCTTGCCGATTTCACATCATCGCTCGCAGATTTGAACGCACGGCTGGCGAAACAACGCGCCGAGTGCTCTACTGCCTGGCTGCGGTTTAAAAAGCATTTTCCTGATAAATACGAGTCTTTTCGCCGCAGGCTGGAACAGGTAGCCGAAGCAGAGAAAAACCGCGAGGCCGTTCGCTCTGAGTCGATCCGCCTGTCGCGGCTCGTCAACCGCCCGTTTTTCTTGCAGGTGGGCAACGTGATGGACATTGGCGATGACGTCTTTTTCCTGTCGGTGGACGAAATGGCGGTTCTTTTGGCCGGCGACAAATCGCCGCTCAACGTTATTCCCGCTCGGCGCACTATGCACCAGCGTTACTGCGCCCTGCCGCCCTACCCGTCGATCATCTATGGGCGCTTCGACCCTTTCAAATGGGCAGCGGATCCCAACCGTCGTAGCGATTTTTACGACGCGCGGCAAACCAAAGTTACTGCATCCTCCGCCACCGTCAAGGGGATTGCTGGCGCGGCAGGTTGCGTGGAGGGGATCGTCCGTCGTATTGACCGTGTGGAAGATGGCAACCAACTTCAGCCAGGCGAGATTCTTGTCACGACGATCACCAACATTGGCTGGACGCCGCTTTTCCCACGCCTGGCTGCTATCGTCACCGACGTGGGCGCGTCGCTCTCACACGCAGCCATTGTAGCGCGTGAGATGGGCATCCCGGCAGTGGTCGGCTGCGGCAATGCCACCATGCTTCTCAAAACAGGTGACCATGTCCGCGTGGATGGTAGCGCGGGAACGGTGGAGTTGACCTGAGCACGAATGTGATTGTCATCTTTGAGATGATAGTCACCTAAAGGAGTTGACATGAATATCTCACAAATTTACATTGCAGTATCCATCCTAGCTTTAGCGGTAATTGTTCTGGTTGTCGTCGCTATTGGCAAAAGGGGAAAGGAGATACCGATCAACAAAACCCTTTTTGCCATTGGTCTGCTCATAGTAGGCGTTGCTGCCGTCTTGTTGCTGATGGATGTGATCGAGTCTGGGGTCGCGGCGATCATTGGAATTGTGGGGATCGGGCTGATCTCCGCGTCGGGCAGATCGTACATGAAAGGAATGCGTTGACACAAATCCACCTGGTATCGGCATGCGCTGCATCATGGATGGTCGAACCATCACAGTTGACGGTGGCGTAGGAATCGTATCGTTGAATTAAGAACAAGGTGACTGTCAGTTTGGAACTGACAGTCACCAGAAGAAGAACAAATGCGAGCGGAAAAACAAATTATCAATGAATCATCGGTGACACGGCAGAACTGGCAATTCATCCTTGGAGTCATCTTCATTGCCATCCTCCTCTTCGCCTACTATTTCTACACCTGGCGCAACGCTTACAACTTCAGAGCCGCCATGGATGTTTGCACGAAACCATTCTGCGACTTCGCAGACTATTACTACTCCATGGGAGAGGCGATCTTTCAAACGAAATTACCCGTCGAAGGCTTTGTCTATTCTCCGTTCATCGCCATCCTGTTCGCTGTATTCCCGCCGTTTGGACTCGATGCTTCGCTCATCATTTGGGGCATTCTGCAAGCCATCGTTGTCGTTCTCTACTTGTTTATCTTCCGCCAACTCGTTCCAGCCAACCTGCCAATTCAACTTCTCTTTGTTGCTCTCGCTCTATCCTCTTTTCCTCTCCTGCACAATCTTACATGGGGGCAAGTGGGCATCTTTACAACGGTGTCCATTTTGGGAGCACTTGTTTTTCTCGAACATGATCGCCGCGCATTCGCCGCCACGCTTCTCGCCTTCGCGGCAAGTTTCAAATTCTTTCCGCTTATCTTTATCGTTCCATTTATCTTTCGCCGCGACTTTTGCTTTCTCCTCTACGCAGTCATTGCGTGCGGCACATTCCTCATCGCGGTTCCCTGCCTTCTTTTGGGGATTGACGGCACTCTGAACTTTTACTCCGCCCTGCTCGATTCGTATCGTCATTTCGACTGGGTCATCGCCAACTATAACTCGCAACATTTTCCGCATGTCCTTTTGAGATGGATGTATGCGACAGGATTCGACGCCTCTTCCTACCTTCCGCTTCTGTACCGGACCTCGTACGGACTCGCCCTCCTCAACATGGGACTCATCTTCGGCATTCAACGCGCCCGCCTGCCCCACGCCGACCTGTGGAGTTTCCATCTCATTTTCCTCTCGATCCCCTTCTTTCTGAAAACCTCCTGGCCCGTTGACCTCGTGTACCTGCCATTCGGACAGACTATCCTTGCGTGGAAGATTCTGGAGGGAGATAAAAACCTATCGTGGAGACACCCCATTCCCCAGCGAAGAGTTGTGTCGCTTTTTTTCCTGGCATCCATCATCATCTCCAACATCGTCTTCTTCAATCTCATCGGCGACAACGTCGCTTATGGCTCTGCCGGCTTTATCTTCTGGGCTGACCTGCTCCTCCTCGTAATTTCCTATATGGAACTTCTGCCATCCGTGTTGCGACAGGTTCGAGCCACACCGAGCGGCAATTTATTGTCAGATATGGATGGAAACATGGGAACGTTGACATTGGGTTGACTTTGAAGGTGATCGTCATTTCCGAGATAACGATTACCTGGCACTTGTAACAGTATAGGTTAGTAACAAAAAAGGAATTGTATTCATGGACAACAAAAACCTCATCAATGGGCTGACTATCCTTGCCGCAGGTTTGTTTGCATCAAGTGTTTCATCCTTTCTTGAACATTTTCCCTTACTCGGGAATGCAACTGATCTGACAAGATGTTTTTTCGATGGTCTTTCCACAGTTGCTTTTGTGGTTGCCATCTTTGTTCTTGTTCGAAATAAAGGAGTTAGAAATGACAAAACTAGATAATCTCGAAAAACTATTTGTCGTTTGGGCATTCCTGTTCCAGGTTCTGCTCATCGTGCATTTTGCGATCCGTAAACCCCTATTCGAAAGTTATACAGCGAAATATGGATGGCTTGTTTATACCCTGTGTATTCCAGCCGTAGTGATCAGCATCATTCTCATGCGCGGCGGGAAAGACTGGACATTCTGGTTGGGAGGATTCCTGTTCCTTGTCTACGCCATCTTTGGCTATTGGGTTGACTATGTGGCACAGATTCAATTTCGAAGTCCGATTCTCCCATCGGTTATGGTCCCGTATGTGATTTTATACCTTGCCACAGTGATGTTCTATTGGTGGCCTCTCTGGCCTCTGAGCCGACTGTTGTGGGGCATATATACAGTCCTGTATGTTATCGCAACCATACTGAACATCAGGTCCCACTAATAATTCAGGAAACAATAAACAAGAGAAGAAACTGTTGGAGAAAGAAATGAAGACAAAACTATTTTATACAGGTGCCGTTTCTATAGGGGTCGCGGCTGCCTTCGTCTTGATTGATCTTACGACGATCAAAGCGTCTTTCAGTGACACATTCATCGCAAATGTAAATATATATCTTACGGCATTCTTTGCGTTACTGGGGTCGCTTTTGATGTATTTCGGATTGAGACGTTCTGGCGAAGCTAAAAGGAGAAATTGATATGAATCACTCAATACCGTTTGTTATCGTGACACATGCATTGAGCAAGACGTATAAAAATGTTCAAGCGCTTCGATCATTGGATCTGAAGGTGCGTCAGAACTCGATCTTCGGATTCCTGGGTCCCAACGGCGCAGGGAAGACAACAACGATCAAACTCATGCTGGGGCTGATTCTCCCGAGCGCTGGCAGCGCGACCCTCTTCGGAATGGATAGCATCAGCCAAAGTGTAGATATCCGTGCACGGGTTGGTTACCTGCCACAGGAGCCGCATTTCTATGAGCATATGACCGCCCGCCAGACCCTGCGCTTTGTAGCCCGCTTCTTCTTCAAGGGACCTGCCAAAGCCATCGAAGAACGGGGCAATGAGATGCTTGAATTGGTTGACCTGACCGATAAAGCGGATCGCCCGATCAAAACTTTTTCGGGAGGTGAACGCCAGCGGCTGGGGATCGCGCAGGCTCAGGTCAATTACCCTGACCTGCTCATTCTGGATGAACCAGCCGCTTCACTTGACCCGATCGGGCGGCGCGACGTTCTCGAGGTGATGTCCAAGCTGAGAAAGTACACCACTGTTTTCTACTCCACGCACATTCTGGATGATGTCCAGCGGGTCAGCGATACGGTTGTGATCCTGAACAAAGGTGAGTTGGTGGCGCAGGGTCCGATCGA
Source organism: uncultured Anaerolinea sp. (assembly GCA_964436455.1). Classification (GTDB taxonomy): domain Bacteria; phylum Chloroflexota; class Anaerolineae; order Anaerolineales; family Villigracilaceae; genus Defluviilinea. The sequence goes on along the minus strand of CAYTDB010000217.1, from coordinate 237 downwards.
AGAATTGCTGGCAGGCAGCGAGGGTGTGGTCTATATCGTCCACTTGCGAGGTGAGGTGGAGACAGCCCATGAACAGTTACTCTCTCAACCTTGGGTAAGCGGAATCATCACCGGGGAACATAACGGCGAGAGCACATGGCAAGTGAGCGTCAGTGACCCGCTGCCAGCGGAGAATCAGTTGCCAGATCAATCCTATTGTTGGCGGGTTCATTTACTTTTGCCTTCCTGTTTGGTGAG
>CAYTDB010000216.1:0-5571 GCA_964436455.1 uncultured Anaerolinea sp. | reverse complement strand
GCGACCTCCACTGCTCTTGGGAGGAGGGGGAGGCGGGTTGGTCACGTTGGCGACGCGGCTGGTGAAGTCTGTGACGTTGCCGATGACCTTCTGTGAGAAGGTTTGCATCCCGACTGCCACTGACGAAGCGAAGTCAGAACCGGGCAAACGCGGAACAGAGGGCATGGAGACCGAAGGCTTGGATCCGCCTGTTGACGCTGGAGCAGACCTCGGGAAGGTCGGATCGTAGCGTCCCCACCACATCGGCACAAAAACTGGACCAGTGAATACGCGGCGAGTGCGGTCATCGTAATTTTTGTCCAGCATGGTCCATTCAAGGTTGCGGTCGTACATTTGGCTTTGCACTTCAGGCGTATCAGCTCCTTCCACCTGTTGCCATGCCTTTTCCATGATGCTCTTGTAGTAGGCGATGGTTTCGCGGCGGCTGAAGCCTTTCATTTTTTGTGAAACCGAGCGGACGAGTTTTACCGTCATATCCTGCAGTTGTTCCCTGCGCTGTTTTAAGTTGGCTGCATCGAATGCCTTGAGAAATTGCACTTCATATTCGTGCAAACCTTCAGGCAGCGGGGAAGTTACATCCAGTTTAAGAGGATCGCGAGATACCACCTGTGCGGCTTCTTTTTTGATGACGCCGAACAAGATCATGGTCATCACTTTATCGAGCGGTTCGCTCATCAGGATCGCGGCTTCAACGGCGGTTAATCCACGTTTGATTCCGTGTCCTTCAATGGAGATTTTCGGTGGTAAATATTGCATCTTGCGCCGGTTGTTGGCGACGATTGTGAGGACCGGCATTCCGAAGAACATGAAGCCAAAGAATCCGAAACATAATAGATTGAAGATCCAATCCCCTGACACCGAAAACGATGGTGCCTGCGCTGTGACGATGCTGTCAGCAGGCACATAACTTTTCGGGAATGATGCGCCGAATAAATATGAGGTGTATCCATTTGCATTTGTGTTGCGCCATGTGTAGGTGATCCGTCCATCCTGATCAAAGCCTGCTTTTGGCTCGGATGGAAAACCTGATGGCGCAGAGTGCCAGCGTGGTTCGTTTTCCTGCACGCCTGGCGGCAGGTGATAGGTGACCGTGATATCGGTCTTCCCTGTGATGACTGAGCTTTGGAAATAAAGCGGAGCAAAAGCCGCGCTGGCATATTCGGGATCGTTATCATCCTTATACAGGACTTTGGAAACACGGCCGACGTAGACGCGAACTGTTCCTGTTTTCCCGGGCGGAATCGCGTACTGACCCATTTCCACAGCGAAGCCAGAACCGCCTGTACCTTGAAAATCCCTCGAAACCGAAAGCGGATTGCCATTGATGCTGGCTTGTATGCTGTTGAAATCAAAATTGCTGTTCGGCATGCCAACATCCACAAATTCGATGGTGTGTCCGCTGGGTTGTGTTGTGAAGGTAAGCAGGTAATCCAGCGACATGGTGCCGTCTGAATTCCAGTACACATCCACGACTTCCTTGTCGAGACTGAAATAGTAATCCTGTGCGTAGACGGTGAATGTCAGGCTGAATGTGAGGAGCAGGGCAAGGAGAATGGCTATTCTTCGTTTCATAAAAAAACCTTTCAACGTTCGAATGTGAAAACGTTCCAACGATTTGTCACCACTTCGGTTCTTCAGTTAGTTGATAGGTGGTTCCGCAATAAGGGCATTCCACGGTCGGAGCACCCGCCAGCATTTTGATATTGTCGGCTTTCAATGTGCCGCCACAGTTTTTGCAGGTCATGGCTTCGATCTTTGTTTGCGCAGGCAGATCCACTTTGAGAGTGACGTTGGTATTCCCCTCCACTTTTGGCTTGCGGCTTGCGAACCAGATCAAGCCGAAACCGAACAATACGCTCAATCCGCCCCCGCAGACCCATGTCCAGCCGCCGCCTTGATCTCCGCCTGCCCCCCAAACGAAGAGCACGCCGAAAAAGATCAGGATCGCGGCACCGATGTAAGCAATGATTTTCATGGAGGACCTCCTGCAATATATACGATTAGTCTAGCATCTTCGTTGTTCTGTTTCAAATGACATTTGTCTTGAAATCGTCCTGTGTTTGTCCAATTCCAAAAGTTGCCACAGCGCTCGCAGAGAAAACGAGTTAAAAAGAAATGGAACGGATGATTGCCCGTTCCATTTTTGTGTACCCATTTATGAAACTAATTTTCCCAGCTCGGTTTTACGCCAGTTGATTCGAGCCTCTCTGTCTCATGGTTGTAACGCATCAGCGGCTGCAGAATGTAGCGACCATTTTCCAAGCCTTTGAGTTCCGTTACCTGTGTCACACGTCGTTTTCCGTTAGGCACGAGACACTCCTGATATAGGATCAACCGCAGGGCAGAGACGATCATCTGGCGGATGTCATCCAATCCAAGCCCAAGATTGGACATCAGACACATCATCTCAAGACGTGCCAGCGCATTTTCGGTGTTGTCGGCATGGATGGTCGCAATCGCACTGTGACCGTTGCCTAGAATTTGCATGGCACGCATGGTTTCGGCACCGTACAATTCTCCAATGACCAGCCAATCGGGACGCATTTTGGAACCAGCGGTCAACAACTCGCCGAGGGTTGTGCCAGAAGACTCGCCTGCCTCCAGGAAAACTGAACGAGGATGATCGAACTGGAACTCATGTGTCTGTTCCACGGCTACCACGCGCTCCTCGGGAGGAATAAGTTCCACCACTCGATTGGCGAATGTTGTCTTGCCACTGGCGGTTCCGCCTGCGATCAGTATGTTGACATGCGCATCCAGAGCGTGCTGGATCATGTCACGCAGTTCAACGGTTACAGAGTTATATTCGAACAGTTTTTCCCAAGAGATTTGCTTTGTCATGAACTTGCGAAAGACAATGCTATGACCATGTATCGAGGCAGGTGTTAGGACAGCCAACATGCGGCTGTTGTCGTTCAGTCGGACATCGTAAATGGATTTGTTTTCTTCCATCTCCATGCCAACCCCTTTGAGTACTGCTTTTACAACTTCCAGCACTTCATCATTGGATTTGAAGCAGACATCTGTATCTTCGATCCGACTGCCAAATTTTTGTATGGTGACGCGGTCGGGACCATCGATCATGATCTCAAGAATGTCGGGGTCTTCCAGTAAGGGGTTGAGAATTTCAAGAGCGGATTTCTTTGACTTTGTTGCCATATAAAACTCCTTCATGATTTTTCCTTATCTTACAGAAATTTCCTTGTGTCCGCATCGGCTGTTACCACAGGTGGTCTCGATACCTCCCGCGAAAAACATGCCGGACTACTCGACCACCGATTTTCCAATCCAGCCATTCCTCAATGCCAGTGCGACTGCCTCTGTGCGGGAGTTGGTGGTCGTTTTGTTGAAAATGGAGTTGATGTGGAATTGGACCGTCCGTTCGCTGATGCCGAGGCGGTAGGCGATTTCTTTGTTGGTGAGGCCGTCTGCGGCAAGGGTGAGGATTTCGTGCTCACGTGGTGTGAAGGGATGCTCGGTCGTCCCTTGTGATCCCAAAGAGTCTGCCAGGCTGACCGCTTCACTTTGTGCCTGTTGTGCGAGGCGCAAGAGCGCCGCGACCACGGAGCGTGCCGCGTAATTGTTATGGGGCAGGGCGTGTTCGTATGCCTTTGCCTGCTCTACCAGCAGGGCGAGGGCGTTCTGTAAACTAGCAAGCGGTTCGTTCGAGTTGGGCATTGATTCTATTGTACAACGTTGAGGATGAGTTTCCACCTGTTAATCCCCACAGGAGGGGAGGTTGTTTTATACTTATGTTACCTCCCTGACCCCCGTCCCCTCTCCCTAAGGGAGAGGGGCGAATGGGTGAGGGCAAAAGAGGATATATGACACTTCAAGATCAATACAACAAATGGAAAGAATCCACGCTCAAGAAGTCGTTGGAGAAGTTCAAGGAGAGGAAAGAGCGATTCGAGACATCATCAGGCATTGAGGTCCCGCGTGTGCCGGTGCCCGAAGGCGAGGATAAGGATTACGAGGAAAAACTTGGCTTCCCGGGCGAGTATCCCTTCACGCGCGGAGTCCAGCCAACCATGTATCGGACCCGGTTCTGGACCATGCGGCAGTATGCGGGGTTTTCGACGGCGGAGGATTCGAATAAGCGGTATCGCTATTTATTAGGACAAGGTCAAACGGGGCTATCGGTTGCTTTCGACCTCCCAACTCAAATTGGGTACGATGCGGATGATCCGATCGCGGCGGGGGAGGTGGGGAAGGTGGGAGTGTCCATTTCATCCATCAAAGATATGGAGCAGCTCTTCGATCAGATTCCCTTGGATAAGGTTTCGACTTCGATGACGATCAATGCGCCTGCGGGTGTGCTGCTGGCGATGTATATCGCGGTGGCGAAGCGGCAGGGCGCGGACGTGAGGGCACTGCGCGGCACGATCCAGAACGATATTCTCAAGGAGTATGTGGCGCGCGGCACGTATATCTTCCCGCCTGAACCGTCGATGCGACTCATCACGGATATCTTTCAGTATTGCGCGAAGGATGTGCCGAACTGGAACACGATCTCGATCTCGGGCTATCACATCCGTGAAGCGGGCTCGACCGCCGTGCAGGAAGTGGCGTTCACGCTCGCAAATGGCATAGCGTATGTGGAAACTGCGTTGAAGGCGGGACTGAACGTGGACGAGTTCGCGGGTCAGCTTTCGTTCTTCTTCAACGCGCACAACAACTTTTTGGAAGAGGTGGCGAAGTTCCGCGCGGCGAGACGGTTGTGGGCAAAGATCATGCGCGAACGATTCAAGGCGCAGAAACCGTCGTCGTGGCAGTTGCGCTTCCACACACAGACCGCAGGCTCGACTCTCACCGCCCAACAACCCGAGAACAACGTGGTGCGTGTGACGGTTCAGGCTCTGTCCGCCGTCCTCGGCGGGACCCAAAGCCTGCACACCAATTCCATGGATGAAGCGCTCTGGCTGCCAACGGAAAAGGCGGTGCGCGTCGCACTGCGGACCCAACAGATCATCGCGCATGAATCAGGCGTGGCAGACTCGGTTGATCCGTTGGCGGGATCGTACCTGATTGAATATCTCACAGACGAGATCGAAAAAGGCGCTCAGGACTACATCGCCAAGATCGACGAGATGGGCGGCGCGTTGCAGTCCATTGAGAAGGGATTCATGCAGAACGAGATCCAGAACGCCGCCTACGCCGCACAACAAGCCATCGAACGCGGAGAGCGGGTGGTGGTGGGAGTCAATCAATTTACCGTTGAGGAAAGTTTAACGTTGGAACGTTTGAAGGTTGATCCTGCGATTGAGTTGGGGCAGAGGGAGAGGTTGAAGAAGTTGCGGGAATCGAGAAATCGGGAATTGGTAAATGGGTTACTTGGTAGGTTGGTGGATGCCGCCAAGGGAACTGAGAACCTGATGCCGCTGTTCATCGAGTGCGTGGAGAATGACATCACGCTCGGTGAGATCTGTAATACGTTGAGATGTGAATGGGGTGAGTATGTGGCGCAGGGGTTTTAGGGATAAAATAATGCGTGAGGTGCTATGAAAAAACCACTACGCAAAAAGAAGTTAAGCAAAAAGGTTGAGAAGAACTCCGTGCAAAAGAAAAAAC
>CAYTDB010000215.1:0-5608 GCA_964436455.1 uncultured Anaerolinea sp. | reverse complement strand
AAGGCCAGGCTCTGGATTTGGCTCATGGATTACCATTTTACCCATCCGTACAGATCCGCGTCGGCGACAGCCGCGATTACTCTGATGCGCAGGTGATCGTCATTGCGGCTGGGGCAAAACAGTCTCCGGGCGAATCACGTTTGAACCTATTGCAGAAAAATGCCGCAATCATCGAAGAGATTGTCGATGAAATCGTTGCTCAAAAATCCCAGGCTGTTTTAATAGTAGCTACCAATCCCGTGGATATTCTCACCCAGGTTGCACTAAAACGCTCCGGTTGGACCAAGAACCGTGTCATCGGCTCGGGTACAGTTCTTGACAGTGCCCGCTTCCGGTATCTCATCAGCCAGCACTGCAAAGTGGACGTGGGCAATGTCCATGCCTATATTTTGGGAGAGCACGGCGACAGCGAAGTGGCTGCCTGGTCAATGACGCATGTTGCGGGTGTGCCGATGGACAATTACTGCCCGCAATGCGGTAATTGCCGTGACTGGCACGGCGAACGCGACCGAATTGTCCGTGAAGTGAAGGATTCGGCATATCACATCATCAATTACAAAGGTTCCACTTATTTTGGGATCGGCATGTCACTGGCACGTATCGTTGGAACAATTTTACAGGACCAGAACAGCGTGCTGACCGTGTCCACCTATCTCGAAGGCGAATATGGACTACATGACGTATGCCTGAGCGTTCCATGTGTCGTCGGGCAGGGCGGAGTCAAACGGATTGTGCAGACAGAACTATACCCAGAGGAACAGTCTGCGTTGGAACGTTCAGCGCAGGTGCTGAAAGATGGCATTGCCAGCTTGAAGCAAGTTGAAACAGCTTAAATCAAAAAAGGCAACACATTGTCATATTGGTATTTTATTACCCATATGATCTTTGACTGAATAGCACAAAAACATACTTGGGCAAACTAAGCCCAGAGGAGCAATCAAATGTCTACTGAAATTTCACTAAAACAACATCACACGCCAAACGGATTTTCCGATTTTTTGGCGCTGGCTTTCACCAAGTCTGCGCGTTTCTTCGCGGATACTTTTTTTGCCCGCCGCTACGGTCACCGCGCGGTCGTGCTGGAAACGGTGGCCGCGGTCCCGGGCATGGTTGGAGGCGCCTTGCAACACCTGCGCGCCTTGCGTCGGATGGAAAGCGACAAAGGCTGGATTAGCACTTTATTGGATGAAGCCGAAAACGAACGGATGCACCTGATGACCTTCATCAATATCGCCCAACCAACGCGCTTGGAGCGCCTGATTATTCTGCTGGCCCAGGGTGTTTTCTTTAACGGCTTTTTCCTGCTGTATCTTTTATCACCACGAACCGCTCACCGGGTTGTGGGATACTTTGAAGAGGAAGCCGTACACAGCTACACAGAGTACCTCCATGATGTCGACAGTGGAATCACAGCCAATGTCCTCGCGCCTAAAATTGCGATTGACTATTGGAAACTGGCAGCCGATGCGCGCCTGCGAGATGTAATCATTGCGGTTCGTGAAGATGAGCGCCATCACCGCGATGTCAATCACGGATTCGCCGATGAACTGTCTTGATGCCAAAAGCACACGGAAATAACCGAGCAGTTTTAATCGAATCTAGAGAGAAGAATTAATCATGACACAAAAAATATTGATCTATGGCGGTTCTGGTGGCATTGGTTCAGCCACAGGTCGTATGCTCCATGCACGTGGGTATGATCTTCACCTGGTCGGACGGGACGAAGATAGGCTGGATGCCATTGCGAGAGAACTTGGCGCGACCGTCACGCTAGGCGACATCAATGACAGCAGTCTTTTTACCCGAGCGGCACAAGATGCCGGACCTGCATTGGATGGTTTGGTGTATGCAGTTGGCACGATCAATCTACGCAGTCTTGGTCGCCTGACCGAAGCGGATTTCCTGACCGACTTCCGCGTGAATGCGCTGGGTGCCGCACTTGCCATTCAGGCTGCGTTGCCTGCACTCAAGAAAAGTGTGGGCAAGGCTTCCGTGGTGCTATTTTCAAGCGTGGCAGCCCTGCAAGGCTTCACATTTCATGCGTCGATCAGCATGGCGAAGGGAGCCGTCGATGGTTTAACGCTGTCACTCGCGGCTGAACTTGCTCCAAAAATACGCGTCAATGCCATCGCCCCTTCTCTGACGCGCACACGGCTTGGCGAGAGTCTGCTTTCGAACGAACAGACAACCAAAGCCATCGCTGAAATGCATGCACTACAACGACTCGGCATGCCTGAGGATGTTGCGGCACTTGCCGCCTTTCTACTTTCTCCAGAAGCAGACTGGATCACCGGACAGACGATCAGTGTTGACGGTGGGCGTTCCACGCTGAGAACCAAAGGTTGAGAAAACCCGCCTCTCTTTTATTCCGTCACCCGCCAGAAAGGTGGGATACCTGGGTCGTTTGGCCAATGCTTCGGGTCTTTTTTTACCGGGCAATTTGAATTTCGCGGAACCGGGCGCCGTTTTTGACAATCACATTCTCCATCCGTATCTTGATGATAAACTATCCTTAAATTGCAGCCAGAGAAATGTACAACGGATGAGGAAAACATGAACGCCAGAAAGATTGACATTGTAGTGATTGGCGCCGGTATCGCCGGTTTGAGTTTTGCGCGCGCCATCCAACAACAAGGGCGCGAAGTGGTGATTTTGGAACGCAGCCGCGCCCTCGGCGGACGCTGCGCCACCTGGCGGCACGCGGACCTGGCTCTGGATTATGGCGTGCCTTTCTTGCATGGACGCTCGCCGCTTTTCTGGCAAACGGTGGATGAACTGCTGGGGGCGGATGCTTTACCTGATTGGCCCCTGCGCGTGCAGGGCAACGGCCCCACCTGCCAGCCGCGCGCCCTGGCGCCCGGGGTGCGTCATGCCGCTGTGCGCGGCGGGCTGAACATGCTGGCAAAAAAACTGGCCGAGGGGCTTGAGATTCTGCGCGAATCCGAAGTCACCAGCCTGAAATCGGTGGATGGAAGTTTTATAATCAGCGGCGCGAATTTCTCGTTCCAAACACAAACGCTCGTCCTCGCCGCGGCCAATGGCGAAAGCCTGCGACTGTTACGAGATTCGGATTTCGGTCCGTCCACCGCTGGCGCGCTGGCGCTCTTTGGCCTGGCCCCAACCCTGTCAACGCTTTCCCTGCTCGCCTGCTACGAGATTCCTGTATCCCAACTGGATTGCGACCTGCTTTTGCCAGAAACTTCAGCCGCCATTCAACTGGTGAGCAATGAAAGCAGCAAGAACGCGGCCAGGGATAACCTCTGTGTCTGCATTCAGGCGCGGCCTGAGTGGAGTCGTCCGCGCCTGAATCTCTCGGCTGAGACCTGGAGTGGGGAACTCTTGCGCGAAGCCGCCCCGCTGCTCGGGGACTGGGTGACTCATCCAGCCTGGCAGCGACCGCACCGCTGGCTTGAAGCGCGCCTCGATAGCGCCAGCCGACTCAATGGCCCGCTTTTGAAAGATATTGCTGGCTGCCAACTTGGAATGATCGGCGAATATTTTCACCCTGCCGGCGGACTGGAAGGAACCTTCCTTTCCGGTCTCCAGCTGGCGGACTTGCTCAAGGAGACGAGATGAAAAAACAAGTTTCACAACAACTGCTCAACCTGGTCGAAAGCGACAAGGAGCATAGCTGCGCGGGATACGGCCCTGATCACATTTGCATCCGCGTGGCTGGCGTGGCAGACCTGCCCACCGAGTTCGGCCACTTCAACATCGTCGCCTTTTGGAATAACCGTGACGAGAAAGACCATATTGCCATTGTGCATGGCGAAGTGGTTGGGATGAAAAATGTGCCCGTGCGCCTGCATTCTGAATGCCTGACCGGCGACGCGCTCGGCTCACTGCGCTGTGACTGCCGTGACCAACTGAAGGCCTCGCTGCAACGCATTGCCCAGGAACCTTTGGGGGTTGTGCTTTACCTGCGCCAGGAGGGACGCGGGATTGGACTGCTCAATAAAATCCGCGCCTACCAGTTGCAGGATGGCGGACTGGATACGGTCGAGGCCAACCTGGCGCTTGGTTTTCGTGACGATGAGCGCGACTTCGCCGTTGCGGCGCACATGCTGCACACCCTGGATATTAAAAGCGTGCGCCTGATGACCAACAATCCCAAGAAAGTGGATGAACTGCGTAACTACCGGGTCAATGTGGTTGAACGCCTGCCGCACATCATTCCGCCCAACGAACACAACCGCTTCTATCTGGAGACCAAATCGCGCCGCTCGGGCCATTTTATCGATTTCGATGGCTATCCACACCTGACGGAACAATCTGACCCGGTGCAAGTGGAAGGCATGGAGTCTGCCAACGCAGAATGACGCGCCACGTGCTCATATTCTTAATTCTTGCGCCTCTGCAAATGCAGAGGCGCTTTTTCAGGAGCATAGTGAACGCCTCTAGGCCAGGTATCTCCTCAACATCTCTGCCGCCGCCCAACCGGAAAGGGCGGCTCCTTCCACGCGCGGACCGCCAAAGGCATCCCCTACAATGAGCAATGGCGGAGATTGATGCAATGTCAGACAGAAATGGTCTTGCTCATATTTTGGTCGCGCATATCGCCAGGCATGGACTTGAAATTCAGCAACTTTAGAAACGAGCCAGGGCGCAGCAGCTTCCAGCAAGTGCTGACCCGTTTTCTGGCGGTCATCGTCCCAATGTTCCAAACTGAAAGCAGGCGTGGCATGGATGGTCACCGCAGCAGCCGCTGAGATGCCCTTGGCTTGATTATCGGCGATCCAAGCAATCGGACCTGAATCAAAGCGGATAAAGCCAGGCTGGGGGACGTTCGACTCACCGTTCAGCGCTGCCATGACAGCCATGCACGGTTCATATTCCACCGCCTCCAGTTGTTCCCGCATGAACGCTTCAAGCGTCACCCCGCCCGCATCCAACAAAGCCAGTGACTGCGGGACAGGCGCAGTGAGCAGGACAGCGTTCGCGGCGATGGTTTCACCGTTTTCAAAGATTGCCAGCCAGCGGGAACTTTCCTGTTTCAGGGCGGTTATTTTCATTTCAAGCCGCACATGCAAGGATTTTGCCAGGTGTTTGGGGATGGCGGTCATGGACGGAACACCGCGCCAGTGGATGTGTTCTGCGTTCGCGCTGAGATACCATTCCGTCGCAAGACCCAGCGCCTGCCATTCGTGCAACAAGGCGGCAAAGCGCTGGGTGCGGGCAGTGATGAACTGAGCGCCGTGATCGAAGGTGGCAGAACCGATGCGGCGGCTGGCAAGACGTCCACCCACGCCGCGCCCTTTGTCTACAACGAGGGGATGAAAACCGCTGGCTTGCAGATCGGTGGCGGCAAGCAGCCCTGCCAGCCCTGCGCCGATGATGAGAATATCAGTATGAGTGTGAGTGGATGTCATTGGGTGTGCGTTCCTGTATTGGGTTTTGTGGCATGACTGTTACGACGACATTTTTCAGAGCAATAGATCACATTATCCCAATCCTTGTGCCACTTTTTTCGCCACGCAAAAGAACGTTTACATATCGGGCAGGTTTTGATAGGCAAGTCGGACTTTTTGCGCATCGTGGGTATGGATCACTCTCCGCGCAGGGCTTCGGCGGTTTGCATACGGCTCAGGCGCCAGGCAGGGTAAACTGC
>CAYTDB010000214.1:0-5740 GCA_964436455.1 uncultured Anaerolinea sp. | reverse complement strand
ATAAAAGTAATTCATATGTTCTGGATGGATAAAACGAACCTGGCTGTTAGTTCAACCGAGTTTTGCCAATCCCTACTTGTTGAAAAACGAGGAATGACTTTTCCTCTTTAATCTCGTTCTTTAATGCTTTAAACTGCTGCTTTTACAGAACAAATCCACAATAAACCTTGCGGTCAGTTCGACCGAGTTTTGCCAAGAGATATTTGATGAACGCAATATTGGGCTTCGCTTCAGCTGTCGCAGTGGCCATATGGCGATGATACCACCATACCCGATATATTCCCCTCATTAACCCTTGCTCTGAGCCTGCCATAGATTTGGGACAATGTAACCAAAATTCACTCTCGCAACTTGACGTTCATTCAACCTGAAATTGCAGAGGAAGGCAATATCTTTAAAGACCGAAGTATAATTTCAACAATATGAGTCAGGGTCAACTCACCCTCCTGCTTGTTGATGATGATCCGATGATCATTGAGAGCATCGGACCTCTATTGGAGCGTTCAGGGTTCCATGTGTTGTCGGCTTCGAATGGGGAGAAGGCGTTGGAGTTGGTGCAATCTCATCATCCAGACGTGATCGTGATGGACGTCCTCATGCCGCGCATGAACGGACGCGAAGCCCTACGCCGGTTGCGCAAATCCAATGTGTGGACACCGACCATTTTACTGACCCAGGTGGGGGAAGCTTTCGAACGCGCCCTCGCATTGGAAGAAGGCGCGGATGATTACCTCAACAAGCCCTTCAATTCGCAGGAATTGCTGGCGCGCATTCATGCTGTAATGCGACGTGTTCGCCCGGCAGGACAATCCCTTTTTTCTGCGAGACGCCTCGCCTCATTGGACCTTATACTTGATCGTCCGTCCCGGCGCGCCTTTCTCAACAACGAAACGCTCAATTTGACTCCCAAAGCCTTTGCTGTCCTCGAATATTTGATGACCCATCCCGATGAGGTCATCAGCCGCGAGCAGTTGCTTCGTTCCGTGTGGGGCTGGGAATATCCAACTGGGACGCGTACGGTGGATACCCGTGTCAATGAATTGCGCCGCGCCTTGAGCGATGATGCCGCTTCGCCGCGCTTCATCAGCACCCTCACGGGTGAGGGCTACATGTTTATCGCGCCGGTCAAGTCCATCTGATGAAACGACTAAAATTTCTCCTTCCTTTCCTGCCTCTCATTCTTGGCGCGTTGGCCATGACTTTCCTGCCAATGCTCGTCCATCCTGAAATCATCATCTCATTTCGGCTGGGACTAGGTGCCATCCTGTTCTTCGTTGGATTGTTTACCACCCTATGGATTCAGGCTCTGGCAGTGGCGGATTCCCTGCGGGAGAAAAAGACACACGCAGAGATGGATGCCGCCATTCACGACTACGAGGAGGGACATCGTCGCTTCATCCGGCGGCTCGATCACGAACTCAAGAATCCACTGACAAGCATGCATGCCTCACTGGAAAATTTGCAGGCCGCCACTGACTTTGAGGAACGCCACAAGGCGGAGGGAAATATTCAAAAGGCGCTCGAACGTCTTGTTCGTTTGTTGCGCGACCTGCGCAAACTCTCCGAACTGGAGGAGAGCACGCTCGATCAAGATGCGGTGGATGTCCCCGAACTGCTTAGTGAAATCCTCGAAGTGGTCCGCTCCACGCCGGGGCGCGAGGGGCGTCGGATGGAGTTGCTGGTCACGCGCGTCCCTACACCTCCGCCTCCAGTTATGGGGGATCGAGACCTGCTCGGTCTGGCGTTGTACAACCTCCTTGATAACGCGCTCAAGTTCACGGTCCGGGATGAAGCGATTGAGGTACGGGTACGTGACAATGGCCGTTCTGTGGTCATTGACGTGGCGGATAGCGGTCCGGGCATTCATCCTGATGAACAACAGAGGGTGTTTGAGGAGTTGTATCGCGGCGAAAATGCACACACGGTTGAGGGCAGTGGGCTGGGGCTTTCGTTCGTCAAACGGATCGTTGATTTGCATCGGGGAGAGTTGACCTTGCGGAGCCGGCAGGACAACCAGCATGGTACCATCTTCACCATCCGTCTGCCGGTGATGAGACGCTAATACATGTCACCAGACTGTGACATGGTTGTGTCCCGCTTGTGACAGCCGTTCGATATAAATGCTTCTGTACGAAAACAGAAAGGAGCATACATGAAACGAATACTGTACACACTTTTGGCTGCCGTCTCAGTGCTTTTGGGGAATTATTTCTTTTCCAACGGAACGCTCGAGGCAACCGTGGAAACACCCACACCCATTCCGCCATCCATTGAAATGGTGGGAACGCCAGAAAATGGAGCTGCCCTGCTTGCTCCTACCATCAAGCCAATACCCGTGGAAACGCGCGACCCGTATGGCGATTTGTACTTCACCATTATTACACCAAAAGAATATTACCCGCCCGAGACCCCTCCCCCATATATTGAAGCCGCGTATCGGCTGGCGCGCCTGCCAGGTTCCTGCGTGGTCGGATTGACTGAATGTCCCGAAGCGCAAACCGTGCAAACGCCATTCGATATGAAAGACGTTTACGCCAACGACAGTTCTGGGATCGTATGGTCGCCCGATGGCAGGTACGGTTTGCTGGTCACACATCCCGAAGATGAACTGTCCATTGGCAAATCGAAGGAAGAGTTGGAAAAGATAAGGAAGCAATCCCCGTCGGAATTTAAAGTTAATCCCTCCACTTTACACAAGTTCGACGCGGAAACCGGCGTGTGGAGCGAAGTGTATCGCGCCGGGAGAAAATTTTTCTCCGCCCCGCATTGGTCACCAAATGGACAATGGATCGCGTTCGAAGTAACCAACAGCCCGTGGGCATTCCATTCGTTGGACGCAGACGACGGCATTTACATCATCCATCCCGATGGTTCCGGCCTCAAAAAGTTGAGCAATGTGTATGCGTCCATCCTAGGCTGGATCGGCAGCAGCATTCTCCTTGAGAAGCCGCAGGGCATCTATCCATCCATAGATTACTACACCTACCAGATGGAGATGTTGACGCTGGATGGGGAGATCAAACCTCTGTTTAAATCTGACCGCATGGCATTTTACGCGCTGGCACCTGACGGCGGTGCTCTGCTCGTTGCGGACGCGCGGGGAGAATCCACTGGGTCACCCATAAAAACGGTGGATATCCTGGCGCTGGATGGAAGCGTGATGCATACCTTTGGCACATTTACCAATTACACATCCAGTATCTATCCATTGGCCTGGTCGCGTGACGGTTCCATGATCGCGTTTGCAAATTTACGGCGGGCATACGTCGGACCTCGCGAGGGGCAGGGAGACGGATTCCCAAGCGGCGTGGTTGGAATCCCTCCGGACGGGCCTGTGCGCGAAATGTATGTTGCAGATGATACATATACCGAACCGTCATTTTGGAATTTTCAATTTTCCAGCGACAATAAATATTTGTTGATAGATGTGTACGAAGGCGTTCCGCATTTTGTAACGGTTTCCCTTGAAACAGGGCAAGCCACAGGATTGGAGATCAAAGGAATGAAGGAGAGCGAACAAGCCAGTTCCTTCTCCTGGAGACCATAACATGGTGCGCCGGGTGAGCGGATCCTTTACTGAACAGGAACCTTTTTCAATCACCTTGCGTTGTATTTTCATACGATTTCATCAGAAAAATCTTCTGTTGTTTATCCCCGAGAAACCCATGATGAACATGGTAGCAATGATCAAAAGGTTGACGCTTAAACGGCTGTTGCTCCTGGGTGGAGCATTGATTCTGTCTGCCTGTCTGATATTGCCAGGGTCGGACAATTCATCCCAGATCGTCCCCCAAATCCAGTCAGGCGTTGCCCACACCTGTGTGTTGACTATGGGAGAAAAGGTATTTTGCAGGGGGCAAAACTTCTCGCAAGATCTGGGCGTTTCGCCACAGGATTATGCCAGTCCCATGCTTGTTGATGACTTAAACGCCATTGCCATTGGCGTAGGTTGGTATCACACCTGCGCTGCTACCATAAACGGACGGGTATTCTGTTGGGGGCGGGATGTCTACGGTCAACTTTGGAATAATCCTGAGGGGAATGCAGCAACCCCGGTGGAAATTCAAGGATTGGAGAATGTAACAGACATTACAGCCGGCTCCGCCCACACTTGTGCCCTGACATCGGAAGGAAATGTTTACTGTTGGGGGCAGAACAACGCCGGGCAACTGGGAGACGGCACATTAACCGAACGACTCGATCCCATCCGTGTTGAAGGACTTTCCGACAGAGTGACAAAGATCGCTGCTGGTTCAATGTTCACCTGTGTACTTCTGGACGATGGGTCTGTGGAGTGCTGGGGACAAGCGAACTTTATCCCTGCTGCGAGCGATGGAGAACAGATTCACCTCTCTCCCTTTCAAATCCCGAATCTCGCAGGAAATGTGCTTGAGATCGCGACCGGAGATTTTCACCTTTGTGTCATCACAAAACCAGGTGATGTTATGTGCGAAGGGATGGTCGTGCCGCCAAACGACCCGCCGTTTGACGGACTATCCAATTCCACCGCCGGGCTGCAAGGACAGGTGCTTCACCTTTTGGCAGGGGCAGACTTCACCTGCGCCTTAACTGCTGCACACACCGTGGAATGCTGGGGCGACAATTACTTTGGTCAACTCGGGAATCAAACAGGCATCAGTTCGGCAATACCCGTACCCATCGACTTGAAGGGTCAAAGTGTGGCATTTCTGGGAGGAGGTCATTACACAGCCTGTGTCCTTTTATCGGAGGGGGGCGTAAGTTGCTGGGGTGACACCTCTTTTGGGCAAATCGGAGATGGGTCTGCTCGTTGGAAATAATGACGCGGGATAAAAGATGAAACGGCAAACCGGAATTACATTAAAAACGGTAATCGCAATAGGGACGATTTTCATTTTGGTCTTTTTGATTGGTCTGTTGTCATCTTGTAACGCTATCGTGCCGATGCCAACTGTCGCACTTCCTCCAACAAACAGTTCAACCGGTCGGGTACCAGAATCCGCTGTGCTAGAAATTGATGGGTTATCACAATTGGCTATGATTGGGTCATATTGTTGGGAATACATCGATGAAGCTGGTGAGAAGGTTAACTCCTGCCTTGATAGTGTGGGAATTCCAACCCAGAAGGAACCTTTGATTGCCAACACTCCGTTCACTCTGCTTTTACTATTGCCAACGAATGATCCTCCCGCCCAATTGTCACTTTCTGTATTTCCTGCATCAAACAATAACGAACTTGAAGTGGATACAAATCATCACCTGTGGAGTTATGTGGAAGGCCAAAATCGTGAATTGGCACTTCAGACCCAACAAGAAATCGAAATGAGTCTGGAGCCTGGTTTATATGTGTTTAATGTTTTTGCTGTATGGGTTAGCAGAGGGGATGTCTCTTACGGCTTTCTCGTAAAGGTACAGTATGCCTCACTGAAGACGGCAGGTTGAACTGCTTGAGCCCCGCCAGGCATGCCACCCCAACATCGACCTGCCACACCATCGAATGGAATACTCTATAAACTCACCCGGGCGTGTATGTTGCCCCCGCGAGCTTCTCGTAGGTGAGAACCGTGGTCGTTCCCTTCGATGTCCTCTATCCGACCCTGGAAGAATGCATCTCCTCTGCCGCCATTTCCTGACAGGGATGGGTGGCAGTATCCCTTTCCGCAAGAACAAACTTTACGGATAGTCCTATAGCGTATTGAGGTTGTCTACTTGATGAAAGCAATATTGGGATGACTTTGGGCGGTTGCTGTGGTCATAGGGT
>CAYTDB010000213.1:0-5979 GCA_964436455.1 uncultured Anaerolinea sp. | reverse complement strand
TTTCAAGTCCCTGTTCCTCCAGCCAATGACTGAGGCGCTGCTTGTTTTTCTGGATTGTCTCTTGTTGGAAATATCCGGAAAAACGGATGGCGGCCATGGAACGGGCTGGAAGCCGCGTTAAGTGAACCCGGCTATCTTTCGGTTGGGGCAGCGTTTCCAGTGTGTATTCCGCAGGCATAATGAACGCCACGGTGAAGTTTGATACGCCGGTGACGGTCACTGGTGTGGTCATGGCAATTTTTTCAGATTGAGAAGCCTGGACCGGCGTAGTCATCTCGATTTTCTGCCGCGAAATATTGTTACCGAAAATATATCCCGCCAGGAGACTGAACCCCTTTTCAATAGCTGATTTGTAGTTCTTTTCTTCGACAGTTACCTCGGCTTGGATATAACCTGGATATTGCCGAATTTCAATTTCGTTTTGTTTCCCGGATACGGAATACTTTGGGGTTTCGGCCATGCATGCCTCTCTTTTATTCTTATTATCCTACGTTCTTGCTTTCTGTGCGGATGACTTATACACGATGCTTATGAACTACGGCAAAGGTAAATTCCCAGCATACCCCGTTAACTCGATGTAGTCATTCCCGCTCACAGACGCACCTTCGCACATCCCTTCAAAGCGGACAGGGCCCTCCCAGTACGTGAACGCAGGGAAGTTGACTTCCCGGTCCGACATCCACGGGTGGATATCGAGCAGGCTGTTCGATTGGCCACCATTGTCGAAGGGGCCAAAAATGCCAACCAGCGGGGTAAAAATCACCAAATCCGGCGATCAGCAGGCCCATAGATCCAGTGGCAAATTGCCTCGTTCACGGCTCATTGCTCTTTGCGTTTTCAATCGTTTTAACCAGTTCATCCCCTTTGACCTGCTCGAAATTGCCGGTTGCACGCCACAGAATCTGACCCGCCCGGTTGACCAGCAGGATATGAACCTCGCTCTTATCCGGGATACCGGTGGCTTGCATGAATTTTTCCAGGTCAATGTACAGGGTAATGGTACGCTGACGAGCCTTTGGGTCGGGAATACCGGCCCGCATCCCCTCGTTAATAAAGGTGCGCGAGATTGCCGGCAGTTCCTCGATGGTTGGAAATTCATAGTAAACCACACCGGGAAACGTGCCTTCCACTTCATGCGCGTACGGAAGCCAGGTGTTGACGACCAATTGGTGTTGTTGCTGGAAGGCGATAAAAATCAGGTTGAGTTCCCCGGCAAAGTCACGCGGGAATTCGAGTTCCTGGCGGTCGAGATTGAAACCCGAAACGGCGGGGAAAAGCAATTTGTCTGAGGTGACAATCAATTGGCTGCGCCCAACCAGAAGTCGCCAAGCCATCAAACCAGCGCCAACGACTATCACGACGGTCAACAGAAAAATCCACATCGTTCGTATCCTCGTTTTCATCAGTATTTTAGCCATTCAGAAACCTTTCTTTGCCAATCTTGGCGAAAAACATAAATTTCATACCGTCATCAGCGGATCAGTGCCTGGTGACGGGCTGGACTAAAAGCATGTCCGGATAAACTACGGCAGGGGCAGGTTTCCGGCATATCCCGTTAACTCGATGTAGCCATTGCCGCTCACAGCCCCGCCAGCGCACATCCCTTCAAAGTGGACGGCTCCCTCCCAGTACGTAAATGCTGGGAAATTGACTTCCTGATCCGCCATCCAGGGTTGGACGTTCAATTCGCAGTTCGGTTCTATTAGTTGGATATTCCATACGGCAGGATAAAGACCTGCGGTGTGTGGACTGCGCCACTGGTCGAGGATGGTGATGTTGAAGTCATCGTTTTGCAGGAAGCGGGTTGAGCCATCAGCTTGGATAAAGGTCCCGCTGGACGAATCAGACGTCCCGCCGTCTGATTCGCGCAACTGGAACAGCATCAACGCTGAACCATCGTCGAATTGCAGGGAGAACCAGTCCCAGCCGATCTGTCCTTCATCCAAAATGCCGGTGCTGAATTCGTGATCCTTCCATGCCAACCCGCTGACTGGATAGGCTTCGCTTTGCACCCGGATTGTCCCTTCAGCGCGCAAGCGCGGCTGACTGTAGTAATACGAAGCATTGCTGACTTCCCTGCCCTTGCGGCTGTACCCGTTCTCGCCTTGCAGGATGACACCCATTTCGTCGGTCAGGTTCAGGTCTATTGCAAATCCGTCCTGCGCGGCTCGCAGGCGATAGGAGTCTTTGCCCGTTTCGACAATGCTCCAATCTTCGAGCCAGACGCGGTAGGGACTTGCCTGCGCGCCTGTCAGGCCGGGACCCGGGCGGGCGTAGCGTTCGTAGGCGTGGAACTCATTGGCTTCGATGTCGCTGATGGCAAAGTGGGCAAAATACAAACTTTCGCTGTACCAGGTCGAGTCGTCGTGCAGCTCAAGTGTCGGGGGTACCAGGCTCACTCGAAACACGGTCAACTCGAAACCGAAGGGACGACCGTCGGGCGTGGACAGGTTTCCAGTGTAGTACCACCACTCCGTCCGAAAGTCTGGGTGCGCGCCAAAATCAGCGGGAAAGGTGAGGGGGCGCGATCCATCCGCGTAGGTGAATCCCTCTGGAATTTCGGGGGAGAAATCCACACCCTGCAACTCGGCGGTAGGCGTGGCTTGCGGTGCGCAAGCGTTTAACAGCAGCACGGTTGAAATGAGAATCGTATGAAAGAGTGAGGTCTTTAGAAAGTTCATTGGAGTATGATACGTCTGTTGGTTTGTGAAAGACTAGACAACATACCTTGAGAAAGTCCTACCTGATATGACAGCTTTCCTGCGTTTCCAAGACCTGACCAAATCCTATTACGAGGGCGACGTGCAACGCGTCGTTTTGCAGAACGCACACGCTGAATTCCAGCCCGGCGAAATGACCGCCATCATCGGCAAAAGCGGAAGTGGCAAGAGCACCCTGCTCAATCTGATCAGCGGCATTGACGCGCCCGATAGCGGACAGATCTGGGTGGACGGGCGCGATCTCGCCTCCCTGCCCGAACGCGAGCGGACTCTCTTCCGCCGCGCGCGCATTGGTTTCATTTTTCAGTTCTTCAATTTGATCCCCACGCTGACCGTTGGCGAGAACATCAGCCTGCCCCTGGAACTTAACCGGGTCCCGCGCGCGCAAGCACAGAACAAAGCCAAGGATTTCCTGGACTCTGTCGGGCTGGTCAACCGTTGGGCGACATTTCCCGAGAAACTCTCCGGCGGTGAACAACAGCGCGTCGCTCTTGCCCGGGCGCTGGTTCACGACCCACTGCTGATTCTCGCCGATGAACCGACCGGCAATCTGGATGAAGA
This sequence comes from uncultured Anaerolinea sp., assembly GCA_964436455.1. Taxonomy (GTDB): domain Bacteria; phylum Chloroflexota; class Anaerolineae; order Anaerolineales; family Villigracilaceae; genus Defluviilinea. Next base: position 2,698 of record CAYTDB010000213.1, on the reverse strand, counting down.
GACCGGCGCACAGGTCATGTCCCTGCTGGCAAAACTCACCCGCGAACAAGACCGCACCCTGCTGATGGTCACGCATAGCGCTGAAGCCGCCTCCTACGCGGATAGAGTCTTGCGCCTCTCGCACGGTCAACTGGTAACGGAGCGCTAAAGCCAATGCTTTCGCTTCGCACCCTGCTTCGGCATCCGATCCAATTTGCACTGATGACTCTGGGCATCGCGCTCGGTGTGGCGGTCATGGTTGGGATTGACCTTGCCAACGCCAGCGCCGAACGCGCCTTTGACTTAAGCGCCAGCGCGATCACAGGACGCGCCACCCATGCCATCGTTGCTGGGAACGGCGGGGTGGATGAAACTCTCTACGTCCGCCTGCGCACCGACCCGCAGTGGCGCGGTCAATTCGAGAGCGCGCCGACTGTGCGGGCATTTATCGTCAGTCCGCAGTTGGGGGAGATTCCATTCACCTTGCTTGGGATTGACCCGTTCGCCGAAGCGCCTTTCCGCAGTTATCTTGGCGGGGGACAGGGCTTTGACTTTCAATCCATCGCCCCGCTTCTCACCCAGCCTGGCGCAATTTTGCTCTCTGTGCCAACCGCCGAACGTTACGGCTTGACTCCCTGCACTGACGAATTTAATGACTCCTGTCGCCTGGAATTCTCCATCAACGGCAGGACTCGCAACGCCTACCTGGTCGGTTTGCTGGAACCGTCCAATGACTTCGCCCGCCGCGCGCTCGATACGCTGGTCATCACCGACATTGCCACCGCCCAAAGCCTGACCGATACAGCAGGCGAACTCACCCAAATTGACCTGATCCTGCCCGATGGCTACGATACAGTCGCACTCACATCAGTGCTCCCAGCGGGCAATCTGCTGGTCGCCTCTGCCACACGCAACGACCAAGTCAATACCATGACCGCCGCCTTCCGCGTTAACCTGACCGCGCTCAGCTTGTTGGCGTTGGTGGTCGGCATCTTTCTCATTTACAACACCATGACTTTTTCCGTTGTCCAACGCCGCGCCATGTTCGGCACGCTGCGCAGTCTTGGATACACCCGCGAGCAGGTCTTCGGCATGGTGTTGGGTGAAGCCGCGCTCGTCGGCGCGTTGGGGGCTGGCATTGGGCTGGGCTTGGGCGTTTTACTGGGACAAGGTGCAGTGCAAATGGTCACGCAGACCATCAACGATCTGTTTTTCGTGGTCAGTGTGCGCGGCGTGCAAATCCCTGCCTCTAGTTTGCTCAAGGGCGGTTTAGCAGGTCTGCTTGCCAGTCTGCTGGCGGCTGCCCCTCCCGCCTGGGAAGCCGCCTCCGTCCCACCACGCCTGGCTCTCTCGCGCGCGGGCTTGGAGAGCAAAGCGGGCGTTGCTGTCAATCTCGCTGCTGTTCTCGGCATCCTTGCCACCCTCGCTGGCGGATTGATTCTCACCATTCCCACCCGTGACCTTGTCGTCAGTTTCACGGGCACGTTTGCCGTGGTCATCGGCTTGGCGGCGCTGACTCCGTTTGTCACGGTGACACTCATGGCCCTGCTCAACGACCCGCTTGCCGCACTCTTCGGCTTGTTGGGACGGCTTGCCCCGCGCAACGTTATCCGCTCGCAAAGCCGCACTGTCGTTGCCGTCGCTGCGCTGATGATTGCCGTCTCAGTCACCATTGGTGTGCAGGTCATGATCACCAGTTTCCGCACCACCGTCACGCTCTGGCTCGATCAAACTTTGCAAGGTGACATCTACGTCGCGGCGCAAGGCTTGAGCGCAACCCGACTTGACACCCCGCTCGACCCTGAAGTGGTTGATATTGCGCTGTCAAATCCATTCGTGCAATCCAGCGCCGTCGTGCGCGTTATCAGCGTGGAGACCGAGTCTGGGTCTGTGGATCTGGTTGCGGCGACGCCTGATCCACTGCTCGATGCGCGCATCCTGTTGGACGGGAATCCCGAAGATATTGTCATGAAAATGAAGGAGGGAGCGATTCTCCTCTCCGAGCCGCTGGCTGCCCGCCTCGGCATGGATTCTGCGAACGGGACGTTCCCGCTTCTGACTCCCGATGGCTGGGTTCAATTTCCTGTGGCAGGAATCTACGCCGATTACGCCTCTACACGCGGGACGATCCGAATGGATATTGATGTGTATCGATCCCTGTGGAAGGACAATACGCTTAATGGCGTTTCCCTGACGCTCATCCCTGCTGCGGATGTGGACTCTGTCACCGCGGATTTGCGCGGGCAATTGATCGGTTACGAGCGCATTCAGGTCAACCCCAGCGGCGCGCTGCGTGACGATGCAATCAAGATCTTTGACCGCACATTTGCAATCACCACCGCCATGCAGCTGGTCACGACGCTGGTGGCGTTTATTGGCGTCTTGAGTTCCCTGTTGGCTTTGCAACTGGAGAAAGCCCGTGAAATGGGCATCCTGCGCGCGCTTGGGTTGACCCTTGCCGAAATGCGCCGTCTCACGTTTTGGGAAACAGGTCTTCTCGGCGCTTCGGCGGGACTGCTCGCCCTGCCCACTGGTTACATCTTGGCGTGGATCCTGATCTTCATTATTAACCAGCGCTCCTTCGGCTGGACACTTCAAATGCAGATGAAGCCCCTTCCATTTGCGCAGGCATTTATCCTGGCGGTCAGCGCCGCCTTGCTTGCCGCAGTTTACCCTGCCTGGCGCCTGAGCCGTATGCAAACCGCCGAAGCCCTGCGCG
>CAYTDB010000212.1:0-6050 GCA_964436455.1 uncultured Anaerolinea sp. | reverse complement strand
CCAAGGGCGGCGCTTTTCGCCTGGTGAAAGATAAATGGACGGCATACACGAGCCGGAATGGATTGACGGATGATTTTGCTCTTTCGGTTATGAGCGCGCCGAATGGCGAAGTTTGGGTGGGTACGAATATGGGGATCTCGCGTTTGAATAGTAATCAGTTGAGGTGGTCGAAATATCGGGAATCAGATGACAAAAACCTGCAGGCAGTAACTTCCATTGTGGTTATGCCAGACAATACTGTTTTGGCACGTTCATACGCTCACCATGCGATAATGCGTTTTGATGGATCCACATGGAAGGCGGTGGAAGAGCTGGGGAACTTTGTAACTATTCCATCCATGGTTTTGGCGCCGGATGGCTCGTTATGGGTTGCAGGGCTTGAAGCAGGTGTCATGCGCTTCGATGGAGAGAAGTGGCAAACCTATAGCGTAAAAGATGGATTGCCAACAAATCATATACTGGCTGTTTATGCTGCGCCTGATGGCAGTCTATGGTTTGGAACATTCTCGAATGGAGTTATACATTTCGATGGAACATCATGGACAACATACACTACAGATGATGGGCTTGCTTCCAATTATGTTATCTCCATTCTCTTTGCATCAGATGGTTCCATGTGGTTTGGCACAAGTAACGGAGCTTCACATTACTCGGGCTGATCCGGTCTGTGTCAAAAATTATCTTTCGGCTGATTGAGCTCCTGCATGGCGACTGAAGCAGAAGGAAGGAAACCAGTGATTACTTACACCACAGACACTGCCAAATGGGAGGATTGGCAGCGTGACTATCGACTGGGTTTGATCCTTATCATGCCGCCAGAGGAAGTGACAAGGCAGATTGATCCATTGCGTGCAAGATATGACCCACATGCCTTCGCTATTTGCCCGACGCACATTTCTATATCGGACCCATTACAGTGTGAGATGACGCCTGAGATGGAAGATGAAATCCGTCACATTTTGAGCTTTGTCCAGCCATTTACGCTTTACTTCGATAATCTCTATGCGTCACCGGACTATTCTGGCGTTATCTATCCGATCAGACCAAAGGCACCAATTGATGCGTTGAAATCGGATTTGCATACTGCTGCCGTCTTTTCTGGAAAGACATACTCCAGGAGACACATTCCCCCGCATATGACCATAGCTGAATTCATATCCATAGAGGATGGACTGAAACTTTATACGCAGCTTCATGACTCCGCCCCGCGTGGATCGTTTGTGTGCGATAGATTGGAATTCATCGTCCCCGACGATAAATTCCAATTTCAGAAAAAGCTCACATTTTTCTTGGGGACTTAATCGTTATATTTAATCGCACATAGAGTTGTTAAAATTGAAAGCAGTTTTTCTCAACTCAATCGATCATCTCCAAAAACTGACCAAATTCCTTGTTGAGCCATTCAAAGGTCGGCGGTTCAGGTGGCTGGTGGTAGGGATGTGTGAATTTCTGAGTGGTGATCTTTTGGAAGTGTCTTCGCACGATCTGTTCGGTGAGGTTGTATTCCAAGATGTCGTCGTTGATCGACATGCCGAAGTAACAAGGTGTCTTGAACGGCGCGCCTACGTATTGATATTCCGTCTGAAAGATTTCACCCAATGTATAAGCAAATACATCCAATGTGGAGATCGGCATCTGCAGGGCGTGTTTGTTCTCAAGGATGCGCCTGTCCACGTTGCTGGCTTTGCTCAGGGTGTAAGAGAGAGGCTTTTTGAGACGCGGTGTGTTCATAACATAGTGGATGCCCTGCAGGAGATTTTGTCTCTTCATTGCCCAAATGGATGCCTTGAATGCCCACTGCCTTGGCGTTGACCACTTCAATGCGCGCCGACTAACACAAGGCGAAAGCAGAATAACCTTGTCAATTCTGTTTTGCAAATGTTCCAAAGTGCGGAGAGCAAGTAATCCCCCAAATGAAAAACCCATCAGGTTGAATCTGTCATATCCCAAATTGTCTACGAACTCTTCCACGGTTTGGGGAACGAATTGGCTTTTGAACTTTTCAGGATATGGTATTGACCCTCCATGCCCGGGCAGTTCGAAAAAATAACTTGTAAAAAGCCGCCCCATGAATTGGGTCAATGGTAACCATTGCCGAATCAACGAAACGGTTGCAGGGACGATGATGAGTGGCGGTCCTGTGCCTGCTTTCACGTAGTGCAATCGTGTATTCGATAGCGTCATGTCCCCGAAAGTGGCTGGTGGAGGTTGAATGGTATTGGTCATTTGTGAGGCGTCAAGCCATTTCACTCTATTTATCCCCGCGGTGTATCTACTTAGGTGTATGTGCGTATTCTTCCACGCGATCCAGCCATTCGTTCACTAATGCTCTGAAAAGCATTTTCTGTTCACCACCCAATGCGTGCCCAGCGCGATCTAATACAGCAAAACTTGCCCGTGGATAGTCATCCAAGAGTTGGTACGTGTCTCGATAGCCGCACAGGTTATCATGCCGTCCGGTCAAAAACAAGGCGGGTGCTGGAAAGGGAGCTGGAAGCGAGTCCACAGCAAAGGAGAAGGCGTATTGTTGATCCAGACGCTGTAAAAACTCATGGTTGGCAATTGCAACAGCAGGATTAATTACCCGGCGGAAGTCGGCAAGCAAATCCATGCTTTGCACCACAATGAATCCCCGCATATCTTGTTCGTCAGGCGTTAATGCCGCGAGAAATTCCGCATCTTCATGGATTACCAGCGGTTTTGGTAGGAACTCTATACGATCATCTGTGCCGGCTCCCGGCACAAGCAACAGGAGTCCATCCATCTGCTCTCCTCGACGGTACACCACTCCGCGTGCCAGATAACCTCCATACGACACCCCGGCAACGACGAAACGTTCGCCGGGCGCAACTGCATCAATAAATTCCAGCACGACATCAAGCATATGGTCTTGATGGGTGATCCAATCGGGACCGCGTGTCTTTCCCATGCCGGGCAGGTCGGGATATATGCGTCTCCATCCGTTTCGGTTCTTGAACAATGGTTCCATGTCGTTGGCGATGGATCGATGATCAGTCGGCCAACCATGGAGCATGAGAAGCGGCCTGCCTGTGCCAGACTCTTCGTAGTAGATATTAAGATCTTTCACTTTGTATTCCATGTTGTCCTTTTTCTTGAACCAAACGGAAACACACGCTCACACATTATATGGTGGTTTTCAAACTTCCCAACCATTTCACCACTCCCAACCCTGCCGCATAGCCGCTGGAGAAACAGGCGGTTAGCAAATATCCGCCTGTTGGTGCTTCCCAGTCGAGCATTTCGCCTGCGCAGAAAACGCCAGGCATGCTTTTCAACATCAATTGTTCATCGAGCGATTCAAAGGTCACGCCGCCTGCGCTGCTGATCGCTTCATCCAATGGACTTGGTCTGACCAATGGCACGGGTAATGCTTTGATGAATCCAGCCAGTCGTTCAGCATTCATGAAATCTTCCTTCGATACGAACTCACGCAACAAGCCTGCCTTCACGCTGTGTATCCCCAACGATTTTTCAAGATAACTTGCCAGTGAGCGTTTGCCTCGCGGTCTTGATAATTTATCCACCAGCCATTCGAGCGTGCGGTCTGGTTTCAAATCCAGATGCATGATCGCTTTGCCATTTGCGTAAATCTCATCGCGCATCATCGCCGACGCCGCGTAGATCAAACCTCCCTCCACACCTTCTTCCGTGACGATGAACTCGCCTTGTTGACGAAACTCCCCGAACGACAAAATCACCGACTTGATGGGATGCCCATTATATTTATCGCGGAAGTACTCGCTCCACTCTACATCGAAGCCGCAATTGGCTGGACGAAACGGTTCGACCTCCGCTCCAGCCTGCTTCAACCACGGAACCCACGCGCCATCCGAGCCGAGTCTTGACCAACTCCCGCCGCCGAGAGCGAGAACGACAGCATCGGGTTTGACAGTCACTTCGCCATCGGGAGTGACAAAGCGCAAAGAACTGTCGGGGAGAAAACCTGTCCACTTGTGGCGCAGGTGAAAGGTCACGTTTGAGGCGTTTAATCGATTGATCCAAGCCCTGAGCAGGGGACTCGCTTTCATGCCAGTGGGAAAGACACGTCCCGAAGTTCCAATAAAAGTTTCAATACCAAAACTATGAACCCACTCGCGTAATGCATTCGAACCAAAGTTTTTTAGCAATGGTTCTAGTTGTTCGCGCTGTTTGCCATAGCGCGATACAAACACATCGAACGGATCGGAGTGTGTGATGTTCAATCCGCTTTTGCCAGCCATGAGAAGTTTGCGACCAACGGATGGCATGGAATCGTACACATCCACTTTCACGCTGCGCGCGCTGATGACCTCAGCCGCCATCAACCCCGCAGGTCCACCGCCAACGACCGCGACCGTTTTCAAGATGTTGCCGCCTCCACTACGGGAGTCTTTTGTGATGCATTGCCAGCAATGTAAGCCAGCACCGCGCCGATCGCGAATAATGCGATATTGAGCACGAATGGAAACGCCTTATTGAGTTCTGAGAGATTGCCTGCGATCCATCCGAAGGGTGACGTGATGAGGATGATGACCACAGCCAAAATGGACTGGATGCGTGCGCGCTCGCGTGCGTCAATGGTCAGCACGACCATCTTGTCCACAAGTGGATAGACTGAAGCAAAACACAAAGCTTCCAAAAACACACTGGTGACGAGGAAAGGATAATTTTGCTCAGGTGCAGTAATGAGGAGCAATTGGCTTATAACAAAACCGAGAAACCCAATTGCCAATGGAAGTTTGAAGTGCATTTTGCTGACGCGCGGCATGACAAAGAAGAAAAAGAACAACGTCACTGCGGACTTGATAAACGGGAAGATCGCCAGATTTTGGGCAGGGATGTGTAATCTTTCTGTGGCAATGATGCCCCAGAAACTGCCCGAGATGACGCTCGTGATGCTGAGGATTATCATAATGCTTGCCGTGTAGAGAGTCTGTGGGGTGCGCAAGACGGCTTGAAATACTCCGCGGTATTCACTGAGTACATTGAACATGCTCTGGTGCTGCGTTTCACGCATGCGGATCATTCCCTGTTGGGTTTCCGTTGTTAGTTGATAGGTGACGATGGCTTTTGTGGTGAACATGATCGCAGCGAACACGTACAATCCGCGTACGGTGGGGATGAGGGAGTAAGCTCCGATCAACACCCCCGCCAGCGGCGCGACGAAGCCGACGATGATGTTAGCAATATAGATCCAGCTGTAAATATCCACCAGCTGGTCTGGGTCGGCATCCTCCACGAGCAGGCAACTCCATGAGTTGTGGGTGATACGCCAAACGCTGTTGATGATGCCTGCCATCAGGAAATACCAAAAATTCTGTGCAATGGCTGAGATGATCGCGGGGATTGTCCATGCGATGATATCGAAGATCAGGGTGGTGCGCCTGCGTCCGAGTTTGTCAGTGATGACGCCGCTGAGCAGAGCAAGGATGAGTTGAAAGCCCCAACTGATGCTGACGATCGAACCGATCTGGGTGTCGGTCAGCCCGAGTGCCAGCATGTAGATCGAGATATACGGGGAATACAAGTTGTAGGGAATACCCCAGAGTGGTTCAGTGTAAACGCATCCGCGCGGATTGCCGCGCAGGTTATTCAGTGTTGTGATGAGTGAGTGGTCTTTCAAGTATATGCTCCAAATAGGGGAAGGTTTGGAATCGAACGGTTTGCCATTCGGGTTTTAGAAGCAAGCTTCTGGGTTCCAAAACACAGCCTGTTGATTATAAAGAAAAAACTCCTGAACGGGTCAGGAGTTTTCATCTTACGTTATTGAGTTATGAATTGGTTGAAATCCACTCCCGAATCTGACTGGGTGTGACCGGCTCTTCGAGCAGACGTTTGAAGTATGTGTCACGGTCCACGTGTGCGAAAAGTTCTTTGAGAAGGTCGTAGCCCATATCATATGTAAAGACATATGAACGGGAAAGCGGATCGGAAATGAAGCGGATGAGATGTTTTCTCTCCTTTTCGGTGGCAAGGGCGTATCTTTGAAGATAGCCCTCAGCCTCTTCCACGCTTTTGTGCTGGTCGTAAAGCATGAATGAGAGATTGCC
>CAYTDB010000211.1:0-6264 GCA_964436455.1 uncultured Anaerolinea sp. | reverse complement strand
CGGATGATCTCCGGGCGCAACAGACTCACCACGTAGGAAAATTCGGTGAACTTGTAGCCGGGGAAGATCTCCTCAGTCACTGCCGCGCCGCCGACGATGGGTCGGCGTTCGAGCACGACCACTTTCTTGCCAGCGAGAGCGAGATATGCGCCAGCCACAAGTCCATTGTGACCACCGCCGATGATGATTGCGTCGTATGTGTTGGATGATGTCATGGATAAGTCCTATACTGACAACGGACGATAGACGACTGACCGTGGAAAACCATCGTCCATCGTCTGTGGTCTATCGTCCTATTTTTTCTTCCACTCCGGTTCATAGAACGGCAACTTGACCACCTTCGCAGGTGCATGTTGACGATGATGCTCGACCGTGATTTCCATGCGGACGTCGATGCCGATTTCGTAGTAGGGATTCTGCAAATGAGCGAGAGCGATATAGGTTTTCAATAGCGGTGACCATGTGGAGGTGGATGCATACCCCACCTGCACATTCCCCACCATCACGGGCAAACTGGCACGGATCGCCGAGCCGGGGATCTGCGGAGGCAGACCCACCCTGCCGAATAATTTTTCCATACCGACCCAATCCACCGCCAAGCCGACCATCTTCCATGCCGAGCCTTCGCGCTTTTCTTTTTCCAGCGCGCGGCGACCGACGAAGTAGCCGGGTTTGTCGAATGCAACTGTCCAATCGAGTCCCAACTCGAAGGGGGAGGATTTCTGTGATTCGATCCATGCATGAGAGGCGGAGGTGTAGTCCACATCGAGCATGAAGAGACCAGCCTCCACGCGTGCCATATCCATGGCGAGAATGCCGACAGGCGTAATGCCGTAATCTGAACCGGCTTCCATGAGCACATCCCACACTTTGAGCGCGTCTTTAGCGTCCACCCAAATCTCATAACCGAGGTCGCCGGTGTAGCCGGTGCGTGAAATCGTGACATCCACACCTTTGATTTTGTTCGTCATCACGCGGAAGTATTTCAATTCGTCCACAGACTTATCACAGATGAGATTCAACACCTTGCGCGTGTTCGGTCCCTGAAAACTGAGCGCCGCCACATCGTCGGTCACTTCGGTGATGGAGACATCCATGCCGACGGCATTCATTGTCAGCCAGCGCAGGTTTGGTTCCGCGGCGGTCAGGCGAAAGGTCGATTCTTCGAGGCGTGAGACAGTGCCATCGTCAATCATCTTGCCTTCTTCATCGCACCAGCCGGTGTAGGCGACCTGTCCCACTTTCATCTTATGTATATCGCGCGTGGTGACTCGATGCAATAGTGCTGCCGCATCCTTGCCGTTGATTAAGTACTTAATCAACGGCGAGACATCGATCAACGCCGCCGCATTGCGGATCGCCCAATACTCGCGGTCGAGCACATGCTCGTATGAGCCGACAACAAAATAGCCCGCCCACTTGCGCCAGTTCTGCGGCTGGCACAGTGCGGACGTCCGTTCGTGGAAGGGGGTGGTTTTGAGATTGAACATAATGATTCCTTTTGACAATGGACGATAGACCATTGACCATTGGGCTTTATATGGTTCATCGTCCATCATCTATGGTCTATTCGAATACTCCGCAGGTGCGAAAAACACGATTACCGCCAATTCTTCCTCAATCGAATGGAAGCGATGCTCCACATTCTTCGCCACATATACAATTGACCCCGCCTGCACATTTCGGTCTTCGTTTGCAACTTTGATCTTCGCCCGTCCGCTTACCACATAATAGACTTCATCTTCCGTGTGCGGTGACTGATTATCCATCCCCTCGACGGGCAGAACGTACAGTCCCATGCTCAGGTCTGAGACTTTGAGAAATTCGAGATAAAGTTTGTTTGAGTCTTTGCGTTGTTCAATGAGATGGGAAAGTTCAAAGGCTTGCATGGTTCCTCTGTTCATGATCCTGAGGGGGCACTGCGAAAAGATTAAAAACTATCTATGAAATCTTTCAGTTGTGTCTTTGCGATGTGTAAAAATTATATATAATTTTACCCGCCTTTCCCCAATTCAAAAAGTCGAACAAAACGACGGACATGTTTGTCCGTCATTCTGCACTTACTTCCAATCGCTCAATTCGTCCTCAAGCGTCTCGATCTGCTTGATGAATTTTTCCCCATCACCCTTCGTGCTGTTTTCGAAGACGATCTTGTTCAATTCCTCCGAGATCTTGTGCTCATCCTCCGGAGAGATATTTTGCTCAAGTAGAGGAAAAATCAGATTCTTCAGACGTTCAACATGCTTGCGAAGCGTGGACGTGAATTCACTCGTTGCCCAACCCACCTCCCCGCGCGCATCTTCATCCCCATCCTGCCAGCCCTTCGCGGCACTAAACATATGCTGCGCAGCATCGCGCGCCTTCGCCTGCTCCGCACGCATCGCGCCAACCGGCCCTTCATCCGGGGAAAAGCCATTGCTTTCCAATGCTGCAATCAGCAAATCCTCCTTTTTGAAGAATCCCTCCTCTATAAACTCCTGAATGAACGTATGACCAAAGACAAAGAAGCCGGGACCGGCATATTTGCTGTTTGAAAGGACTGCTGCTCCGCCGCCAAGCGCGTCCAGGAAGCGGATGATAAGTTCAAGATCGGAACGAAAATGCTTTTCAATTCGCATTGCTACACCTGACTATCGGCTCTCTGCCTGGACCTTGTTCCTGATCTCGCCAAGTCCCTCGATCTCAACCGACACCTCATCCCCATCCTTCAAGGGTCCCACTCCAGAGGGCGTACCTGTAAAGAGCAGGTCACCCGGCTCAAGCGTCATGACAGATGAGACAAACGCGATCAACACACCGACGTTGAACACCATATCCCGCGTGGATGCCATCTGACGCATCTGCCCATTCACACGAACGGTAATGACTGCATCAGCAGGATCGAATTCAGTATCCACCCATGGACCAAATGCACAAAACGTGTCGAAGCCTTTGGCCCGTGTCCATTGACCATCTGGTTTTTGTAGATCGCGCGCGGTTACATCATTACCAACGGTATACCCTAAAATATGCTTCTTTGCATTTTCTGCTGTGATGTGACGTCCGCGCTTGCCGATGACGACAACCAGCTCGCCCTCATGTTCCACCTGTGACGATTGCGGTGGCAAAATGATGGTTCCATCAAGGTTGATAATGGATGAAGGCGGCTTAAAGAAGATGAGCGGCACCTTCGGCACCTCATTACCCAACTCCTTGGCGTGGTCCACGTAGTTGCGTCCAACGCATACGATTTTGCTCGGCTCGGAAGGGGCAAGCAGGTTCACGTCCGCGAGAGGCGTTTCTGCATCCTTCCGGCGATAGCGACCAAAGACATTCCCTCCGATCTCACCCACCTTATCACCCAACAGCCAGCCGTATTTCGGTTTTGCCCGGCTGTCCTTTAATTCATAACGAACAATACGCATGTTTTCCTCCGTGCTCCCCAAGTGTAACATGATGTATAATATCGGGCACGGGCGCTTAGCTCAGTTGGTTAGAGCATCTCTTTTACACAGAGAAGGCCAGGGGTTCGAGTCCCTTAGCGCCCACAAAAGTCCCTGTGCCGGGGCTTTTTTTGTGCCCCTTTGAAATCTGTATAAGACAGCAGAGTTAAGATTCTCAGGAGAATCCGTTACATTTTCCTTTCACGAGCGCCAGGTTTTTGGCTGAATCTTTACACATCAGATAGCCGCATTGTAAAAATCTTTCAGTATTGCGGGATTTGTGATAATTTTCAGTTTATTCCTTATAATGTAGTAAGCCCCTCCGCATGGGGGAGGCAAAGGCATCACGTGAGCATACGTTTCAAGGTCATCCTGCCATATCTGATATTGACGCTTCTCGTCGCAGTGACGGGTGCTTTCGTCGTCACGCGTCTGGTCTCAAATTCCCTGGAAGAACGTCTGTCCAACCAACTGCTTGAGGCGGGACGCGTTGTTTCCGATTCGATGGCGCGCAAGGAAATCGACCAATTCCAGGATGCTCGTCTCGTCGCTTTTACACGCGGCATGGCGGAGGCGCTCAGGGATGGGACCGATGACCAGATCGCGGCTCTGGCAATGCCGGCAGCCGGTGGTTTGATCGTGGACAACTTGATGATCTTTGACAGCCAGGGAGGGGAAAGACTCCATACGATCAGGCAGGCGAACGGGGAAATTCAGGATATCACACTGCCGGGCACACAAACAACATTTTCCATTGTTGAAGAACTGCTCGCCGAGAACAATCCAGATGGTCTCCCCAAGCGTATGCTGGCTAAAGACCCGGTGGATGGACGTTATTATTACTTTACAGCCATTCCAGTAGCTCTCGAAAACCGCGTCGTGGGGACTGTGGTAACGGGCACTTCCCTCAACACACTTGTCCCAATTCTAAAAGCATCTGCATCTGCCGATGTGATCATCTATGACAGCAATGGCCAGGCACTTGTGTCCACTCTGGGCAACACAACAAATATGGTCTACCTGGAAACCATTTCCATAGATAAGGATTTTAACAACCGCGTCATAAATCAGGATGATATCGTGGAGGGCGAAAACCTCGAAGTTGAACAACGCTGGTATCGCAGTGGCTTCAGTCCTTTGAAAGTCAGCGAGGACCGTGTTGCTGTTTTTGCGGTGGTCCTGCCCATGCAATTCGTTGTTGAATCAAGTTCCACGAACCGCAACAACTATATTTTCATATATTCGGCGGCAATGGTCGGTGTGATCCTGGTCGGGTATTTTATTGCCCGAATGATCATCAATCCGCTTTCATCGCTTGTGAATACCTCGCGCGCCATCGCTGATGGCGATTTGACCAAACGCACCGGTATACAAACAAAGGATGAGATCGGAGTGTTGGCAAGCACGTTCGACACAATGACCGAGAACCTTCAGCAAAGGACCATTGAACTTGAAGAGACCAACAAGATCCTTGAGCAAATGGACCGCACCAAGATCCGCTTCATTCAGGTTTCCGCCCATGAATTACGTACACCGCTGACCCTTGTGCAGGGGTACGCGCAAATGGTCCAAATGAAAGCCAGGGACAACAAGGAATTCGAAAAATACGCAAAAGGCATCATGGATGGCGCCGCCCGCATGGTGGACATCATCGACAACCTGCTCGATGTATCCCGGATTGACAGCAACCTGCTTGAAGTCATGGCAGAAGATGTGGATGTCAGGGAATTGATCGATAAGGCACACAAAGTCTTTAGACCATCCTTCGATGAAAGAAACATAATCTTCACTTTCGAAGGGTTGGACCAATTACCCGTTGTACGAGCTGACCGCGACCTGTTGTACAAGGTCTTTTATCACGTCATTGGCAATGCCATAAAATACACACCGGATGGCGGCACCATTCAGGTTATTGGCAGCACAATCAGGGAACGCAACAAAAAAACCGAAGTGGAGATCAAAGTCAAGGATACAGGCATCGGCATCGACCCGCAGTATCAGGAGCTTGTCTTCGAGAAGTTCTACCAGACTGGCGATGTTCTGCTGCACTCCTCAGGCAAGACCAAGTTCAAGGGCGGAGGTCCCGGTCTGGGGCTTGCCATTGCACGTGGTATCATGGATGCACACCGCGGGAAGATTTGGCTCGAAAGCCCTGGTCATAATGAAGAGACGAATCCTGGAACCACCGTCTTCATAAGAATATTAGTTGACGGAAACAAGTAAGATGAATGAAAAAGGGAAAACATCAGAACGCGAGCGACGCGACTGGATCATTTTCCTGATCATCCTTCTGATCGGGTTCCTGTGCGTGATCGTGGCTGGCGAACAGGCTGCCCGCTTCTCCCCCCGCTGGAGCTTGGATTCAAATATGAGGTCGAATCTCGACCCAAACAGCGACTTCCTCACCAACCGTCCTGATAACTTCTACGAACCCCTTGATCCATCCATCCTTACCCAACAAATCCGCATCAATAACTTTCTTACTCCAGGGGCATTGTTCGAAATCCATACATTGCCGCCGGCCTTAGGAGTCACCAACACACCGCTCGGAACAAGCACCACCGCCCCAACACAATTGACATCCCCAACTGCGTTCAACAACACAAACACCCCATCAGCAGCGACACCCAGCCCCACCAATACAGTTATTTACTACCCGCCACCTCCATCAACAAATACACCTAAGCCGCCCCCTACGAACACTCCAGTCACTCCGCTTCCAACTGCTGACCTTGCCATTACCAAGAATGATGGCGGGTTGACTGCAGTGGATCCAAACGACACCGTCATTTATACGGTGCGCGTGACAAACAATGGACCAGACAGCGTAACAGGCGCGATC
>CAYTDB010000210.1:0-6267 GCA_964436455.1 uncultured Anaerolinea sp. | reverse complement strand
GGAATATCTGGATACGTTGTTGTGTTCGTATCCGAATGAGAATCCGCTGCGGGATGAGAATTAGGCAGGTTATCCATTACTTGTCAGACAACTCGGGGGTGTAACCAATTTATGATGAAAAGTACTTGAATTTGATTTCAATTTATGCTACAAAAGTTTAGACAAATATATTGCCGCAAAAGTTTTTGGCGGTATCTTTATCTCTCACTGCTGGGGCGGAAATATCAGAATCACTCCCACCAAAAAATATAGGCGGCGCCTTAATTTCATATTGCATGCGAATGGGTTGAGTCCGTGTCTGGTTGACCGAAGCGCCCATGTTTGTGTGTTTACATGTGAGAGGGGCGCGCTCTCTTTCTTCCGACTCTAATACCTGTTGGGAAAGTTGGCGGTTTTTGGCAGTGTTTTTACTTGTTTTGGCAGTTGAGATGTGAAAAGATGATGACATGGAAACAAGACGAAATCTCGAATAAGGATGATAAACATGACAGGTTTCCTCTTGTTTAAAACCAGCAGATCAAAGCTGGCTCCGATCAAGGGAGGCTCCATTGAAGAAAGAAAACACACATCGCTCTTACTAACATCGCTGACGGCTTGATGTATGGCCATCTTATGCCGTTCCCTATTCCTGGAACTTTGACCATGGGAGGGTCAAAATGAACACAAAACAATTGAATCGAATATTTGTCCGCGCCATGTATGGCATGGTCATTGTTGCGATGGTGTTCTCGGTAACGGGGACTGTGTATGCTGAAGATGAAGAAATACCGCCTCCTCCGCGTATATATGCCAATCTCACCGATGACAGCATTCGCTATGAGTTCGCTACTCCGGGCGCCGATGTCATGTTCTCAATTTATGAAAGCATGGATGAGAATGGCGAAGGCGTGAATCTGTTATGGGAGGAAAGTAGAACCGCCGATGATACCGGCTTTGTTTGGGTCAGCATTTGGGAGCATCGCCAGGACTTCATCCCGGGTACCTACATCGTTGTTTTCGATGGTGATATCCAAAAAGATATGGTGGTGGAACAGGTCTCTATTGACTTGGTCGATGCCGATAATAATATTCTCATAGGCAAAGCCGTTGAAGGACGTTCTGTCTGGGTGGTCGCGAATAATGATCCTGACAATTGCGGTACGACAGTAATTGCAGAATCTGAAGATACTTGGCTAATCGATTTTAATAATCTGACATGTGCTGACATTACCGCTGACATGGTGTTCTACGCTCAGATCATGGATGCCGAAGATGATACATCCGAAGCCAATCCCGACTTCATCGATGGATGGCACGATGGAGCGGAAGGAATCGGTCATGCCAATAGTTGTAATGTCAGTGGTTTTGCTCTTGATACCAATGACCGTGAACGGAATCTTCAGATCAGCATCTTGTTTGACGGGATGGAAGTCGCATCCACCTCCGCGGATCTCGCTTGGGATGACCTAATAGGTGTTTGTGGGGACGATGGCTCGTGTGGGTTCTATGTCAACCTATGGGGACTCATTTCCAACTATGAAGAACACCAGATTACTGTTCAAGCTCTTGATGAAGAGACAGAAACCTGGGCTGATCTAGGCGGCACTCCAAGGACATTGACCTGCGTAAATTATGACCTCTTCGTCCTTAATGTTAAAACTGGGGAAGTGGAACGCCTCACAACTCTGGAAAACACCGGTAAGTACAACCCCAGTTGGTCGAACGACGGGAAGATGGTTGTTCATGATGTAGCTGATGCGGATTCGCATAACCTTTACATTACCGACGTCAAAACTCACATTAGTACACTGCTGAATGGCGGAGAGGGTGGTAATGACGCTTCCTGGTCACCTAATGGCAAATGGATCGTGTTTGACCGCCGTTGGTTTGATGATCCCAATTTGTATCTTTTGTCTCCAAAAGGAGGCACGCCTCAACTCGTAGTGGAAAATGCGGTCAATGGTGACTGGTCTCCCGACAGCCAGCGCCTCGTCTTTGAACGTGACGGTGGCATCTGGACGGTCAGCATTGGAGGTGGCGATGAAAATCAAGTTGCCGAGGCAGGTTACAGTCCAGTGTGGTCACCGGATGGGACGTGGATCGCATATGATCTTGATGAGGATATCTGGAAAGTTGAAGTAGATGAAAATGGGTCACGTGTTGGTGATCCCATCCAAATAACCAGTGGACCGGTAGTCGAGGCAGGACCAACCTGGTCTCAAAATAGTGACAGTATTGCATTTATCTCGAATGCGAGCGGAGATTTTGATATCTGGAAAATCTCAGCAGATGGTGGTATGCCAATGCAGTTACGTGGTGCCATTGGCTTTGATGAATATGACCCTGCCTATTCCAATAACGGACAATACATTGTGTATGAAGGGGCTATGGAGCCCTCTGTACCGCATATTGAGGCTGACACCTGGCAGGATTCGTATGTGCTGGCAGACTGGCCCATAGAACAGGCCGTCAATGTATCCATCGATGATCCAGGCACGAGCAAAAAGCCGGATTATCGAACCACGTTTACCCCTGATGGCTCAACCAATTGGTATTTCTTCCAACCGGGATTGGATATCGAGGCGGGCTATGTAATCACCGCAGCCAGCAAGTTCTTTACCAAAATCTTGACAGTGACCAATCTGACAGCAACAGAGGTCGATGCTGACAACGGAATCGTAACAGGCATCGCGCCATCATATTCTGAGTTTTACATGGTTACCGATGGCGATCACTTCCAGGTGGCGATTGGCGAGAGTATCGCAGCAGATGAGAACGGTGATTGGATCGCTGATCTTAGCGAGAATACGCCGCTACCATGGACATGGTACACCGGTGGTGAGATGTGGCAGTGGGACGATGATGGCGACATCACTCATGCCCGCTGGCATGTACACCAGGAAGTGGTTGAAGTCTGGCTCCGCTACAACGAGATACGTGCTTTCGACTGGCCGCTGGGTACAACCCTGACATTCTATGTTGATGGTGTGGAAATCGCGACTGCACCAACCAAACCACTAACATGGATGGATGGAACTTGGGCAGTGGTGAATGCTGGCGACCTGCAACTTGAACCAGGTATGAACGTTACAGTTACTGATTCTGATGGCACGACAACCAAAGAATTGGTTATTCAAGATATACGGATAACCAACATCGATATCGAAAACGATATAGTTTACGGATATGCACCGGAAAATGCGGACCTTGAACTTGGCTCATGGGAAGATTCACCGGTCTACCGCTTCTTCGATGCAGATGAAGAGGGGAATTGGATGGTCGATTATCGTGAGCCCAGTCTAAATGGTGTCACCGTTGACCTAAATCCGGGCGATGACCTACGCCTCTTCCTACGGGATGAAGAGAAAGATGCCACGGTATGGGAGGCATATGGACCTAATACACGCTTTACGGTGTGGCCCGAGTGGAAGTACTTGGAAGGTTACGAATGGCCGGACGGTGCTTTAGTCTCTATCTCTGTGGCTGACAAGGAATCCTGTTCAACTGAGGCAGCCTCGGACTTCCCGGAGGGGGATCCGTGGAACACTTTCTTCTCTGTGAATTTTCCTGAAGATTGTGATGTTGGAGTGGGAGACTTCATCACACTAAGCTACGAATCACTTAGCCTTACTCATCAAATCCAGGAGATGACAATCACGGATGTGAACATCGACGATAATATAGTAACTGGCACAGCGATCTTCGACTCTGAACAATATATCCTCCACACTTGGATTCACGAAGTTGATGGATCCTACATGCAGCTTTCAGCTGATGGCGGCACATGGCTGGCGGATTTTGGCTCACAAGGATTTGATCTGTATCCGGGGATGGGTGGCCGGGTCGAGATAGTCGACCAGGCATCCAATGCTACTGCGGTCGAATGGTACATTCCTTGACTGCTGACCGATAGCAATCGATTTTTGCTTTGTAGGATACCCAGCGTATGATTTAGGTGGGGAGGAGCAATCCTCCCCACCTAAAAACCAAAAACACTCACGTTCATTACTCTACAATGAGGTGACATCATGAAGCATTGTATTCCGTTGATCCTTCTAGTCATCATAATGGCAGGCTGTACTGCAGAACAAGCCATTGTACCTACTGCCTCGCCTGCTCCAACGATGACATCGTCTCCTGTTCCACCAACAGCTACTTTCACGCCCTCTCCGATCCCGCCGACGGAAACGCTAATTCCATCTCCAACCCCGTTACCGGGAAAGCTCGTATTACCAGTAGACACACTTGGTAAAACGATCCCGTGGATCCCCCTGGATGAAAATGCCAGACCGGCAGTGCATTCCGTTTTTTTCAATACTCTATTGCCTCCGTTCAATAGTGCGCTTGTCAGGCGGGCATTTGCACATGCGATTGACCGGCAGGTGATCTATGAAATGGCAGAGAAATACAAAGCCAGAGAACCCAGCCCTGCCACCACCTTCACACCGGCCAAAGCCATGGGGCGTGATTTGTACAATGAGGTGGGCGCCCAATTCGATCCTGAGAAAGCCAAAGAACTTTTGATTGAAGCTGGATACACGGACTCGTCCTCTTTCCCCATCGTGACCCTGATCGTCAATTCCTACGGTGATATTGCGCCTGGAGCGCGTTTCAACATGGCTACTGCCATGGCTGAAATGTGGAGAACCCATCTGGGTGTTACTGTAAGAATCGAAGCCATGACCCCGCCTGGCTTTGGCGACCGCATCAGATCCAATCCTCCTGAAATGTTCTGGAACGGCTGGGTCAATGAGAATGACCCGGATGCTTTTTTACGGGGTATCTTTCATTCAAAATCAGAATATAACTATGGCAAGTTCTCGAATCCTGAATTTGACCGTTTGGTTATCCGTGCCGCTGGAAGCAGAGATCCAGCCGAACGATTGGAACTGTATATTCTTGCTGAACGAATCCTTTGTGAAACAGAAGTGGGAGTGATTCCACTCTATTATGTGACTTGGCCATAGAAATTTGACCGTTGCATTCAAAGCCGAAAGCCATACATGTAAATGGGAAGGAGCGATCCTTCTCACTTTTGAAGCCACTACCATCAAGTTCATAATCCTCCAATGAGGTGACATCATGAAGCATCGCGTTTCATTGATTCTATTAATTGCCCTGATGGCAGGCTGTACTGCCGAACCAGCCATAATTCCTACTGCCTCTCCCGCTCCAACGTTGACATCGTCTCCCGTTCCTCCAACGGCGACATTTACACCCTCTCCGATCCCGTCGACAGAAACGCCAATTCCATCTCCCACTCCATTACCCGGTAAGGTGGTTTTAACCGTTGATACGCTTGGCAAGACTATACCTTAGTTGCCGATGTCCGGAACGACAGTGTTTTATATTGGTTTCAATACCCAACGCCCTCCGTTCAACAGCGCACTTGTCAGACAGGCATTTGCATACGCGGTTGATCGCCAGGTCATTGCAGATATGGCGGAAAAATACAAAGCTGTTAACCCCAGCCTAGCTACAACACTCACACCGCCGGAAACACTGGGGCGAGACCTTTATAACGAAGTCGGCGCCAATTTCGATCCTAAAAAGGCAAAGGAACTTCTGACCGAAGCAGGCTATGCTGATCCATCGGCATTTCCAATCGTAACTGTAATCGTTAGTGCAGGAGGTGAAAAATCACCGGATGCACGATTCCTTATGGCAACTGCGATGGCTGAAATGTGGAAAACCCATCTGGGTGTTACTGTAAAAGTTGAGGCGATGAAACCCTCAGGTTTTGGTGATCGCCTCCGGTCCGATCTCCCGGAAATGTATTGGCTTGGTTGGGTTGCGGATTACAACGATCCGGATAACTTTCTGCGAGGTATCTTCCGTTCCAGTTCCGAATACAACTATGGGAAATATACGAATTTTAAATTTGATCAGTTGGTGGACCGTGCAAAAAACATTATGAACTCTACAGAACACCAGGAGTTATACATTCTCGCGGAACGGCTGTTATGTGAAACAGATGCGGCAGTGATTCTGCTCTACCATACCCGATAAATGGAAGTCACGAATTGATCTTGCGTAAATAAGGAGACAGCCATGAAAAGACTTTCTTTACTCTATTTGATCTTTGCGTTTCTTTCGCTTGTTTTCTTCCTGCTTTTGGTCTTTCTGCGAATTCCATTTGTATCCTATCCTTTGATGAGTTGGCAGGATGCCCTGGATGTTCTGACACCACTTGTTCTCATACCGATCTATTGGTTGATTTATCGAAGCGTCACCCAAGGGCGGCGCTTTTCGCCTGGTGAAAGATAAATGGACGGCATACACGAGCCG
>CAYTDB010000209.1:0-6324 GCA_964436455.1 uncultured Anaerolinea sp. | reverse complement strand
TGTGCTATTGGGGAAGGCATAATTCCTGTAATTTCTCCGAAAGCTCATCCTGACCTGTTCCTTCGATGAAAAGCTGGTGCCAAAGTTCCAAATTCAACAACATCCACAACCGGACGTGGTGATCATGGCGATTACTGCGATGCTCTACTAAAAGATTTTGGATCGCTTCTTTCTTGAACCAGCCCTGTTTCACAAAATGGGAATTTTCCAGCGTCTGACTCACAAGTGGATAGAGGTCGTTCCGAAACCAGTAGGCGACGGGGAGCATGAATCCCTGTTTCTCACGTTGAAGGATTGGAGCAGGGAGATAATCCGCTGCAAGTTTGCGCATGAGGTACTTGGGCTGATTGTTCTGTACCTTGAGATTCGCTGGAACCTTGGCCAGAAATTCAACCAATTCATGGTCAAGAAACGGAGATCGGGCTTCCAAGCCATGTGCCATCGTCATGCGATCGGTAAGCATCAGGGAGTGTTCCGGCAGGCGGGTAACAAAATCTGTGTACAGCATGCGGTCGAGAAGATCGTCTGCTTCCGCGTTATTGAATGGTTCAGTGATCGCAACTGTTGAGCGTCGGTTACCAAGATCCTTCCAAAGAC
Source organism: uncultured Anaerolinea sp. (assembly GCA_964436455.1). Lineage (GTDB taxonomy): Bacteria > Chloroflexota > Anaerolineae > Anaerolineales > Villigracilaceae > Defluviilinea. Next base: position 5,727 of record CAYTDB010000209.1, on the reverse strand, counting down.
CATCACTGTACAATGCATACTTTTCTTCATGCGTAAAGCGGAAGAAACTGGTTGCTTCTGCATATTGTTCGGCAGCGGATGATTGCAGCGAGAGATGATGTACCCAGCGTAACTTCTGGGTCAAACTTTTATACGTAAAACTATCGGGCAACCGATCCAGCATGGGTCCCATCAAGCTTTTACGCAGAGCCAGCGGCATGATGCTATACATATCGATATAACGATTACCGACATAGCGATCAAAGCCCGCAAAAAGCTCATCTCCACCATCACCACCAAGGACAACCTTGACATGTTTGGATGCCAGTTTTGCTGCCTGATACATACATGCAGCGATGGGGTCAGATGGTTCATCGAGATGCCAGATCATCTTCGGCAGGGACTGGATCAGGTTCGCGGCAACGCGCTCTTCAATATGATCCGTCTGATAATGTTCTGCGACCATGCGAGCATAGGGTGTCTCGTCAAAGTCGCTTTCTTCCACGCCGATGGAGTAGGTTTGCGGCTTCAGCCTCAAATCACGTGCGAGAACTGCAACAATCATGCTGGAGTCCAATCCGCCACTGAGGAATGCACCGACGGGCACGTCGCTGAGCAGGTGCGAATCCACGGTGCGTTTGAGCTGCTCACGCAGGGCTTCAAGTATTTCGGCTTCAGGTAGTGTCAGTTTTTCACGGAAGGATAATTGCCAGTAGCGGCGGATGGAGATCTGTCCGTTTTGGAAGGTGAGCGTATGGGCAGGTGGCAGTTTTTTTATGCCTTTGAAGATGGTATTGGGAGGGGAGATAAAGCGCAGGGACAGGTAGTCATGCATCGCAAGCGGATCCAATTCAGGACCCTCATGGCGAAGCGAAAGAATTGATTTGATCTCCGAGCCGAATAGAAAGTCTGGTCCTTCTTGTGCATAAAATAGTGGTTTTTGTCCGATGCGATCGCGGGCAAGCAAAAGCTTTTGCTTCTTTTCATCCCAGAGAGCAAAGGCGAACATGCCACGAATATGCTCTACACAACTTTCGCCATAATCTTCATAGAGATGAACAATGGCTTCCGTGTCTGAGTTGGTGTGGAAGGTGTGTCCTTTTGTTTCAAGTTGTTGGCGTAGACCTGGATAGTTATACATCTCTCCGTTGTATACGACCCAGATCGAGCCATCCTCATTGCTGATGGGTTGTTTGCCGCTTTGCAGATCTATGATGCTCAGGCGGCGATTGCCCATACCAATCACACCGCGCAGGTATACACCCGAATCATCGGGCCCACGATGCACGATGCTATCGAGCATGTGATTCAGTTCTTCGTTCTGAACACCTTGGGGGCTGTACTTGCCGCAAATGCCACACATAAATTGAGACTTTAATTTTTTACCGCGGTGACAGAGATCTTGTACGCATATTTCAAGGCAACGGACGAAGGTAGAATATTGTAGGCAGGCATCAGGATATTGTGATAAAGAAATGCCTTCCAGCCATCACGACGGGCGCGTAATAATCTCTCGTGTTCATGTACAGTTTCAATGACTTTGTACCCTTGGAAGAAATCCAAAACTTCTTCATCGGTGTAGAATTCGTTTACAGGGGGATCTTCCTCCTTGTATTCGATGTTCTCACGCCCCAAACGGTTGACTGTGTACATCCAGGATGGTTTGCGATAGAAATGTGAAATGATGGCACGTCCACCAGGTTTGAGTACGCGTCGTGCTTCTGCGATGGCTCGGCGGGTGTCGCCTGTGGCGTGCAAGACTCCGTTCGACCAGACAGCGTCAAAGGTGTTATCTTCATACGGTAGGTCGAGCGCGTTGGCTGTACGAATATCCTCAGCTTTCACGCCTTCGACTTCAAAGTGTTTGCGTGTCATTTCTACTGCGTTGGGTGTTAGGTCTGTTGCGGTAACACGTACGCCGCGTTTCAGGAATTCGAGGCTGTCGTATCCCATACCGCATCCGATCTCCAACAAGTGCTTGCCTCTCAAAAGTTTTGCCTCACGGTCAATGCGTTCCATGATCCATGGGAATTTGAATGGATTCATCCAGGGGCGGATGTGTGCAAAGAACTCAGGTGTTCCAGGTTTTATGCTTTTGTCGGTCACATACTGAAAACCAAGTGTGTGTGTGTTCCAATAAGCATGCACATCATTGACTGTTGCCTGTAATTTTTCGTCCATTAATTTTGTTCCTTCTTTATATTTTGATTCCATCGAATGGTCTTTTGCATTCCTGTCCGCAAGTCTATTTGCGGCTGGTAACCCAACAATCGTTTTGCTTTGGCAATGTCATAGGCATTATGTTTGAGGAAAAAATCCACGCTGCGGCGCGAGAAGGGCGGTTGTTTGCCGATCAATTTGAAACCCAACTCAAGCGAGTAACCACCCAGAAGACCCAATGCGATCGGAAAATGAAGTTTTGGAGAACGGACGCCCATCTCCTGGCTCATAACGTCCACCAATTCAGATACGGGAACCGCATGGTCGCCGCCAATAATGAACACCTCACCGTTCACACCGTCCGTGCTGGCACATAATTCCAGGGCTTTGACCGCATCGCTGATATACACAGGATGGCGCATGTTTTTTCCGTCACCAAAGAAAAAGAATCTGCCCTTGGAAATTGTCCGCATGAGCTTGGCGGTGCGTGGACAACGCGATCCATACACCCAGGCAGGACGCATCACTACAACGGGGAAACCTGTCCGGCGCGAATAAGCCAATGCCTCCCTTTCGCCTTCCAGCTTTGTCCGTTCGTAGATGTTGGAGGGGTGACATTCTGTGGTTTCGTCTGCGGGAGGATTATCCACGTCCCCAATTACACCCACACTGCTGCAATGCACAAAACGTTTAACGCCTGCTTGTTGTGCTGCTTCCAGTAATGACAATGTCCCACCGACATTCACGCGTCGATAATGTTCATCCGACAAGCTGACATCAAGGTGCGCACTGGCGAGATGATAGACAATATCGACGTCGGTGACAATTTTTTGGAGGAAGTTTTCATCGGTGATATCGCCTTGAAGCGATTCCAGAAGAGGGTTTGCCGATTGATGTTGAAGCAGGTCCAGGTGAAGGTCGACCGCTCGTACTTCATGTCCCTGCTCAAGCTGGCTGTCCACCAGGTGACTTCCGATGAATCCGCCTGCGCCTGTGATCAATACCTTCATACGCTATCTTGTTTCAGGGCGGTCACAATAACAGCGTTGTTGGTGCTTGCAGGGAAGAGATTGTCCAACAGGCTAACCGCCCACATCATCGGAAATACGAATGAATAAATTTTGTATGCCATCCCATGCGTTTTCAGTTCGCCCGAAGAGACAGGTGCAATGTGACCTGGCTGGGCACCTCCGCGTTTCTTGGCAAGCACGCGTACATACCCAAAATTGATAACCAGCTCGATCATCTCTGTAACGAAGCGTGAATAACCGCCCGAGTTTTTAGGCTCCAAGCCTGCCTTGCTGATCGAATCGGAAAGTTCAGCGACGGTATAACCTGCCCGGGTGTGACCATATACTTCAGGTGTCATCCCCAACTTCCATTTGATCTTGTTGGCAAGGAGCTTATCGTCACCGTTTGGTACAGTGACCACTGCCGTGCCGTTAGGTTTCAAGACACGTTTTAATTCTTTGAGAAAGGGCTGGTCTTGTTTCAAGTGTTCCAACACATCAATTGACACGGCACAATCGAACAGTCCATCAGGTACTTCAAAATTGTCCTCGTTATAAGCATGGACGGGTTCGCCGAGAAGTCTTGCGATCTGGTCATTGTTCTCGCCAGAAACATCTGCCCAAGTCCATTCGCCGCCGTGATCTCGGAAATACCAGTTGAGAGCGCCATTGTTATCACCATTGGTGACCAGAAGACATTTTTTACCGTTCGTATCACCAAGTAATTCCAACAGCGCTTTGAGTTTCTGCTGTTTTTTAATGGAGCGGTGAAACATTTTGAGTTGCCAGGGTTTGTCGTTTGATTGCATAAGTTACGTCGTCACTCTTTCCAGTAGTTTGAAGGGATATTTTTTAATTGCCGCATCGATCTCTTGTGATTGTTTTTCAATGCTCCAGCCCAACTCCCCAGACATTATCTCAGCACATTTTTGCAAAGTAGAGATGGATGGCAATCCTGCCGAACCGATTTCTGTGCGGCGTTGAATGACATCGACCAGGGTCAATGCCATCTCATGGCGAATGGAATGGACGACCTCCGCCTTTGTGACATAAAAATTCGGATCAATTGGCTCCGCCAGCTCAGGTTGTTCTTTGGTATATCCCACTATATTTTTGTAATTTGAGCCGTAGGTAAAAACCAGATGTTCGATCGTTTCCTCATCCAGCGCATCAGAATATTCCTTTTTTGCTTGTTGGATGAAGGAATTGAAATCGTCGATCTCCCCACCATTGACAGGGATACTGTGTGTCTCACATTTTTTCGATGTAGAACCGAGTTTGTCTACGACCAGGTCAATGGCTTTTTCGGCAACCACGCGTGCTGTAGTATATTTCACGCCAAGGACCGAAATTAATCCCTGAAGATTATCTTTTCTCTGATGGTCGATTAATACGCCATCCCGCGTCAATTTGACCTGTTCCCTTTTGGCATCTTCCTTGTTTACAGGGAGAAAACCCCAAGTCACGTGCAGAATATTCTCCAGGGTGAGACCGAGTGCAGGATGAGCGCTGTTTATCTCGTTAAGGAAGTTTTTAACGATTTCCTCGGTCAATTTGAATTGATCTGGCGTAGCAGTCCACGGAATATGCCACGTACCGATCATGGTTTTGTCCCGCCAAGGAACGAAGAATAGAATTTGTGGCAGCCTTCCGTCCATAGGCTGGCTTGGCAGGCCTGCTGCAATGTCTGACCATACTTTATCCACGATCACGTTCATCGCAACCGAAGTGGCATAACTGGATTGGACGGAAACATTTTCCAAAAGATCGTCAACCCATGCGCCAGCACAATTGAGAACCATACGGGATTGAATTTCGAACATTTCGCCCGATTGAACATCCCTGACTTGTGCACCTGTGATCTGATTTCCCAGACGCAGAAGGCCAATGGCTTCCACATAATTGGAAACTTCTGTGCCTGCATTTACAGCTGATATAACAATTTCCAAAAGCAGTCTCTCTGAATTGTGTATCTGTGCATCATGCCATACCGCTGCTCCCGTAGACGTACGGATATCATATCCAGGCAGGAAATCCGTGAGTTCGATTTGTGAAACAAGTTTCCCGTTGGGGAGTCTTTTTTCCAAGTCGGCTTGATGGTTACGGTCAAAACTTAAGATGTCATTTGCGGTGAGCGCAACTCCAAGCGCCAGCCGACTGCGGGAGAGTTTTGATCGTGTAGGTGTCAGACAGGTCAATGGGTGAACTAGATGCGGAGCAATCCTCATCCAGGTCGTGCGTTCGCGTGCCATTGTGCGGATTCTGGATAGATTGCCATCCTGCAAATACCGTAACCCACCATGAATGATCTTCAGGCTGTTTTGCGAAGTGGCACTTCCAAAATCGCCGCGTTCCACAAGGGCGACTGAAAGTCCACGCAACGAAGCATCCCATGCAGCGACCGCACCGTGAATGCCGCCGCCGATCACAAGCAAATCATAAGTCTGGTGAGCCAGTCTTTCCAAATTACGATTCATTTATTTTGTCGCAAAAGCCATCAAGTGCCAACCCAACGGTCTGACTAGCGCTTTGGGCATTAAGTTGAACGTTCCCACGAAAACATCGTTGAACAGGCGGG
>CAYTDB010000208.1:0-6403 GCA_964436455.1 uncultured Anaerolinea sp. | reverse complement strand
CGTAACCGTTGATGAGTCGATACTGGTAACCGCCGCCGCCAATACCAAGCGCCATTTCACCGATCACTTTGGTGGGGATGTTGACCATGCGAATGCCGAGCGTGCTGAACAGCGGCGACACGGGATTCGGCAAATGCTCGCACAGGCTTCCGCGCGCGTACATGCCTTTCGGGTTCGGCGGAATCCATTGCGCGGGTTCGGGCGGCAGTGCGGTGATGGGACGCGATTGGACAATGTAGAATTTGCCCTCACTCACTTCGACAGGCTCAGTGCGGCGCCTAACCCCTTTCCCAACGGGAGATGGGGACTCGGTGCGACACCACTCGATATCCTGTGGACTTCCATAAAAGGATTCGATTCGACGCGCGATCTCAATCAGCCTGACGACATCCGCTTCATTTACGACCTTTGACCTGCGTCGCGCATCATCGAGCGGATCCTCCCTCGTGCCTTTTTCTGTCCTCACCGTGATGACAGTCTTCTCCGCGACATCGTACGTTTTGACCTTGCCCGTGGCTTTGTCGGCAACAATCGTGTCAGGCGAAACGAGTCCACCGACGATGGCTTCGCCGAGTCCCCAGGCGGCGTTGATAACCATCTCATCGCGATGACCGTTGATCGGATTTGCCGTGAAGAGGATCCCCGCGGCTTCGGCATCCACCATCTCTTGTACAACGACCGCCAGCGCGACGGAATCGGGGTCAATATTTTGCTTGGCGCGATAGGCGATGGCGCGTGCAGTCCACAACGATGCCCAGCATTTTTTCACCGCGTCGAGCAAGTCCGCTTCGCCGCGGATGTTGAGGAAGGTTTCCTGCTGTCCCGCGAAGGAGGCTTCGGGCAGGTCTTCGGCGGTGGCGGAGGAGCGAACGGCTACCGATTTACGATTTTCGATTTTGGATTGATGATTGAGATCAGTGTAGGCATCGGTGATGACTGAAGCGATGTCGGTGGGGAGGGAGGCGGCAGCGAAGAAAGCGCCAATCGAAGCGGAAGCAGTTTCGAGCGTGGCAGGAAGCGAAGTATCCACATCCTTGAGTGCGGTTATTATTTTCGTCTGCAAGTTATTTGCCGCGACGAATTGACGATAGGCTTCGGTGGTGACGTGGAATCCGTTCGGGACGGGGAATCCCGCGTTGATCATTTTCGCCAGAGACATGCCCTTGCCACCGACGTTTTCAAGCGTGGCTTGAGGGTCTGAGAGGGAAATTAGATAAGCGTTCATGGTTTCTCCTTTATGGTTTCAAGTTCAACAGATGAGGGTCTTTCTTCTTCGATCCAGATCAGGCTCAGGATGAAGACTGCGCACAGGATCAAAGCGCCGCTGATGTATGGATAATTCGGGTTGATGTCGAAGATGATGCCTGCGAAGATCGGTCCGACCACGCGCCCGAGGCTGACGAAGGAATTGCTCAAGCCCATGGAGGCGCCTTGACCAGCAGTGGTACGCTTCGAGGTGAGCGAGTGAATGGACGGGCGTAGGAAGGTGATCGAGCAGGTGAAGATGCCAGTGGTCAACAAGACCAGGGCATAGGTGTTTGCAAGCAGGAGGAGAATGAATCCCACCGCGCCGACGATGAGCGAGGTCTTGATGACGGTCGGTTCGCCCCAGTGGGAGGTGACGAAGCCTGTTAGTAATCCGCGCCCGATGAGGGCGATGGCGCCGACGAGAGTCAGGATGCCGCCGACCTGTTCGGGACCGTAGTCCAGTTTTCTTAGCATGTACAAGCCGAAGACGGATTCGAAGTTGCTGGTGCCAAAGGTTGCGAGGAATGCTACGAGGAGAAGCAAACCGATCGGACCTGTCAATGCGCGCCAGAGTTCGTTGAAGCGGACGAGTTTGATTTTTTGTCTCTGTGTGGTGCGTGCTTCCACGGGTAATGATTCGGGGAGGAACAGGGCGATCAGCAACAGGGAAAGTAATGCCATTAAAGTGGAGACAAAGAACGGGGTCGAGAGGGAACCGCCTGCCAGTAATCCGCCGATGCCCGGACCGATCACAGTCCCTGCGCCGCCGACCGCGCCGAGGATGCCCATCCCTCCGCCGCGTGATTTTTCAGAGGTGCTGTCACCGATGTATGCCATCGTGGTTGTCATGGTGGCGGAGGAGAGAACCCCCGAGAGGGCGCGGAAGAGGAGGAGCATCCAAAGCTGGGTGGCAACGCCGAATGCGAACATGGAGAGGGCATAACCGAACATGCCGATCATCAAAATGGGTTTGCGCCCCACGCGGTCCGAGATACTGCCCCAGATGGGTCCAAAGAGGAACTCGGTCAGTGCGGCAGTGGCAACGAGAACCCCCAGCGCGCTTCCGCTTGCGCCAAGCTTGTCGATGATGAACGGGAAGACTGGGATGACCATGCCGAATCCCAGCATGACCACAAGCAGGGCAAAGACCAGGATGAAAAGATTTCGGCGGTTGGTCGTTTTCATTGCTTTCACCTTTTATCTTTATTCATTGGGAACTCGTTTTGTTCAACTATCCTTTATCGGTTCTTCTCAACTGTTTGCTCGTCCTTTTCAACTACTTCGCGTTGACGCGCCTGCTTATCATCTTTTTCTACTTTTTACCTTGGACGGGAACGTTGAAATCACAGCTATTTGGGTTACGTGGGTAAGTTTTCTCTCCCGTTTGCCTTTGAAGAGAAAGTAAAAGTAAACCCAAATTGTGGAGCTTGAGCAATAAGCCATATAATGCAGCCTGATCAACTACGGATCCGGTGAGCAATATTTCATCACCTATCTGTGGCTCGATTGCGAATCCGCCGAACCAGTCCGACCATTTTGATTCGAGTTTCCCACTGACTCTGATTTGGAAAGTTGCCGGCTTGTCAAGTTCACGACCGTTAGACATCAAGTTTCTCTCCTTGAATGGATAAGATGCACTCAGGATACTGCTTGGCAGGGTGAGTTGTCATCACATAGGCGGGTGATTTTGATGGGTGATTAATTGGGGAAAAGAAAAACCCTTCTTCCATTGGATGAAGGGTTGATTTCCAAATTTTGAGAGGTTGAGTTATAGCAAACCCAATTTCTCCGCACGTTCGATCGCCGCACTTCGGCTGTGGACATCAAACTTGCCGTAAATGTGCTTGACATGGGAACGAGCCGTATTCACGGAAATGGTCATGCGATCGGCAATCTCGGCCAGAGATAAAGACGAACGCAAAAAGGGTAAGATCTCCAACTCTCGCTCGGTAAGTGGCTCAGTTAAGAGATGGGAAGCATGAGCGGATGATAGGGACACTTTTTTATTTCCCTGAGTTGCTTCGGCTATTATGTGTCCCTCTTTCTCCAAAACACCTACAAGTTTAGAAACATACGTTGGTGAAATCCCACGAGCAGCAGCTTCCTTGAGGAGTCTCGCAATTGGCGCGCCTTCGTCAACGAATGTACGCACAAATCCCTCTGGCTCGGCGAGGTTTAAAGCGCGTTCCAATGCAATTAATGCCTGTTCGAGATTTCCGCGCGCATCCAATGCAAGTGCTTGTACTGTCCTTGCTTCGATTATGTATTTCTTAGTACCGGTTGCCTCTGTAAGAGCGACAAGACGATCAAGCAATACGATGGCTTGATGCAGTCGTTGATCGGAACCAGTGGTTATGAATTTACATCGCCCTTTCATAACCAGGAAACGGGCAAGAACGATATGTTTGACATATGTATGCAAATTAACATCATCGTTGTATCGTAATCCGCTTTCTTCTGCCCATTTGGTGGCAGCATCCAGGTTTTCTTGTTCAAGGTGAAGCAAAGCCGTCCAGGCGGCATCGTAGCTGGCAAGCCTGAGCATGGACTGTTGATCGATATTGTGAGCTTTGTTCATGAGGTTCAATGCAGAGACCCTATCACCCTTTGCCTGGAAAACGCGCGCCAGAAGCAGATAAACAAAACCACCCTCCTCCTTTGATTTGGATCTTTCGCACAATTCGATGCCTCTGCGGATGGCATATTCCGCAGCCGTTAGATCATTGCGTTCATATAAGGCCCGGCCGGCAAAAAGGTAAGCGTCTTTAGCAGCCAGTGAAAGGTAACCGGTTTGCCGTGCATCCTCATCGGCAAGCCGGATCGCCTCCTGGCAAGTTGCGAGCGCTTGGTTGAGCTGTCCCTGAAAAAGCTGCATCCCAGCCAACTGACTCATTTCATGAATAGAACTAGGAAGGTCACCAACCTTACGGCTTAAGGACACAGCCTCCTTCATTACCTGCATTGCAGTTTTCCCATTCCCCAGCCCTGAAAGCGAGGATGCCAGCAAACCGGTAACAAACGCACGTGTTCGTAGATCGCCTTGAGGCAAAAGTTCCAAAGCCTCCTGGGCTAGATCAATTGCCAGATTCCAATCTCCTGTTGGAAGAGTAAAATAACTGCGAAGCGCAGAGACATGACCCTGCAAGTACCTGATCTGATCTATTGAGTTCCCATCGTCACCCAGGACTTGTATTTCCATGAGTAAGGATTCCACACCCCGAAGTGAGAGTTCAGCCTCCTCAAGCCGGCCTGTTGTTCCCAATGCCCAGGCATAGGTAATTAATAACCACGGGTGTGAGTGCATTACCTCATCAGGAAATCTTGAAATGGAGTCGAGCAATATGTACATATCGCCATGGAAGACCACAGCGAGGATATCCTGCTTAACTAATTGTTCCACCTCGTCGATGTCGTTTGCCTGCAGTGCATAACTAATCGCAGGAGTGATTAACTTTCTTTCTCGATACCATGTGCTTGCCCGACCATAGAGCATCGATAAAAGTTCGGGATGCATTCGTTCCAGGTTGTTGCGTAGCAGATCAGCAAATAAATGATGATAGCGGTGCCATTGCCGTTCGTTATCAAGAGATACCAGGAATAGATTGGCATGCTCCAGCCAATCCAGAACGGACTCGCTATCCTCCATCCCGGTAACAGCATTACAAAGCGATGTTGTCAGGCGGTCCAAGATTGAAGTCTTGAGCAGGAATTCCTGAATCTCTACCGGCTGGCGGCTAAGGACCTCCTCCACCAGGTAATCCAATATGAAGCGGTGGCTACCGCTAAAGGTCTGGATGAAACTCGTCGCATCATCACGCCCTTGCATCGACAAGGCCGCCATCTGCAATCCGGCGATCCAGCCCTCGGTGCGCGCGTCAAGCAAAGAAATGTTTTCTGCGGACAAATTCAAATGCATTATTTCATTGAGAAATGTGCTTGTTTCTTCTGGAGTAAACCGTAGATCGGCAGAACGCAACTCAGTGATCTCGTGACGTGCGCGTAACCTCGCAATTGGCCAGGGAGGATCAACGCGAGTGGTAACAGCTAAATGCAATTGTTGAGGAAGATGGTCAATGAGGAAAATCAATGCATCATGGATCACATCCGCGACAATTTCATGGTAATCTTCCAAAACAAGAATAATACTAGGGCATTGTGATTCAGTAAGGGGGATTTCCGCTATATCATTGATCAAAGCAGAGATTGCCGCCTCAATAGCTGGTGGTTGCGGCAATTGCATTATAGCGAGGATATGATTACCCACATCAGTCGCAACCCGTTGGATTGCCATGGCCAATTGCGTGATAAATCGGATGGGATCGTTATCTCCCTTGTCCAGCGAAAACCAAGCGCTCGGAATGTCAGTCTGACGAATCCACTCGTTTATTAGTATTGACTTCCCAAATCCAGCCGGTGCAGAAATGAGAGAAATGCGGTTATTTTGACTGATTCCGTCATTCAGCCTTTGAATGAGGCGCGGTCTGTTGACGAGATGGCTGCGGAGAGGCGGAATACGAGTTTTGGTTGCAAGTAATATTTCTGACACATTATCTCTCCTTGCAATACAATGTCGCTTTTTATTAGGGCTGTGAATTCGTAAAAAATGAGGCGAATACTGGTAAATCTGGCAGGGTTTGTTTGCGATGAATCCAAAAAAGCGGAGGTAGTCAAAGCTCTTTATTATTGTACAACATTCCAAAGCATTAGAACTGCCCTGAATCCTCCACCAGTTAAATACGCATTACCCTCACCCGAGGTGATGCAAGCCATCGACTCGCAAACGAGTAGTTTAATCACGGCTGGTGCGCTTTGTCCATCGGGTGGGGGGAACTCGCTTTGCTCCTTCCACGGGAATTATGTATACAAGGGAGACGGCTTGTTTAAACAGTTCACCCATCGCACGTCAGTATGTGTTGAGGATAGGCCTGTGAAATGGCGGAGTGTTGATAATATGTTGGAGAAAAAAGTAGGACAATAGTAGGGCTGGTTGAATAAAGCTTATTGGAGAGATTGGAAATATTGGAGAAAAAGTCCTGTTTTAAGCGGAAATATAGGACACATTGGAAGTATTATTCCCATTGGACAGATTATTCATGACAACCCAGATTCTTCTAAGCTGTTGGTTGTGAGTTCGAATCTCGCCAGGGGCGCAACT
>CAYTDB010000207.1:0-6456 GCA_964436455.1 uncultured Anaerolinea sp. | reverse complement strand
TATTCCTGGTGATTGCCCATTCCAAAGCAAGGCGAATGTTGTCAAATTCTTTATCTATGTTGTTTAACCAGAAAACCTGATCAGCACGATGGAATTCAGGTTCAGAGCGTTGCGCCAGTTTTACAAAATGAGCCAAATGCCGATCACGGATGATCTCGCTTTCTCCTACTGCCAGCAATTTTTCATGCGCATACTGACGTACGATCTCGTGGAAGCGATAGCGCGTCTCACGCCCTTCATCTTGCTTCACCACAATAAGCGACTTCTTCACGAGGGCATTGGTTAGACCTAAAACATCTCCATCGCATATTGCCTGTGCTGATTCAAACGTCCAGCCGCCTGCAAAGACAGAAAGCTGCTGAAGGAATGCTTGCTCTGATTTATCTAATAAACCCCAACTCCAATCCATTGAGGCCTGAATGGTTTGATGATGGGCCGATGTCGTTCGGCTATCATTGGTCAATAAAGCAAAAGAATCGTTTAGTTGTTTCAGTATCTCTTCGACCTGAAGGATATTCACGCGTGCTGCGGCAAGCTCGATCGCCAGTGGAATCCCATCCACTTTGTGGCAGATGTCGATCACGGCTTGAGCGATGTCTTTGGTCAATGTGAAAGACGAGAGCCCCAGCGTTGCACGTTCGACGAACAATCGAATGGACTCGTAATCGTTCAATTTCTCAAAGGATGCTTCATCCTGTTTAGGTAACGATAGGGGCGGCATTTGATACGTGGCTTCCCCCGTTATATTCAATACTTCGCGGCTGGTTATAAGGATTTTGATATTAGGGCAATTTGTAAGTATCGTAGTTGCGAGTTCTGCGCAGGCATCCAACAGATGTTCGCAGTTATCGAGAATGAGTAGGGCAGTTTTCTTCTGTAGGACATTCGTCAATATTTCAATGACAGGACGTTCAGTTGTTTCTCGAATATCAAACAACGATGCCACGATTATTGGAACCAGATCAGGGTCAGAAAGCGAGTCCAATCTGATGAACCAGACACCATCAGGATACTCCTTGAGAAGATGATGCCCCAATTGAAGTGAAAGACTCGTTTTGCCAATGCCGCCTGTGCCAATGAGCGAGACGAGTCGATTCTTTGCGATGAGATCCGTGATCTTTGTCTGCTCTTTTTCGCGCCCAATGAAAGATGAGATTTGATGCGGCAGATTATCTTTTGGAGTGACGATTTCTACTGGTTTTAAAACTGGTGCTGCGTGAATGTCCCCTTTGCGGATCCTTTTGTAGAGTTCGCGTGTTTCGGGCTGGGGATCAAGATTCAATTCTTTGCGTAGGGTTTGTTCAAAGGTTTGATATTGCTTCAGCGCTGCATTGTGTTGCCCAGCTTGTATATAAACTTCCATCAAGAGGCTGTGAGCTGCTTCGTTGAGCGGATCGAGTGTAATCAAACGCTTTGCGTAAGGTATGGCCTGATCTGCTTGACCCAGGGAGCAATGATCTTCTGAAAGAATGGTAAGAGCATTGGCAAGTTTCAGGCGGAAATCTTCTGCTTCGGCATAAGCCCACTCGTTGAAAGAGTAGGCGTCTTTTAGGCTGAACCCTGTTAGGAAGTGGTTGCGATACAGTTTGGCAGAATCAGCCAAAAGGGAGATGCGAAGCGAAACGTCAGCTTCTGATTTACTTTTTTCAAGCAGGGATTTGAATTGAGCTACGTCCAGCCAGATATCTGCATCTTCGTTCAACCCGAGGGTATCGTGATCCGTATTTAGCCATCCTTCCCCGATGGATTTTTGGATACCTAATAGAGCATTTCGCAAGTTTGCAAACGCCTTGGATTGTTCATAGTCAGGCCAGAGCAGGCTGCTTAATGAATCGCGTTGGTGCTGTCCCTGTTCAATAGAAAGATATGCCAACAAAGCCAACGATTTACGACGCTTGAAGGTGATGAGATCGTTATTCAAATACAGTTGTGGGGAGCCTAGAAAGTGCAGTGCAAGATTTGGGGGCATAAAACTCCTTTTGCCCGATCAATACTGATTATATCCCTGAAATATGACCGAATCTATCAAGTTACGCATTTTGAGACGCTAAATGAGACGCTTGCGAGACTCTGGGTACGTAAACTAGGGTCAAGTTCAAACAACATTCAAAAAGGAGAAATAAAATGAGTACCCACACAAATACTATCCGCCCCGAAAACAAGATTAATCATACCACCCGCAATACCTTGTTGATCATCATCACAGTATTACTAGTATTGATCATCGCTACTGTAGTTGCAGTCAATATGACCAGCCAACCAGTTGCTGTTGCAGAGAGCAGCCTGGCTGTGCCTTACAGCAATGCCCTGGAAATGCAGTATGCCCAGCCCTTCATTGATGCGCAGAACAAATCGGTTGTTGCCGTCAGCAACGCTTTGGAAATGCAGTACGCGCAACCCTGGGTTGCAGATCAGAGCGCATCAACTGTAGCCTTTAGTAATGCCTTAGAGATGCAATACGCCCAGCCTTGGATTGCAAGTCGGAGTGTACCAACAGTCGCCTACGGCAACGCCTTAGAAATGCAGTACGCCCAGCCCTTCGTTCAGGGATCAGAAAGCCTATTGATCGCAGTTACTGGTGAGATGCCCATTGACTGTCAGGCTAACCTTGAATCACTGTACGCCTGCCAATACGGATATAGTCGTCCTTAATTTGTTAAAGTCAGGGACATGGTGAGTCCCTGTCCTCAAGAAAACCGTGACCAAGAGATTACTCTTGGCTACGGTTTTCTTTTATTATATAAACAAAAGAGCGATGCTTTTCATAGCATCACTCTTTTGTTTGAGAACTTATCTGTTATTTCAATGTGCGGACGTAGGCAACTGCCTGCCAGATCTGATCCTCGGGCAGGACATCATTGCCACCATTTCCAGTGAGAGACCGAGGTGACATCCATTGGTGGCAATATTGTTTTTGTGCGGGCAATAACGTGGCACAACTTCACGCGTCAACTCGGGGTTGCGCCACTGGAATATAACGATGTCTATGGGGTAACGGACGGGAAGATTACCTGTGCTGGCTACTTGATTCATCCGCTCGGATTCATGAAGTAAAGCACCTCGCTTTGTGACATGAGTGGACATTTGTCTCGACTTTCGCCTAATCCCCCAGAAATTGCTTGACCTGGCTTGCAAGTCATTATAAAATCTTGTCGTCGCTGGGTATAAAATACCCCGCTGAATACCATAAATCAATTTCATCGATAACCACCCTTGTAGTTACGCTCCGCGAGTTCGTTCCCCGTCGGGACCGCAAGTGATAACGCGAAAGAACCGATCAAAATGGTCGGTTTTTTTGTTGTTTATGCCGATTTTCGCCCATTAAAAGGCGCGCCCAATAGTTACGCTCCGCGGGTTCGTTAAGCAGCGCTTTTTGATCGGGCCCGCGATCTCGCATAACAGTTGCAGATTAGCATTACATATCCAGAGAAGCTGGTTTTCTTGCTTGAATTAGTTTTTCAATAGGCATTACCTCATCCACCATCATACATGAATTTTTGACGGGGTCCCCTATCAAGCGACCAAATACATTTGATTCTCACCAAGTTCAGTTGATATACGCAATCATTTCTTCTCTTGATTTTCAGGATATTGCGGGCACACAAAATAGCAAGAAAAGTCAAGAGGCGGGATTGTTTTCATTGTATAGTTGGGGGCAAGGCAAAATGATATTCACGACGAATGAAAAATATGAGCAGGCATTGCTCTCAACGCTTGTCCATATTCAAACCAATCTTGAAGATGATCTGAGTCTGGAAACACTTGCGGAACGCGTTGGGTTTTCGGCGTATCACTTTCATCGTCTCTTTCGGGATGCGATCGGTGAACCCGTCAAGGAGTATGTCCGCAGGTTGAGGCTCGAGAAAGTCGCGTACAGGCTCAAGGTCAGTGAAGAGACGATTTTACGTCTTGCGATGGATGCGGGATTCAAGACTCACGAGTCCTTTACGCGCGCATTCCAGAGACAGTTCAGCATCACACCCAGTGAATATCGCAAGGACTTCCTAAAGGCTTCGCACGCGCGTAAGAAACAAGTCCAACCCAAATACATCGCGGATTACACCATGCACGATGAAACGGGCTTGCTCCCGAACGGCTCCACATCCAGGCAGGTGCGCGTGGAGAATGTTAGACCGATCATCGTGGCGTTCGTTCGGCATGTGGGCGCATACGACAAACTGCTCGACGAGGATTCGCCCATGTCCGCCTTGTGGGATGAAGTGTATGCGTGGGGCAATGTCAACGGACTTATCAACGCCGACTCGCTGTTGATCGGCATCCCGCAGGATGACCCGTCGTTGACGCCTGTTGAAAAACAACGCTTTGATATTTGTGTGCAAATCCCCGAGTTCCGCAATCCATCGGGGCACATCGGCTGTCAGACGATCACGGCAGGGACATTCGGCGTGGGCAGGCATTTCGGTTCGTTTGATAATCTCGCTGATACGTACATGCACATTTACGACTCGCTCGTGACAACAGGCAAATACAACCTGCGCCCGCAAACGCCGTTTGAAGTGTACAGCTATTCGCACGTGAAGAGTGATATGCGCATCCATTATACGGATGTGTATCTGCCCATCGAAAAGATCAAAGAGAAGTGAACTTTAGAAAGGAAAACACAATGTCTGGATTTAATATGACTGAATGGATCGCCCGCTCGCCAAAAGAGGTCTTTGACTTTATCGCCGCTTCAGAAAATGCCCCGAAAGTTGCTCCCAACATAAAAAGCATGGCCAAGCTGACAGAGGGTACGGTCGGCGTGGGGACTCGCTATCGTGAGACCCGCTTGATGAACGGCAAAGAAGCGCAAGCCGAACTAGAGATCGTCAACTTCGAACCAGGTCAACGATATGCCATGAAGAATGCGACAGAGGGAATCGAAACGATCTACCGCTACACGTTCACATCGGAGAAGGACGGCACACGCATTGACCTGGTCTGCGAATTGACCGCCAGCGGCATGAAGAAACTGATGCTTCCATTGGTTGCATCCATTTTGAAGAAGGAAGACGGCGACCACTTGCAGAGGTTGAAGAAGGTCATGGAGAACGGCTCATGAAAGTCCATGCAAATACAATAGAAGAATTATTCTCCGCTTCGGGCGAGCAGGAAGCGGACATGCGTGCGCTCGACAAACTGATCGTAAAGACTGCACCGAAACTCAAACGTCAACTCTTTAGCGGATCGAGCATCACGATGATCGGTTACGGCGAAATGACGTGGATGAACAAATCCTCCAACGGTGTGTGGCCCCTCATCAGCGTTGCGCCGCAAAAGGGAAATATCAGCATCTATGTCGCCGCAGCAAAGGATGGAGTCCCGCTGGCGACGATTTATAATAAGCGACTTGGTAAAACGAATAACGGCAAGAACTGTATCCGCTTCTAACGACTGGCGGATGTTTCAATAGAGGAACTCCGCAATGCAATCATGGATGCCATCGAATGGAGCAAAGTGCAGGAGACGATCTGCCGCAGGAATTGCGCCCAGCCAGTTCATGAATGACATGGCGTAAACTTAATCATAATATGGCTATCCTTTGATGCTAGCCATATCGACTCTAATCGAGTGTGCGCGGACTTGAATCTCGGACTTCACTGACCCGAAAATTGAATTACAAAATCAAGAGGAAACTTCACGGACAGTCGTTTTTCGAAGCCGGGAAACCAATTGAGCTGTGCTAGTTTCCGTTATAGCCTGTCAGACTCGTCGGGTTCAACATCAGGGGCTTTATTCAGGATTTCTAAAAATCTTTCACGACTGCCACGCTTGGCACGTTTTTCTAAATACTCGATTGTGGAAATAGCCGCAACTTTTTCAGCAACTGCAAGCATGACAAACTGATTGACGGAAATCCCTTCTTCTTGTGCCAATTCACGTAGTTGTTCATGTAGAGATTTGGGTAAACGTAAACTTAATGCGCTCATTATTTCACCTCACGGATAACTTGAAGAAACTCTTTTGGAGTAATGGCTTGAATTCCAAAATTACCGATATTTTTGAAGTCGCTGACATTGTGTGTCACGATATATTCACATCCTGCTGTCACAGCCAATTCAAGCACAAGCTCGTCACCTACATCTGATAAGGTGGGACGCCATAAGAAATAAATCTTGTGATGGTGTGCCATCGAACATAGTGAATCAATGAAATCCGCTACATCATCCTGCGACAGCCCAAGTTCTGTTCGTTGACGCTGTAGAACATCTTCATATTCAAGGATGAGAGCCACAGAGTCGTGAATTTCAAACTTTTGTGTGCCAACAAGAGATAACAACCTGTTGGAGGCACCTCTCTTGGATCGAAGGGCGGCAATAATGACATTTGTATCGAGGACAATATCAGGCATCTTCATGCCGGTATTATATACGATACTCTATATAATATCAAACCCCTAAAACCTAAGTTCATTAAGGAAAAATACCATAATAATCCTCTTTTACCGCTCAATTC
>CAYTDB010000206.1:0-6475 GCA_964436455.1 uncultured Anaerolinea sp. | reverse complement strand
TCCAAGCCCTGGCAGACAAGGTGCGGAACATGGCTTTATGTCGTCCGCTTTTGTTAGCAGTAGACGGATTAGCCAGTTACGTCAGCGCCTTTCGGAATGCGTTTCGTGCTCCGGCTGCGGGCACAATCGCCATGCGTGCGAAAAGCCACCGGTGGAAAAGGTCGAAACAAAAAGGGCAGTCCCCCATCAGCGCTTTGCGGGAGATACGCCGCATCTGTATAGAACTGCGTATGCTTTTCTGGCCTGGCTTTTCTTCCAAAGGCGAACCGTTGGCATGTATCCCGTGCGGCGGCGACAGCTGGAGAATCGGTATGGACGGTCGCGAGATCAGCGCAGGAGATCTCATCTCCTATCTAAACAGGTACGGGGTGATCTAGGAGACGATGGGGTGACCACGCAAAAAATGCCCATTTTGGGCGGTTTGTGGGTTTGTGAGGCTTGCGGGTTTGCTGGAGATTTACCTGAAGATGTCTCGGAAATGTACATTGAATAGATCGATACGAGATAAAAAGTTGGTGAATGTTTGAATAACGCCAACCCCCTGACAGTAGATTGCTATACGCAACACTCCCCCACCCCATTTTCCATGTATTCAAAATCATATCGAGTTGACTGCTTGCCAAAATCACAGCAGGAACTCAATGAGAGGACAGGCTTGGAGTCATACAACTTCACGCCTGTTTGTTATTTTCACTACAGGAGGTTCCCATGTTAACAAATACCAGGAACAGTTTTACGATCTACCGACTTTTGAACTTTGGCACAAAGAGCTGGTGGGCGCACCGTCAACTGCGTGACCAGGGTAAACATACGGAGGCCCGCCGGGTGGAACGGCGTGACATTCTGAGCGATGGTGTTACATTACGGCAGGCAGGATATGTGCTGATTGCACATGGCCGCTGGATCATCGTCACAGGGCGCCACGCCAATGTTTCCGGCTACGGAGGTATGGAATATCCCCTGGTCCTGGCTTGTGTCCTGCTCGGAGTCCCATGTGTGGACTATTCCGAGATTGATCGCGACACAGCCATCCTCCTGCCTGTACCCGGTCCCGACTATCCATCACGCACCGTCCACATTGGGATGCTCGATGATGTTTCGTTCGATGTCCACGCGGCCATTGCAAAATTCGCAGGGGCAAGGCTTTACAACATCGACGAAACCCGTATTGAGAAATATGTCGTCTCTCGATTTGGCAGCGGGTGGATGGTCGTGGACGCAAAATGCTGCGACGTATTGGAAACGGAATGATCCGTCCAGGGGTTGTGTGAAAACCATCGCGCGCGATGAGATGTTAAAAGTGTGGAGCCGCCGTGACTGCCCATCAACACCAGATCCACGTTGCGTTCTTCGACGGTCTTCTTCAAATAATCCATGGCGCCGTGTTCGCTGATATTGTATCCCGCTTCCACTTCGTGAATGTCGAGATATTTACGCACATGCTCCTGCGCATTGGCGGCTAGTTTTGCGCCATCCAGTGCAGTGAACACAAACAGCTCAGTCTTCCAAATTTCGGCGATATAGGTGGCGACGAATAAAGCTTCCTTCGCGCGTGCAGTTCCGTCATATGCCAGCAGAGCGCGTTTGAGTTGACTTGCTGTGGCGGGAACACCCAAGACAGGTCTGGATGAGTTTGCAATAATCGCACGGAATGGGGACATGAAACTGGACAAACCGCCGATCGGTGGGTGGACGATCTTCAATACGATCAGATCGGTCATTGTGGCGCGGTCACAGATCTTTTTCGTGATCTCGCCAGTTTCGATAAAGAGTTTTCCGTCCACATCTGCATCCGCACAGATTTTGTTGAATTGCGTTTGCACTGCCAGCTCGTTCGGGCTTTCCACTTTCTCTTTTGCGTCAACGATATGCAGACCATGAATTTTTGCGTCTTCGCGTTGGGCAATGAGGATTGCTTGTTCCAGCGAATCCCAACTTTCGGGGTCGCCGCGCAAGGGGACGAGAATATCTACGAAGAGATGATCGGTGTAGCGGGTGGATATCCGTGCCTTGCGCCAACTGCCGGGTTCAGACAGGACGCTTCTTTCCATAATTAGGTCTGTTGCGGCGATATCTGATTCGATCTCCCACCCCTGTTCTTTCTCTAGGGCGGCGCGGTTCTCCGCGATCCAGATGTATAGGTCGGTGATGGTGCGACCGGGGAACCAATGCAACAGTCCGCGATCGCGAATGGCCTCAGCGAGGGGAATGTAGGTTGTGTCGTACCAGCTTGCGGCTGCTTCCTGAAGCGGAACGTCCAGTTTCGTTTCTTCCTGCAAGAGATATTGAGTGACGTGGATCTCTTCCAGCAATTTATCGTATTGACAGCAGGTGGTGACGCTCAAATCCACATTGGGGCGCGCTTCATGGATGCGGGTGATATCGAGAAATTCGACATACTCGGCTTTGATGATCAGGTCATCGGGTTGCACATCGGGCGTGAGTTTGATATCGGTTTTGAATTCGATCACGCGCGCTTCTATGAAGGTGAGACCTTCCTGCCTGGCGATGGACACGCGATGATTGCCATCCACCACGAAATAAACTTCACCCACTTTATAGACTTCGATCGGCGTCAAACCTGCGCCGGTTGTCATGAACGCAGCTTTGACGTTCACCCAGCGTTGTTGGTCGCCAGCATTGCGCGGCAGGAAGGTGCGCGTGAAATCGGTATAGCGCCCGACACTGCCTACGATGGCATGGAGAGGAATAAATTGTATGCCGCGCTCGGTGCGCGCAGTTTTAGTTTTTCAGCGACATCGTCGTATGATAAAAGTTGATTGGATTTCCCGGTGACACGCGCCAGCACTTCCTGAATGCCCGCCTTTTGCCGCGCGGACTGGAAATCGCGAATCGCCATTTGAAATTTATATTGATCGGGTTGCATTTATGCCTCCAGTGCCAGAGCAATCGCCTGTTCTTCCGTCATTGTACGCCCTTCTGCGGAGAGACGTGCAAACTCAGCGTCATCTAGCTTGGAATGGATGACTGCCAGATCTTTTTCTACAGAAGCTTGTTCCATAGGCGGACGATGGTCGCCCATCTGATCTCGCATAGCATCTGCCCAGGCGAAGAGTTGTGCAACTCGTTCTGCCTTTCCGTGAATTACATTTAGGCTAGCTAACCCTTCTATAGCAAAAATCAGGGCAATTACCAAGCCTGCTTTTTGAGTGCGTCGAATACCGTTTTCGAATAACTCACGCGCCTGTTGAACATCGCCTTGCCGTAAAACTGCATATGCCAAAAACACCTCTGTCCAAAGAGCTTCATATTGAGCCCCAATTATTTCATTCAGTTTGAGCGCGTCTTGATGATATATGATTGCTTGCTGGTAATTACCCTGCCAATACGCGAGATTCCCATAGTTCGTGAGGACTGCCATTTCAGAAATCTTGTTGCCAACTTGACGAACGATCAAAAGCGCTTCTTCCAGCCACGGTGCAGATGAAGAAAGATCCCCACTCCACATTTTTAAGCGAGCTAAATTAATTAAGCTGGAGGCAATGCCAGCCAGATCGCCTAACTCTCGACCCAACCTAAGACCTTCCTTTGACAAGGTTGTTCTATGCTCCGAATCGTTGCTATGGATAGCTAACCGCCGTAATGTGTTTTCTTGACCATATTTATCTCCCAAGGCACGGTCTAAGATCAGACTTTCTTCCAAGAGAGGAACGCCCTCTTCTACGTTTCCTTGAGAACAAGTAAATATTCCTAACAATGATAGACTGAATGCCTCCGTCTGTTTATCTGACAGTGTGCGTGCCATTTGCAAGCTTTGCCTGGCAATGTTGGTCGCCTCGACCAAATTGCCCTGCCTAAAAAAACAAAAAGAGTAAACGGCTAATGCTTTTGAATGTATCTTATCAGTGGTGTCATAGCGTTCTAAAAGTTGACTCAGCCAGTCTCCTAACTCACGGTGGTAACTGCGTACTTCCCAGAATGTCCAAGGGATGGCAGCAATTCGCAGCCCTGATTCTACATCAGTAACCAGCGCCAACTCCAGAGCTGAACGAAGGTTGTCGATTTCATCATTCAGTTTGTTCAACCAGAAGACTTGATTGGAACGGTACAACTCAGGCTCAGCTCGTTCTACCAGCTTTACAAAGTAAGCCAAATGATGCTGACGAACGATTTCACCCCCTCCTGCTTCCAGTAACTTCTCACGCGCATATTGACGGATGGTTTCCAACATGCGGTAACGCGTTTCACCACTTTGGGAACCTTCGGTGATGACAACGACGAGCGATTTGTTGACGAGTTGTGTCAGTAAATCCAATACTTCATAAGATTCAATGCCATCTCCAGCACAGACATCTTCTGCTGCTTCGAGAGTCCAGCCGCCAGCGAAGACGGAGAGTCTGCGCAGAAGTAGGCACTCGTTATCTGTCAGGATGTCATAACTCCAGTCGATCAGGGCACGTAATGTTTGTTGACGCGGCAAGGCGGTCCGGGCGCCGCCGGTCAATAAGCGGAAGCGGTCGTCGAGACGCTTGGAGATCTGTTCAACAGATAACACTTTCACGCGTGCCGCGGCAAGTTCAAGCGCGAGAGGAATGCCATCGAGCCGATAGCAGATTTGAGCGATGAAAGGTGCATTGTCTTTTTCTACAGCAAAATGCGGAGCAACGAGCAGAGCACGATCAATGAAGAGTCGCACGGCTTCGTATTGCGAGAGTTGCTCAATCGTTGGTAGATGTTTTAAATCAGGCAATGAAAGCGAAGGGACGGGATACGAGAGTTCGCCTTTGACACCGAGCGCTTCACGACTCGAAGCCAATATTTTGAGATTCGGCGCAGCATTCAATAAAGCATTTGCCACCTGCGCGCTGGCTGAGACGAGATGCTCGCAGTTATCTAGCACGATCAATGTCTTCTTCTCGTGTAGATATTCCTTCAAGATATCAAGCGGCGTTTTATTTGGTTGCTCGCCGATGCCGATGGCAGAAAGAATGGTTTGTGGAATCAAATCAGGGTCAGCGAGCGGCGCGAGTTCAATGAACCATACCCCGTGATCGAATTGTTCGAGTAACTCGGCTGCAACTTGCAGTGACAAGCGTGTCTTGCCGGTGCCGCCCGAACCAGTCAACGTGACAAGACGATGGTCATTCAGTTCTTGTTTGAGTTCGGTGATCTCATCTTCACGACCAACAAACGAGGTGAGTTGAACAGGCAGATTATTTGGTGTTTCATTGAGCGATTGCAGTGGAGGAAAGTTCTGTTCTAAATCTGGTGCGACGATCTGCCAGAGGCGCTCGGGATTGAGCAAGCCTTTGAGACGATGCTCTTTCATATCACGCAGTGTATTTTTTTCAGGCAGTTCGTTATGAATTAATTCTGCACTGGCATTGGACAAAAGAATTTGCCCGCCATAGGCAACTGACATCACACGCTGGGCGAGTGCCAGTGTCATATAACCGTGATATTCGTTGCCTTGGATTTCAGCGGAGCCAGTGTGCAATCCCATGCGCACTTTTACCGGGGTCTCTTCCCAGTTTTCGGTTTGTAGTTTTCGTTGGGCATCTATCGCTGCGCGGAATCCATCACTTGCAGTGTGGAAAGCCGCACAGAATGCATCACCGATGATTTGGAAGACATGTCCATTATGTGCTTCAATCGCAGACTGCAAGATGGCATGATGGCGTTGCTGCAACGACTCCCACTTGTCGGGATATCCCTGTGCGAGTTTGGTACTGCCTTCAATGTCCGTGAAGAGGAAGGTGACGGTGCCCGTGGGGAAATTGTCCATAAGAGATAGTATACAGACATTGTTGGTCATATTCAAGTAGGAAACCCGACCGTATCCGTAACATAGGCGGTGGGCGAAATGTGGGGAAACAAGCTGCAAAGGAATTATCCGTGCATATAAAGCACTAACGCGCATAGCATCCAGCCAACAGCAGACCAGCTTGCATCCCCTGCCAGGATTTATAGCCCCGCATGGTGCGTGCCCGCATTTTTATCCGACCAATCGCTCGTTCGGTTGGATTATTCGTCCACGGAACTTCAGGCTCAGATTGAAAAGCACAATAGCGTTGCCAGTCCTGACTTAAACGCAGGAACAGATCACGTAATAGTTCCAAGGTGGAACGGGGCTGGTTGGGCCGCGACTGACGACCCGGCAATTGTTTCCAAAGAGCATATAACCCGGATTCCACGTCTCCGAATCAGTCAAAGAAGAGCATTTTTATAAAAGCCCCACTTTCGATGTAAAAATAGGCCGTTTGAGCTGATTCTTCATCAATTTTCAGCAATAATCGCTACTTTTAACCCACATTGGAGATATTTTGGAGTTTGCCATCAGAATCATGCATTCACCCATTGGGTGAAAGAAATGACTACCACTCCAGATAGCATGTTAAAATCTTGAGGAAAAGAATTTCTGCAGGATAGGATGTTACCTTGATTAATAGAATCGAATTCTCAGCCAGAAATCTCACCTCAAATGCCGGTTTATTGCTCTTACTCGAACATGCCA
>CAYTDB010000205.1:0-6581 GCA_964436455.1 uncultured Anaerolinea sp. | reverse complement strand
TCTCATATGCCATGACCTGATGCGTGCCGACGGGCGGCTTGACATCCATCGTGAAGCGATAGAGTTTGCCGTCGTAGATGAGCAGTCTCCCGCTAGGTCTGGCTTTATGGACGTCGTCCATCACGATCGGGCTTTGCGGATGTTCCAACCAGGGACCTGTCAGCGAGTCAGCGTAATGGAGGTAGAGTTTGTCATTGCTCGTGACAGATGAAAAGATCCACCATTTGTCGTTGTAGAAGACAATTGAGTTATCCACGTAATCCCGACCCTCGATCAACGTTTTGACGTAGGACCACTCGGTTGGAAAGTTGTCGGTTTTGTACAGGCGGATGGAATTATCTTCATAACTTTCGGGGATGAGGTAATAGTCGTCGCCCGCTTTGAACACATAGGGATAGGACAGATGGAACGGTTCATCAATGATCAGCTTTTGGTATTTCCACGTCCAGGTATTTTTGCTGGTGGCAACCGCCAGGTCGCCTTGTTGGGTGTCGAGGTTATAGACCTCGAAGAAGAGGTTCCACGTATCGCCTTCCTTGACGAGGAACGGGTCGGCGACGAATTTTGCGGGCACATCGGTCACGTCCTCCGCCCTGAAGAGCGGATTGATCCAGCCCTGCAACGCGTTATAGTGGAAGGGGCTGTCACTGCGATAAATGCCGATCGTCCATTGCTCACGCTGGGTGACGAAGGGAATGCCGCGTTTCATCCCGACGACCATGCCGCCGATAAAGCTAAGGAATAAAAGGAATAAAGCCAGCCAGGGGATCTTTTTGAATGCTCTTTTCATGAGGTTCTCGTTGTAGTGAGTTCAATGAGTCCTTGAAACAAATTCAGATATTTCTTTGAAACTACTTCTGCTGAATACAGACCTTGCACGGATTGATGGGCGGCATCCCCCAAACGGGAAGCCAGCACCGTATCGGATAGCATGACGTCCAACGCCTGAAAAAGTTGCTCCTGATTCCCAGGCTGGATTAACATTCCTGTCTCGCCATCGGTGACGATGGTTTTGATGGCGCCGACGGGCGTGGTGACCACAGGCAGAGCGCACGCCATCGCCTCCACAATGGAGGAGGGGAAGGCATCATTTTCAGTGGGGAAGACGAAAATGTCGGAGGCTTGCAAATACTCTGGCACGTTTTGCACTGCGCCCGTGAACAGCACATGCTTTTCAAGCCCGTTGACTTTCACGTATTCTTTCAGTTTTTCTTCGCAGTTGTGGATGTCCAATCCGCCAGTGCCAGCCAGGATCAACAACACGTTTTCATGTTTACGGCAAATTTCATTCCACACTTTTAGCAGTAATGGCAAACCTTTGTAAGAAACCAAGCGTCCCGTATAAATGGCGATGCTTGCATCTTGCGGGAGATCAAGTTTTTTCCGTATGGATATTTTTTCATTAGGCTCAATAGGGACGAAACGTTTCGTGTCCACGCAGTTGGGGATGAGGTGAATCTTTTCGGACGGGATCCCGCTCGAGGTCCATTCGGAGGCGATCTCGGGGGAGATGGCTGAGAAGGCGTCCGCCCGTTTCAAAATTGCATTGCGAAATCCAAGAAACCATCTGAATAAAAACGATTTGTGCGAAATACCGATCTTCATCAGTCCGCTTTCGAAGAAGTCGCCAGACATCTCGCCCTGACTGTCTGCCTTGAGCACGACTTTTTTTCGCAGCAACTTTGCCAGCCAAACGGCGGTGAGACCGATGATGCGATAACCCGAAACGAAGATCAGATCATAGTCGCGTCGCAGACGAAACAACGCGGGAATGCTCGAAAACAGCAAACCCCATTTTTTCAATTGACCTTTTCCGGCGGGAGCGAGTCGAACCACATTCACTTCGCCATACCGTTCATGTTTTTTCAGCGACGCATCCGACCTGCGCGTCAGCACCGTCACGGAATGTCCGCCAGCGATCAAACCGTCCGCCAGCAATTGCGCCTGCGTCTCGCCGCCGCCCATCACGGGATAATACGTCTCGGTGAAAATGCAGATCTTCATCCGCCGAAGCCCAGCCGCCGCTTGATCTGCCTGCCCCAAAAGCGGACAAAATCACCGAGTTTGGGATTGCGATACAGTTTACCCTTGATGCCTGACTGTGGTTTGTACTCAGCGACGCCGTGCTTGACTTCGAGAATCGCCTGGATGTACAACTCGACGCCCAACGCCTCCAACTCTCGGAAAACGGTCTGGTATGCTCGACGAGTTGCCTTGACCTCCCCCGTTTTGACGATCGTGCCCGTGTCCAGTCCCTTGTTCACTTTTTGGACGGTCACGCCTGCGAACTTCTCTCCGTTGTACATCATCCAGAAGGTTGTCTTGTTGCCACGATATTCAGGGACTTTGCCGTGATGGATTCCCAGCGTGCCGAGTTTTGGGATTTCAAATAACTCAGGCTTCAAAATGGGACTGCCGTAGATGATGCCAAGATCAGGGTTGAGCGCTTTCACTTGCATCAAAACTTGTGGAGCATGGACGTTTGGGATGAATTGAATACGATCTGAGATGCCTTTCAATTTTTGCGCGAGTTCGATTTCCTCGCGTGGATGAAGAATAAATCGAACTGCCTTTTTGAGAATCCAAACCGCAAATAACGGCAAAGATAACAATCCACGCCGCTTCCATAAATCGGCAAACACAGCGGCGACGGATTGCCCTTCCGCCTGGCAGAACGCGCTGAGCAATTCGATCTCAGGATGCTCCTCCAGTTTGCAGAGGAATTGTTTGGCGTCAGGGTTGAGTTCGGGACCGCTGCCGAACATCACGACGCGGATCGGTCGGTTCAAGGGTTGAGAATTAGGCACGTGTCTGAAAAACTCGTTTCAGCGTGGAGAGCGTCAGATATTTCCAGCGCAACAGGATGGGCTCGATGCGATGCACCAGACGAATCCAAAGGATGAGGTTCGAGAAAACAGATGTCCCTGAGAATGAGGCGTGCATGAGAAAATATTCGGGGTTGGCACATTCCTCATCCAGCAGCGTGGACGTCAGAATCGGGCGCGTCTGCCACGGATAGTAGATGGTGGTCTGGCTGGCGAAGCAATCCAATGCTTGCCGTTTGAGCGTAGCCGCGTCCGAAATATCGAGGGTAAAGAGGTATTGCGGGCGGATGTATTTGCGGATGTCGCGCTTGGGCAAAAGCCGCCAGCGATAATAGACGAAGTATTCGATGAGTTGTGATGTGATGATGCCCTGCACGAGAAGTGAGATAACAACGTGATTGACCGCCAGATGGTCGAGGTGACGGTCGAAGCGAAACGGAACAAAGATGTATTGCGGCGCAAGTTGCTTGAGTTTTTCGGCAAGAGGTTTTTGCAGGGCTGAGATGTCTTTCTCAAGTTGCGCTTCGGGGAGGTTGAGGAAATGCAAGTTCCCATCCGGCATACCGAGCAGTTTCATCGCTTGTGTTGATTCTTGCATACGGACTTTGCCGAGGTCAGGTGAAATTTCGTCGCCTGGCATGATGGGCGCGGGGGATTTCATCCCGTCGGTGGCGTAGAGGATGTGGATGCGATGTTTGTCAGGGAGTTGGGCGATCAACCCGCCACAAGCGAGGGCTTCATCGTCCATGTGCGGAGCGACGATGACGATTGTGCCTGTAAGGTGGGAGAGGTCGAGAGGTTGCATGAGGGGCAAAACGTCCCGAAGGTTCCTTCAATGATCATAGTCGTTATGCCAAACCTTCGGGACGGTGATTAACTGGCTGCGACGCGTTCCAACACTTCCAGCGTCTTCTGCGCGCACAAATCCCACGTGAAAAGTTTGGAGCGTTCCAGCCCTTTGTGCGAAAGCGTGTTACGCAAGTTCGAATCTGAAAGAATCCGAGCAATGCCATCCGCAATGGATTCCGTATCGTTCGGGTCCATCAAAATCGCCGCGTCGCCTGCAATTTCCTTCAACCCGTTGACGTTCGACGTAAGGATGGGTGTGCCGCACGCCATCGCCTCCGTGAGCGGAATGGGAAATGCCTCCAGGTTGGATGGATACAAATACAGGCTGGCAAGGCTGAACACGGCGGGCATATCTATCTGGTCAATCCAACCGGGGAAGAGGATGTCCCTGCCGTAACCTTCGGTTGGGATGCCGTGTTCTTCTCGAAACAGGTGACAATCCTTGCCGCCGATCACAAGTTTGTGAGGGGAATCAGTTTGTCCGTGATAACGGGCATACGCCTTGAAAATTTGCCCCAGATTCTTGCGTCCGCCGCCCTTGCGTTTGGTGAGCGTGAGGATGAATTTGTCGGGCAGGTTGTATTTCGCTTTGACCGTGAGCAATGCTTCGGGGTCGTTGATGCGTTTGAAGTTGCGGGCAGGTGCAAAATAGATGGTCTGCACTTTGTCGTTGGGCAGTTTCAGAATCCGATTGAAGTTGTCGGTCGTTTCCTGCGAGACCGAGATGACTACTGCCGACTTTTTGAAGTACAGCGGCAACATTATCTGCATGTATTGCACATCCAGCCAGGTGTAGAACTGCGCCTGTTCGGGAATCAACCAGTCTGCACCGTGAACGACCATCACTGCCTTGCATGGCGAAAACAGTGGTACCGTAAATTTGGGGTGGAAGAGCACCTCTATCTTTTCCCTGCGACAAGCCAGTGGAATAGCGATTTGATCCCAGTATGCCTTGTTCACGCCTTTGATCAGGAACTCCGTCACATGATTGTGCTTTGCAAGCATTCCAATATTAACCGGATTGGCATAGAACAGAATATATTCATTCTTGTTATCGAGTTCGAGAAGTTCTTTGACGATGTTGCGGGTGTAGACCCCAACCCCGCCTTTTTCGTCAATGGAACGCAGCATGATCCCAATTCGCATTAATTTGCCAACACCCCATAGGTGACTACGATATTATTTGCCATTTTTATTCAATTCAGGGTTGGCAACCAGCCAGTCACCGATGGCAAGATAATCGAGCTTTCCCTCATTGAACGAGCGCAGGGCGTCATCCGGTGTACACACGATGGGCTCACCGTGCATATTGAAACTTGTATTGATCAAGGATGGAATGCCTGTCAATTTGTGATATGCCACTCCGATCTTATAAAAATCAGGAGCCGTATCTGGGTCAAGAACCTGCGGGCGGGCGGTCCCATCAACGTGTACAACACCAGGAGATTGTTCCCGCATCTTCTCAGTGCAATTGAATGTAATGGTCATATAACGCGCCGAGTCGCGGGCACCATCAAGCCCATCATAGCATTCGTCAGCATACTCCTGCAATGTTGCAGGTGCAAACGGCATGAACTCTGTGCGATGCAGATGGGCATTCAGCCAGTCGTTGATGGATGGGTCAGTGGTTTGATACAGGATCGAGCGATGGCCGAGCGCACGCGGTCCGTATTCCATGCGACCCGTGAAGCGGGCGACGACGCGCCCCTCAGCCAGCAGTTTGGCGATGATGTCGGTGATATTGGACTCATACGTTGCATCGAACCCATAAGATTCAATGGACTTGCGGATCTCATCGTCCGAATAGCTGGTTCCAAAGTAGACGTTTTTTAGCCGTTGAGAGAGAGTCGTTGGATCGATGTTCGAGGCGTTTGCCAGCGCCGCGAATGCCCCGCCGACAGCCAGTCCGCTATCATCCATGGCAGGGTGGACAAAGAAATCGTCGACTTCAGGTAATTCATGGACGCGCTGGTTAAACTTGACATTTGAGAATACACCACCAGCGACAGCGATGGAACGGATTCCAGTTTTCCTCAACCAGTATTGAATGAACTGAATGCCGATCTCTTCCAAGAGAAGTTGCACACTGGCAGCTAAGTCAGCCTTGTCAAAGTTTTCAGGGAGGCGGCTTGCGATCTGCTTCAATGCTGAACGATGATACATCGGCACTGCATATTGGATCTGACCAGGCTCCCTGTAGCTCACGAACTCACGCAGAATTTCGATATATGTCGGCTTGCCCAAGGCAGCCAGACCTGTAACCTTTCCTTCGTGACTTTCAGCTTTGAAACCGCTCAAGTGCGTGATATAGGAATAGAAATTCCCAAGCGAGTTGAAACTATCCACGGCAGAGAGACGGGTCAGTTTTCCATTTTCTCCCTGATACACACTGCCGGATAAGCCATCGCCTCCACCGTCGAGTGTTACGACCAGTGCCCTGTCATAATTACTTGTGTAATAGGCGCTGGTGGCATGGCAATAATGGTGGTCATAATATTGGACGGGTGCGGTAATCCCATATTCCTTTTCCAGATACTCGGGAATTTGAGCGAGGCGTTTTCGCGAGATGATATCCTTGATCTGGTGATGGGCTTTTTGAGCAAATGGAATATACCCGGCAATGGGTGCCAGTGCCCCGCTGATCTTCTCGAACGGGCGCGGCCTGCCGGCATGATTCTTGTCGAACCAACCGTTCCAGGGGATTGGTTCAGGCTCGAATACGCTGACTTTCTGTGCCACCGCCACCACGTCAATGTCTTTTGCAGTGATACCTGCATCTGTCATCACCTGTCGAATGGCTTGACGTGGCATTCCACTTGCCATTTTCATGCGGCAGAGACGCTCTTCTGCAATGGCAGATAGAACTTGTCCGTCTTTTAGAATGGCAGCTGAAGATGGTTTGCTATC